>JACUTT010000064.1 GCA_014859655.1 Campylobacterales bacterium
CAACACTTTTAGATCCACTGATAGTTGTTCGAGACACATACGAGGGCACAGCTATATTGAATTTTTATAAGCCATTTAAAACGAATGAAGGGCTTTTTCATATGATGATGTTTCAGGCTTTTCAAGAAGATGACGATCAATATAAGTTTAAAACGATTTATAATGCAAGTGAACTAGGAAAAGTAAAGAAAGTTTTGAAAGCAACAGATAGCAACACACTTTATTTCAAGTATGCGTAAGCCAGAGGGCAGTGGGTACCAGGCCCATATCCTCGACTGATAAATCAGTGAGACCTCTCTGTTAAGTATATTATCGCAAAATGCGACTTAAATTAAGTTAAACTTTATATTTTACGTTTAATTAAACCCTCTGTCATTCTCTTTCCATCAGCAACTTGGCTTTGATACAGTGAACTGTTTAGCTTTATGTTAGTCAGATTATAGTGAGTTGAAACCCAAATTCAATCAATAAGCACTTGATCCGCTAGCTCTTCAACATCTCGGCCGCTTTTTTTGCCAGGGAGGGGAAGGTTGTCAGTTTTCCTCCGTAGATGTGCAGTAGGCGGTTTTTTCCCAAGCGGTGGAGGTCGAGTTTGTATTCGCGGGACATCTTTGAGGGGTCTTTGGCACTTTTTATCAGGGGGCGGGTGCCGATGAAGACCTCTTTGATGTCACTTCGTTTCAGGGCATTTTTGAGGTAGTTGTTGCTCTCTTTGAGCAGGTACGCTATGTCCTCCTCATTGACTTTTATGTCGTCTACATCTGCGCTCTCACTGCGTTCGGTTGTTCCGATCAGCGTCGTCTCTTTTTCGGGAATAATAAAGAAGATGCGCTTACTCGCCGTCTGCAAAAAGATCGGGTCGGGGAGAAGGACGCGGTCGATGACGAGATGGATGCCGCTGAGCTTCTCTACCCGGTACGAAGAGGGCAGAGAGAAACGTGTATTAACCTCATCCACCCAGGCACCGGTCGCATTGATGAGCAGGGACGTGGTGAGCACTCTTTCGGCGAGGCAAATGGTGATCTTTTCGGCCTCTATCGTAAGGCTTTGTATCTCCTCATCTTCGAGTATCTCTGCGCCCAGAGTCTTCGCTTCTGCCGCTATAGCGCAGGTGAGCGCGTAGTCGTCGGTTTTCGCGTCCGCGTAGCAGAAGACCGCCTTGAGTCCCTCGGCTCTGAGTTCGCCAAAACGTGCGAGAAACTCTGCATTTTCAACCCTCCTCGCCTTCTGTCCATGCCGGGAAAAGAAACCGTAGAGCCAGAGCCCCGCGCGCAGCATCCAGGCCGGACGCGGGGAGTTTTCGTAAACAGGAAGGTAGAAGTTGCGCAGTTTTACCAGCTTGGGATAGTTTTGCAGAAGGTAGTGCTGATCGTTCAAGGCCTCTTTGACAAGCGAAAACTCAAAGTTCTCAAGGTAGCGCAAGCCCCCGTGGATAAGGCGCGAGGAGTGCGAAGAGGCGCCGGCGCCGATTTGGCTTTTCTCTATCACCGCAACACGTTTTCCCTGCTCGGCCAAGGCCCTGGCAAGGGCTGTCCCGTTAATACCCGCGCCGAGAATAACCGCATCATAATCGCTCTGCATATACCGCCCCTAAATAAAAATTGGTATAATCATTGTAACTAAAACAGAGGCGCTAAGGCATTGAAAATAATTGCACACCGCGGTTTCAGCGGGAACTATCCTGAAAACACACTCCTCGCCTTTGAAAAAGCGCTGGACGCGGGTGCCGACGGGATCGAAACGGACCTGCAGCTCAGCCGTGACAATGTTCCCGTCCTCTTCCACGACGATACACTAAAACGCATCACGGGAGTGGATAAAAAACCCCGTGAGTTCACCTTGGCCGAGCTTCAGAGCCTCGATGTGGGAAGCTGGTTTGATTCTGCATACAAAAATGAGCACATCCCCTCACTGGACGAGCTTCTAAACCTTTGCAAGGCCAGGGCGATCCTGATCCTTGAGATCAAGTACACCCCCTCGACCTACAAAAGGCTCTGTGAAGAGATAGAGAGGCGCATTCGCGACAAAGGTGACTGGGTGGAGGTCTCCTGCTTCGAGGATTGCGTCTTGGAGCATATGCACAGACTCAACCCCGAGATAAGGCTACACAAGCTCGTCGACACGGCGGAAACGCTTCAACACAGCGACTTCGAGACGTTCTATAGCTACACCGACTATTTTGACATCGACATCGCGCTGCGCCCGCTTGTTATGACAACGGGGCTTATGCAGAGAAAAAAGGTCATCTTCTGGACTCTCGATATAGAAGAAGTAGACGAAGAGATGAAGGCGGGGCTTTACGGCATTATGAGCAACACAGTTTTATGATCAGACAGCAGTTCCGCTCCTTTTACTTCCGCCATATGATCCACGACATGGAGAAGTTTATCGAATATTTTTCTGTTTTCGGCGGGCTTGGATGGCAGATCGACATCGACATGCCGCTTGAAGAGCTGATAGAAAAAGAGATACTCGACAACTTCGGCGTCCTGCACAATCAGATAACACTCCTCACCACCGAAGAACCGCAATACGCCAGGCTCCTCACCTCGCTCGCACGCGGAGACAGACGTATCTTTTCCGCCTTCAACAAGAGCAGGCTTAGCAACCTCTATGGCGGGCTGAGCCTGAAACACTTGCAGAACTCGGGTGTTTTGGAGGCGGAATACTCCCGCGAGGAGCCGCCGCTTAAAAGCGGCCAGAAGCTCAAACGCGAGGTTTCGCGAAACCGCATCTCGCACAAGATGCGCTTCACCTCCCCTTTTTTGCGTTTCTGGTTCTACTTCATCTCTCCGCTTCGGGCCTCCATTGAAACAGGAGATTATGAGAAGGTTTTTGAATGCTTCCGCATCCACCATCAAAGTTTTGTCGGCTTTACCTTCGAGGAGCTGGGCAACGCAATGATGAAGATGAAGTTCTCCTCGCTGGGCCTCATCGACAGCGGAAGCTACTGGGACAGGCACATCGAGATCGACCTGATGGCGACAACGCAAAAAGGGGAGCTGATCGTCGGCGAATGCAAGTGGAAAAACCACAAGATGAACAAAAAAGAGCTCAACCGCCTTGGCGAAAAGTGCGAAAAAGTCGGTTTCAAACCTAACTATTTTGTTCTTTTTGCCAAACGCGGTTTCTCAAAAGAGCTGCTGAGCTTGCAAGACAACACGATCCGGCTCTACTGCTGCGACGACTTCGAAGCCCTGCTTTTAAATGTCTCGCAAGAGGATCTCATCCAGGGGTTTGTGCGTCCCTGAAGCTTTCTGACCTGCTCGTGCACCGCACACTCTTTTGCGTCCACCGGATCAAGCACATGCCATGTGAGATAGAGCAGCTGCTCCTCATAGGAAAGGTTCAGGGCGTACTGATCGTTCATGTAGAGGTAGATCCGCGCTATGTTTCCCTTCATAAAAAGAGGCGGTTCGACTCTCTTCTTCTCGTCTGAGAGCACAAGGGAACAGAGCTTTCGGCCCCCTTCTTTTAGCTCGCCATAACGGTAGCCCTCTATTTCCTTCGCAAGCTCCTTTGTGACGGGGATGATATTGAAGATGTCTCTGTCGTAAGCCCGATAGCGCTCATCACTCTTGCGGCAGCAGGCGGGCCCGCTGTAGGGCTTGCCGCTAAGGTTGGTGCAGATCTTCTCGCTCCAGCAGGGCCGTGTTTTTCCCATCATCTCTTCGGGCACGATACGGATAAACTCCACCTCGCTCTCCTTCTTAAAACAGCTGCTCTGCACGGTTATCCTGTCCATACAGGTGGTCGGGTCATAGGAGTAGACCTCGTCTGTGAAGGCCGTGCGCGCATAGTCAAAATCGATCTGTTTGAATATCTTGGTCGCGTGCGAAAAGCTTTTGGGCTGGGGATAGGGACTTGCTGCGGCAAGCAGCAGGGGCAAAAATAGTATTAGCAGGTAATGCATAGGGGGCTCCTTATTTAAGAGACTATACGCAGCGCCTGATAAGCTTCCTGAAGCAGCTGGAATTTCTGCGTATAGCGGTCGACTGTGGCAGAGTTTTCGCAATGCACACGATCCGGATGATAGACTTTGACAAGTTTTTTATAGCTTCGGCGAAGTGCGTCCTGGCTTGAACCGACCGGGCACTCCAACACGGTATAGTAGTGTAACATATCATCGATCTCTTCGTCTGTATGCTCTTCAAATTTAAACTGCCCATACTCGGCGTAAAGGTTCTGCATAAAATAGGCATCATAGGTGTAGTGGATCTGGTAGTGAAGGATGTGGCGTTTGTTCAGGGCTCTCTCCAGGCGGGCCTTAGCCTTGTTGTCGGGAAGCTCCAAAAAGATGTTCATCACGCCCTCTTGGACGATGTAGAGCTCAAGCTGTGACTTCAGATAGCTCACAACCCAGCGGTTGGGGCGGTCGAGTTTGATCTGGACCTCCTGAGCACTTCGCGCCTGAAGACGGACCTCGATCACCTGCGGCTCTTCCTGTTCTTGCAACTCGATCTTGACGGGGTACTTGATGTAGCGCATCACTGAGCGGAAGTAGAAGTCGTTGTCGGTCTCGAGATCTTTGGTGTAGTGCAGGCAGAGCGCGTGGATAAAGGCCTCTTTTGTCTCATGAAGCGCCGTGTTGTAAAAGACCAGAACCGATTTTGGCAAAAAAAGCATATCCTGCGCATGGCACTTCAAAAACTCCTCCATCCAGGCGGATTTCAGCGTCTCAAAGCCCGTGCGCACGATGATCATACTATTTTGCAAGATAATTTTCACACCATCTCCTTAGAACATAAAATGCATCGCTGCCGTGCGATACTCTCTATTATTTTCTAAAGAAAAGCAAATAGAGTACCACTTAGAGTTTATCCTGCGTCAACGCCGTGTAGCACTCCGGTCTTCGGTCTTTGAAAAGCCCCCAGTAGGCTTTCATCTGGCGGTTTTTTTCAAGATCGTAGCTTGCGTAGATGATCTCCTCTTTGTCCCGCGAGGCTTCTGAGATCTTTGCACCCGTGCAGTCGGTCATAAACGAAGAGCCGTAGAAGGTAAGCGAGCAGCTTTTCCCCTCTTCTTCTCCGATGCGGTTGGCGGCTATAACGGGTGTCGTATTGGCCGCGGCATGTCCCATCTGGACGCGCTGCCAGTGCTCTTTGGAATCTACGCCGATCTCCGGCTCGCTTCCTATCGCCGTGGGGTAGAAGATAAGCTCCGCCCCCATCAGCGCCAAAGAGCGCGCCGTTTCGGGAAACCACTGATCCCAGCAGATACCCGAACCGATGGTACCATAAGCGGTCTTCCAGACCTTGAAGCCCGTATCGCCGGGAGCAAAATAGAACTTCTCCTCATATCCCGGACCGTCAGGAATATGCGTCTTGCGGTAGTTCTCCAAAATTGTACCGTCGCTGTCGATGACGACGAGGGAGTTGTAAAATTTCTCCTCGCTCTTTTCAAAGTAGCTCACCAGAAGCACCACGCCGAGCTCTTTCGAGAGTCGACCGAAACGCTCGAGTAAGGGATGCTCTTCGCGCGGCTGCGCCCAGGAGAAGTAGGCTTCGTCCATATCCTTACAGAAGTAGAGTCCCTCGAAAAGCTCGGGGATAAGAATGATCTGCGCGCCCTCAGACGCCGCCTCGTACACCATACTTTCGGCTTTTGCGCGGTTGGCCTCTTTGTCATGACCCATCTGCATCTGAATTGCGGCGACCTTTACCATGGGGGCTCTCCTCTTTTTTGAAATTATACCAAATCCCGCTAATCTGCTATAAGCTACGCTTTTGAAAAATAGTGCAGGATCTCCTCTTCGGAGCCTCTAAAGAGTATCTGTTCGGCGCGTTTTTCTATCTGGTAGTCATACATCGGGTCATAATACTCTTCTAAAAGATACTGCACCCACGCCTTATAACGCTCAAGCGAGCCCTTTGCGTTCTGCTCGTCCACGGCCTCTTCAAACAGTGCGCAGACCCTCGTGTAGCGTTCGCTGCCCATTCTTTTTTTGATGCGCTCCATAGCAAGGCGGATATCCTCGCTCCATGCCTTTAGCGGCGCTTCATAGCCCGCCTCTGTGTACATTATCTGAGCCTGGGTCACATACTCATCAAGGGTCGTCTCTACCCTCTGCTGCGTGGGTGTCTCGAGGATGATGCGCGGAGCCTGGTCGAGATAAGCGGCCAGTGACTTGGGAATGTAGATGGTCCCTACATTTTTGCCCTCATCCTCGAAAACAAGCTCCCGGCACCCCTGCTCAAGCTTCTCTATCAGTGCGTAGGCCAGGGCATTTTCAAAATTGATCTGAGTCGGCTGGGCGGTGACTTTGCGGCCGAAGGAGGAGCCTCTGTGGTTGGCGAGGCCCTCGAGATCGATGGCATTGTGCAGTTTTTTCAGCAGTATCGTCTTTCCCGAGCCGGTACGTCCGCCCAGAACGATGGGCGCAAAACGTTTTGGCGAGGCATCGATCTGCTCCAAAAGGTAGTTTCTAAATGCCTTGTAGCCGCCTTTTAAGCGTGTGATCTCTCTGCCGCTCTCGCTGATCCACTCCTGGGATATCTTGGAGCGCTGGCCCCCTCGAAAACAGTAAAGCTTCGCGTCGGGATGTGAAGCAATAAAATCCGTCCATGCCCCTATGCGCTTTTCTCTTACGCTGCCGCCGACAAGTTTGTGGCCGAGCTTTACCGCCTCCGTGTTTCCCTCTTCTTTGTAGCAGATGCCGATTAGATGGCGCTCTTCGTCATTGATAAGGGGGAGATTGACGGCATTGGGGAAGGCCCCGTTTGCAAACTCAACAGGCGCTCTGACATCTATCAACGGGGTGCGGTTTAGTACGATCGACTTAAAATCATCGCTCAAAGGCAGTTCACTCACCTATACAGCCTCGATGAGATGTTCGCCCTGAGCAGACGTCTCGCCGATGGCCTCAAGCGCAAGCGAAAAGTTCTCTGCGACCTCCAAAAACTCTGCTATAGCGCTTTTTTTGACGATGACCAGCAATCCGCCCGAGGTCTGCGCGTCACAGAGTATCTCACGCTGTTGCTGCGTCATAGGGCTGATCTTGTGGCCGTAGCTCATAAAGTTTTTGCGCGCCCCGCCCGGAATACAGCCGAGTTCTCTGTATTTTTCCACATTTGGCAACAGGGGCACCTTGTCAAACCAGACCCTAGCACCAATGCCGCTGGCCTCGCAGATCTCGCTGAGATGCCCCAGCAGTCCAAAGCCCGTCACATCCGTCATCGACACAACGCCCTCAAGCAGCGCAAACTCCGCGCCCGCCTTGTTCAGCGTCGTCATCGCCTCAATGGCCGGTTCAATATGCCCCTCTTCGATCTTTTTTTGTTTCTGCGCGGTGGAGAGGATGCCGATGCCCAGAGGCTTGGTCAAAAAGATTTCGCACTCCGTTTCGGCCGTGCTGTTTTTCATCAGGTTTTTGTTCTCGACAATGCCCGTCACCGCAAGTCCGAAGATGGGTTCGGGAGAGTCGATGGAGTGTCCGCCGGCCAGAGGGATTCCCGCCTCTTCACAGACCGCGCGGCCGCCGTCTATGACCTGGCGTGCCACCTCGGCACTGAGCTTCTCTATCGGCCAGCCAAAGATGGAGATCGCCATCAAAGGACGCCCGCCCATCGCGTAGATGTCGCTAAGCGCATTGGTCGCGGCGATGCGCCCGAAGGTAAAAGGATCGTCCACGATCGGCATAAAAAAATCCGTTGTCGAGAGCACGGAGGTTCCATTGCCAAGATCAAATGCCGCGGCATCGTCTTTGTGCTCGTTGCCCACGAGAAGTGCGGGATAGTCTATGATCGGGCGTGCGCTTTGGAGTATCTCGTCAAGCAGCATCGGCGAGATCTTGCATCCGCATCCCGCACCGTGGCTATACTCCGTCAGTCTTACTTCTTCCATTCTTTTTCCTTGCTTTGGCTATAGTTTGGCTAAACTTTGCCTCTTTAAAAAACTGATATTGATGCCTAAGATAAATTTTTCAAAGAAGCGACGACATTATACCAAATCCCGCTAAACAGGCACACTTACTATAAAAGAGAAGCCCTTAGCTGCAAGGCGGCTCTTTGAAGGACTAGCTGGCTAATCCGAAAAGAGGCAACGCCGCAGATGAGGGCTTATCTTTTACCCGAAGGGCGACTCTCTTGCCTCAGCCTGCTTCGTTAAAAGCACTTGCACCCCAAGGGCAGGCTTTGCGCAGGCTACTTGTAGCCCCTGCGCACTTTCGCCTTGCAGGCTGAGGCAATAGAGTCGTTTTAAATGTGCCTGTTTAGCAGGATTTGGTATTATAGCACCCGGAGATTAATACCAATGATAGAGATACCCCACTTCAAGAACCTTTCGCTTTCCCACATCGTCTGCGACTACAACGGCACCATCGCAAAAGACGGGGTCGTGCTCCCGCAGATCAAAGAACTTTTTGAACGCCTCGCGATAAGCTACACGCTCCACGTCATCACCTCCGACACCTTTGGAAGCGTCACCGCACAGCTTGAGGGGTACAATGCGCAGATCAAGATACTCAGCACAGACGACCATACCGCAGAAAAGGCGGCCTTTGTGCTGGCGTTGGGAGCAGAAGAGTGCGCGGCTATGGGAAATGGCAACAACGACGCGCAGATGCTTCGTTCGGCTGCTGTCGGGATTGCGATACTCGGTGATGAGGGGTGTAGCGTTGGTACACTCATGAGTGCCGACATCGTCTGCAAAAACAGCGCCGAGGCGCTTGAACTCTTTCTTGAGCCAAAACGGCTTGTCGCTACGCTTAGAAGATAGGGATTTTTATAGTGAGGGGGTGTAGGTTTCCCAGTAGGCATTGAGTTCTTGCTTTATTCTCGCCAGCTTGTCTTCTTTGCTGTTTTTTGACTCGGGGTCGTAGGAGGCAAGAAGGCCTGCGAGCTTGGCCGCACCCATACACTCGTCTTCGTTTTCGTCCAGGAGCTTGTTGAGTCCGTTCATCGCCCGCGCGTTAAACTGCAGGGCAACCTCGCGGCACTGCATCGCATTAAATATAAATATATCCGGGTATAAGCGCTCTATACAGATCTGGTAACCTTTTAACAACATCTTCTTCCTTTTCTCATCCCACCCCTAGCGACTGCTATTATTTAAAAAAACGCAGGCAAACAGCCTGTTTTGAGCTCCGCGCCAAGCGTGGGGTTTTTGGCCGGCATTGTCTCTTTTCTATAGAGCAAGTACCATGTTCAAAATTTATTCGTAATTATAGCGATAAAAAAGAATGATTTTCATCATTTGCCGCACTTTGGCTATCATTGCGGTATGAAAAAATATAGGGCACCTCCAAAAACCCCAGTTACCTT
>JACUTT010000019.1 GCA_014859655.1 Campylobacterales bacterium
GATGCCATAGCTTACATGAACTCCTTGTAGTTCCATAAATCATCATTTCCCAATCACTGTTGGGGACAACTGTTGGGGACAGGCTACTTAAAAGCATCCTCACGTTTGAATACTCCAAGCATATTGCGAAGTAGTGTCTGTTCAGAAGCACCTTTTCCGTGATAAGGACTCACACATGCATCCATGAGTGATCCTGTTGATAGGGAGAAAGAAAAAAGGACAGGCTAGAATGGCACTTGCTTAAGGTGAAAATTATAAAAGTTAGCGAGATGTTATAGTTCGAATACAACTGACTTTTCAATTTCATCAGTAAGAGATTTAGAGGTGACAAGTATAAATAATTTTCTCTTTTCTCGGCGTTGCATTTATGGGTTGAATTGGCGTATAACTTGAAATTTTAAAAGGAATAAAATTATTTTACATGACTAGGCAGTTCTACAAGTTTTTCAATTTCATTAGCAACGGTGTGTTATAATAATCTCACGATAAATTAAATTTAAAGGATTTAAAATGCACTCTTTAGTATTAAATGTAGATGACAGTTTTTATAATCAGTTGCTATCTTTTTTAAATCAAAATAAGCCGCAAGTAAACATACTTGAAGATATAGAAGATGACGGATATCCATCAATCTCAAACGATGAAGCAAGAACAAGAGTAAGTGCCGCGGTAGAAGAATATAGAAGTGGAAATATGAAAACAGTGCCTTATGCTCAAGGTATGGATGAAATTGATAAGTGGCTAAATAACCTTTAATGAGGATAGAAAAAAATCCATCTTTTAATAATAAGCTTTTCTCTATTTTAAAATATATCGCCACTAACAACCCTGCAAATGCTAAAAACTTCAAAAAAGAATTAGACAAAAAAATAACCGCTCTTGCAAATATGCCTTTTAAATACAGGCAATCAATATATTATGATGACATGAATGTCAGAGATTTAGTTTTCAAAGGCTACACGGTGCCCTATATTATAGACAATGAGACCATAGTTATCATTGATATATTTAAGTGGGAAAATAGATAATGCAGCTGTTCTGTCAATAGAGCATTTTTGGATATCTGATCTGTGGCTGCTGTGAAGCGACTGTTCAAAAAGGAGATGAACCCCCTGAACTTTGCAGTATCAGGGTACTTTATCTATAATATTTTTTTGCTAAACGAATAGAAAAATGCTTCAAGAGATTCGCTTAAGCGGCTGATTGCGTTAATTGCTTTTACTGCCATTTTAGATCCTTTGCGGGCACAATATATCTTGTCCGCAAAGCTTAAAGCAAATTTTATCCCAGACTAGAGCTCTACCCCGAAGATGCCAAAGAGGATGCCCGAGGCGATCAGATAGATTCCGAATGGGGTGAAGTTATAGCGCGAAACGATGGCCAGAAAGCGTTTTAGCAAAAACGCTTGTGTAGCCTACAGCATAGCAAATCAATATATGAGCGGCACAGTAAATCGTCAAGATTATCTACAGACGGCTATTGACTGGATTGCGCAAAAAGATAGCACTACCATAGAAAACTATATGGCAACCCATCAACATGAGCCTAACGCCAATGAATTGTGGCTCTATTTCAAAAGTGTTATAGATTGGGTAGGTGCGGTATTTCCAATATATCGAAAAGAGATGAAGGGGATAGCGTGGGGAATTTTATACAATGAGTTCAAAGATGATAAAAGCTTAGACCCTAAGACATTGGAAGCCAAAATAGCAACACTCATGCAAGATGAGGATGTGGGTAGTAAAAAAGGAATATATGAATATTTGCTAACAGGCAAGGAAAAACATCTCAATATACGAACATTTAGCGACAAACAAAAAAGAGAATCATATGAAAGGCAAAAAGGAATTTATCCGGTGTGTGTAAAAAATAAAAGTGACAAAACTCAGTATGAACTAAACGAAATGGAAGCCGACCATATAACTCCTTGGCATGAGGGTGGAAAAACTGAAGCAAATAATTGTCAAATGTTATGCAAACTGCACAATAGGATGAAATCGGGAAAATAAAGATTAGGGGTCGATTGATTAGGGGGTGAGGTGACAAGTATAAATAATTTTCTCTTTCCTCGGCATCTTCGAGGGAAGATTCCCAATCAAGTTGGGCACCACAGGCATTCCCTTTGGTCAAATGACGAGAGGTTGGGGTTGGAAATTACGAGAGGAAAATTTTCTGTTTTCTAATGAAATAATGAGGGGTGACACGAAAGAAGCGGGAGAGATAGAAGGGTCAGCCGTAAAGTGTTTACAGCTTTACGGGGCTGGTCGTGTTTATAATATTTTTTTGCTTAACGAACATAAAAATGATTCAAGTGATTCGCTCAAGCGGTCAATGAGATGAAGTGCTTTTAGTGCCATCTTAAAATCCTTTGCGGGCTCGATATGAGTTGTCCGCAAGAACTATAGCAAATAGTATTCCATTCTTAAAGCTCTACCCCGAAGATGCCGAAGAGGATCCCCGAAGCGATGAGATAGATGCCGAAGGGGGTGAAGTTGTACTTTGAGACGATGGCCAAAAAACTCTTGACGGCCAGCCATCCGACGACAAAGGAGACGATAAACCCCACCAGCAGCATAGAGGCTCCGTCGAAGGTAAGGCTGCTGTACTCTTTGAACAGGGTGTAGCCTGAGGCCGCGGTCATCGTCGGTATCGCTAGCAAAAATGAAAAACTCATCGACACCTCACGTTTCATCCCCAGAAGCATTCCCCCCAAAATCGTACTTCCCGAACGTGATATTCCCGGGATCAAGGAGAGGGCCTGGAAAAATCCGACGAAGAGCGCCTGCTTATAGCTCACCTCTTCAAGCTCAAAGGTATGATGCCCCCTTCGCGTGTAGATAAACTCCAGGATCAAAAAGAAGACACCCGTTGCGATCATCCATAAGACGATGCTGTTGGCTGAAAACATCACCTCGATCTGTTTATGGAAAAGAAGACCGATGATACCGGTGGGGATAAAGGCGACGATGAGTTTTTTCCAGATCTCAAGACTCTGGAAAAGGGTGCTATAGTAAATGATCATGATCGAAAAGATAGGCGCGATCTGTATGATGATGTTAAAAGCGTTCATAAAATCGTCTTGCGCCACCCCCATCATCTGCGAGGTCAGTGCGATATGCGCCGTGGAAGAGACGGGCAAAAACTCGGTAACCCCTTCAACTATGCCTAAAATAGCCGCTTCATAAAGTGTCATAATCATCCTTGATAGTGTGTTGGACTTCGTGCATAAATCTTCACGCCTGGCGCTGTGCAGGAAGTCTGTTGATGTAAGTATAGTTAAATTTTGGTCCAGACCGATATTTTTAATCGTTTATAAGTGTACAATTTAAGAATGCAAACATCTGAACAAATCAAGTACCGGCATTTATCGCGGACTGCCATTTGGGGAAGCTGGCAAAATATCTTCGTTTCATGGGGTTTTTAGAGGTGCCCTAAAGAGGGACACACCATTCTGGCGCGCGACAGGGGGCTTTTTGAGCGAAAAAAGGCAGAATGTTTTGTGATCACCTCGCACAAGACGCAAGAGCTGCTGCACGAGCTCATCAAAGCCTTTGCGCTGAAAAAATACCGCCTCCCTTGCAGCCGCTGCATTGTCGGCAACACGCCCCTGCAGAGTACAGACAAGCAGAGCATCCTTCACAGGCTTCGGCCAAAGGTCATTGCCTGCTTTTCGCATTTCGAGATCTGCAAACAGTGTGAGCGCATCTACTGGCACGGTGACCACTGAAGGCTTTTTTGCAGAAGCTTTTGGCTTCGGTCTGAGCGTGTAAGGTTTTTAGGGTAGCTCTTTAAAGAGATTTATTATCTTCTAACTATCTTTTGGATAAAATTGCGCCCGTATGTTTAAAAAATGAGTTTTTAGGACTTCTGTTTTAAACACACTATCAACAAAGGAACGTGATGCTACTTTTTACACCCGGACCTACCCCCGTACCAGAATCCATCCGACTAGCAATGGCGGAGCCGACAATTCACCACCGTACCCCGGAATTTGAGGCGATCTTCAAAGAGACAAGAGAAGAGCTTTTCAAGCTCTTCGGTACCGACGAAGTGATCATGCTCGCTTCCAGCGGAACAGGTGCAATGGAATCGGCAGTGACAAACCTCTGCCACCACACCCTGCTCAACATCAACTCCGGTAAATTCGGCGAGCGTTTCGGCAAGATCGCGCAGGCAAATGGACTGGGCAGTGTCGAGCTTAAGTACGAGTGGAATACCCCGGCCAATATCGAAGATGTGCTTGAGGCCCTGGCCAAAAACCCTGCTATAGACGCGCTTGCCATCCAGATCTCCGAATCTGCGGGCGGACTTCGCCATCCTGTCGAAGCCATTGCCGCCGCGGTGAAAAAAGTACGTCCCGACATCATGGTCATTGCGGATGGGATCACTGCCATAGGTGTTGAGAAGATAGACGTGAGCAACATCGACGCCGTGCTGGCGGGAAGCCAAAAAGCCCTGATGCTTCCTCCTGGACTCTCTATTTTGGGACTGAGCAAGGCGGCCATCGAGAAGATCGGAAAAGGAAAAGGCTACTACTTCAACCTTGCCACCGAGATCAAAAACCAGCGTGCGAACACGACGGCATGGACAGCCGCGACAACCTTGACGATCGGCCTGCTTGCCGTACTCAAACAGATCGACGCAGAGGGTGGACTTGAGCAGCTTTATATGAATACGCAAAAACGTTCGGCTGCGGTGCTGGGCGCCTTGGAGGCTCTTGGTCTGAGTTCTTACCCGCAAACGCCTGCGCTTTCTATGACGACGATCATTGACGATGATGCCTCAAAGATCAGAAATATCCTCAACAGCGATTTCGGCGTGAACGTCGCCGGCGGGCAGGACCATCTCAAGGGTAAGATCTTCCGTATCAACCAGATGGGTCTGATTAAACCTTATGAGATCTCCTGGGTCGTCAATGCGGTAGAACTGGCCTTGGACAAAATGGGACGCAGAGTCTATGATGGGACAGCCAATAAAATTTTCAATGAACTCTATTTTTCATTGACAAATCAGGAAGATATAAAATAATGAAACTGGAACATGAGATCCCCTCGGGTGCAAAACTTTACTTCGCCAAAACAGCCAAGATAAAACGCGAAATTGAAGCCGTTGCAAGCGGTGTCTTGTACGAAGCCGGCTATGAAGAGCTTATCACGCCGCTGTTTTCATACCATCAACACCTGAGCATCGCTAATGAAAAAGAGCTGATCCGCGTCAACGATATGCAGAACTATCAGCTCACCCTCCGTGCCGACTCGACGATAGATGTCGTGCGCCTTCTAGACAAACGTCTCGGACGCAACACGACCCATCAGAAGTGGTTTTATATACAACCTATCTATATGTACCCCTCCAAAGAGGTCTATCAGATCGGCGCGGAGTATATCGGCGAAAAAGATCTTTCAAAAGCACTCCAGTCGGCCGTGGACATAGTTAATGCACTCAATATCAAGCCACTGCTGCAGATAAGCAACATCCGCATCCCTCAGCTGCTCTCCAAAGAGCTGGATATTGATCTGGATGATTTCCGCCATATCAACATCCAAAAGCTCCTTGATCGAAAGCTGCACTGGCTGAAGGCGCTGATCTATCTGGAAAAAGTCGAAGATATCGACACGGTGATTGCGCTAGTTCCCGAGATCATCAAAGAAGAACTGGTACGCATTAAAGAACTGGCACAAAACATAGAGTATGCGAAGGTGGTGATTGCACCGCTTTACTACGCCAAGATGCTCTATTATGATGAGCTTTATTTCAGAATGATCGAAGCTAACGACGTCTATGCCCGTGGCGGACGTTACAAGAATGATGATGTGACCTCGGTAGGGTTTGCGCTCTATACGGATAAAATTATTGAAAAACTAGAAGGCAAAGAATGACAACTATCCAATCGAGCCGCAAGGCAGATCTAATCGTAGGTATCCAATGGGGCGATGAGGGAAAAGGAAAGATCGTTGATCTTTTGGCCCAAAAGTATGACGCGGTAGCACGTTATCAGGGCGGGCATAATGCCGGCCACACCATCTGGGTTGACGGGGTGAAATACGCGCTTCACCTTATCCCTTCGGGCGTTTTGAATCCTGAAGCACTCAATATCATCGGAAACGGTGTTGTCGTCTGTCCTGAAGCTTTGATCAAAGAGATGAAGCAGTTTGACAAGCTGGAGGGACGTCTTTTCGTCTCTGAGTCGGCGCATATGATCCTTAACTACCACATCGCCATCGACCAGGCAAAAGAGAAGATGCGCGGAGAAAAGGCCATCGGAACGACAGGCCGCGGTATAGGGCCGTCATATGCGGACAAGATCTCACGCTCGGGCCACAGAATGGGCGAGCTCAAAGACATCGATCTGCTAACGGAAAGCATCATAGAGCATTTTGAACAAAATGCCGCCGTCTTCAAGGCAATGGACATTTTACTGCCTTCGAAAGAGGAGCTAAGAACTGAGCTTACGGGCTATGCCGAGCGTCTTCTTCCTTTCGTCTGCAACACGACCAAGATGGCCTGGGACCTGATGAAAAATGACAAAAAAGTCCTTCTTGAGGGCGCGCAGGGCACACTTCTTGACATTGACCACGGAACCTACCCCTATGTGACCTCTTCGTCGACGATCTCGGCGGGTGCATGTACGGGTCTTGGCATCTCCCCTAAAGATATAGGAAACATCACGGGAATCGTCAAAGCCTACTGTACCCGCGTGGGCAACGGTCCTTTCCCGACGGAGGAGTTCGGTGCCGCCGGCGACAGACTGCGTGAGCAGGGCCATGAGTTCGGCACGACAACCGGACGTCCCCGCCGCTGCGGCTGGTTCGATGCGGTTGCCTGCAAGCATGCCTCGCGCATCAACGGCTGCGACGAGCTCTCTATCATGAAGCTTGACGTACTTGACGGTTTTGACGAGGTCAAGATGTGTATCGCCTACGAGTACGAAGGGCGCCAGATCGACTATATGCCATCCGACATCGAAAATGTAATACCTGTCTATAAAAACTTCCCGGGCTGGGACAAAACCGAGGGTGTACGCTCTTGGGCCGAACTTCCTGAAACAGCGAAGAGCTACCTGAAGTTTCTAGAAAAGGTAACGGAGACCAAGATCGGCATGATCTCAACCTCTCCGGACAGAAACGATACTATTCTTCTATAGAGCAAAAAGAGGAGCGCAGATGTTTGTACGATCCTCTTCTTCACTAGAGTCTTCTAGATGAAGACCCAATACACCTCCTTGGTTAAACTCAAAAAAGATCGCCTCGATATGATGGAAAGAGCAGTCCAGAGCTGCCATCACACCATCTTTCAGATACAGCAGAAGATCAAAACGGCGACAGAAGAGCTGCGTGCTATAGCGCTGCCGCAAAAAGGGGACTTCTCTCTCTACCGCCAGATACAGCTTTTGAAGCAAAGAGTGCTTGATGAGATCTCTTTTAACAAGCACAATCTCGTCGCAGCGGAAAGTGCACTGATAAAAGCAATGCAACAGCTCAAAACTGCTAATATCGAATACGAAAAATTCATGTATCTTGAAACAACAGAGATAGAAAAAGTACTAAAAGCAGAAAAAATAAAAGATGCAAAAGAGCTTGATGAAATTGCTTTGATGGGTTTTAATAAGAGGAAAAACGATGCGTAGAGTTTTAAGGATTTGTCTTTATCTTTGCATGGCAAGTCTAAGTGCAGAAGCAAAAAGTGAACTATACGACTGTACCAAGATCTTTGAAGAGCGTAAGCAGGAGCTTATCTTGGAGCTTGAGCGCATTGATGAGCAGGAGCAGGCGCTCAATGCACTCAAAGAGGCGACCGAAGAGCTGCTGAAGAAAAAAGAGGCAAAGCTCTCGCAAAAAGAGCAGACCTTAAGTGTGCAAGAAGCTGAACTAAAAGCGCGCGAGGAAGAGGTCTCCAAGATGTTGCAGAAAAACGAAGAGACGCTCAAAGAGCTTAAAGAGCAGAAGATGAACAAGGTGTCGCAGACCTATGCCAAGATGAAAGCCGCCTCGGCTGCTGAAGTCTTGAGCAAGCTTGATGTGGAAGAGGCATCTGCGATCCTGACAACACTAAAACCGACAACCATGGCAAAGATCTTCGGCAAGATGGAAGCCAAAAAAGCATCCGAAATAACACAATTTATGACTAAGGCAGAAAAATGAGCTTAAACCTGGAAATCACAAAAGGAACATGGGGAGAGCGCCCCCCTGTGACAGTGCCGCATCCTGGATTTTATCAGGAGGTGGGTGAGGAGCGTTTCAGAGAGTTGGTCTATATGCATTATGAATTGATCCGCGTCAGCGACATCGCATATCTGTTTCCCATCAACGACGAGGATGATTTTGAGCAGGCCAAGATCAATGCCGCTGACTACCTTATCCAGATCTCAGGCGGCCCGGACTACTTCAACCAGCACCGCGGTGAACCGCAGATAGTAGGACGTCACTCGCCTTTTAGAATAGACGAGCCTGCCCGCCACAAATGGCTGGAGCTCTACACTATCATTCTTCCCGGCCTTGTGGAAGAGGGGATCACCGAAGAGTATGTGCAGTCGTTTTGGGACTATCTCACCATCCACTCCATGTGGATGGTCAACACACCCAGCCGACAGAATTCTTAGTCTTAGGAGTCTTGAAATAAGAGCTTTGGCCGCTTAGTTGCCGCAGCTCGCCCCGCAGCATTTTGCCGCGCTTGCGTCAAACTGCAGGGTCACCTCAAAATGCCCCTCTTTGGCCTCCTGCGTAAAGCCGTATGCGCGGTACGAAGCGATATTTTTAAGGTTTATAGCCTCTTGTTCGCTTGCAGCGATCATTTTCAGAGTGTTATCGCGGTAGCTGTTTAGCGTCGATTTTAGCTGATGCATGGCATCGGGTATCGGAGGGTTTCGGCGGCTGTCAAGCGGCATCCCCCGGGTATCGAGTACCCCGTCTTTGAGATTGAGAGGTGCCTGGTATTCGCTCATCAGACGTTAGGATGAGGCTTTCCAGCCGGCCTTGTCGAGATCGGGACTACCGAAAAGTGCGCAGTGACATGTACCGTACTCTTTGATCTCATCGTCGATGAATTCGCAGGGGCACATCATCTTTTTGTCAAGCTCGGCATCGCCAGAGGGCTTAAAACAAGGACAATAACGTTTTGCGAAGGTCGCTTCCATCTCGCTCAGCCATACCTCAAGATTGGTTGACATCATCCAGCTCGGGTTGAGGGCGTAGTTCTTCTGCGTCGTGTATTTTTGGATCCACTTATGCTGTTTTTTCACCTGCACGTGGTATTGCCACAAGCTTTAAAAAAAGCCTATCATCATCGCAAACATTGTTATCTCCTTTTGAAGAGGGTAGTATGGCCCCAAAAAAGATAAAATGAGCGACTTTTCTCCTTTTCTATTACGGCTTGCTTTCGAGTACGAAGGATATTTTTGCGTTGATGTGGTAGGAGATGATTTTCTTTTTGTCTACCTTGGCTTCCATGTTTTCAATGTAGGGCACCTCTGAAGGCAGTTGGTTTTTTTAGAGGTGCCCTATAAATGTTAATCAATTCTTGGCTAAAGGATTTACTCCCGATAAGCGGGAAGGACAATGGTAAACTGCGCTCCGTTCCCGACATTTTCTACGGCTATATCCCCCTTCATCCGCTTCAAGATCTTCTTTACGATGTAAAGCCCTATACCTGTACCCTTGTCGGCTTTGGTGCTGAAGCTATTTTCAAAGACCTTATCTATCGGCGATGAGGAAATCCCGCCTGCATTGTCTGTGATCTTGATCTCAAGATGACCCTTTTTGCTAAGCGTTGAAATTTTTATCTCACGTTCTGTTCCGCTATTATTGGCATTAAAAGCGTCTCTTGCATTTGTCAGGAGGTTTAGAAGCACCTGTTTGAACTCGTTTTCACTCCCCTTTATGGAGATATCTGCTGTTTCGAGTGCGCAGGAGACCTTAATGCGGTTGACGGTCAGGTCGTCTTTGAGCAAGGTCAAGATCTCATTAATGGCACGCAAAGGAGAAAAGGAGGTATTCAGATCAGCCGGACGCAAAAAGTTTTGAAATGAGGTGACGGTGGTGTTCATAAACTCCGTCTGTCTGATAATGCCGGAGATCTTCTCTTCGAGTTTGGTCTTGTCGAGGTTTCTTGCGAGGCTCATCTGCATATATTGCGCCGCGAGAGAGATTGCGTTGAGGGGTTGTTTCCACTGGTGGGCAATGGAATTCATCAGTTCTCCTATGGAGGCGAGCTTGCTTTGGTAGATCAGTAGCTCTTCGTTTCTTCTTTGCAGCTCTTTTTGAGGAGTAATATCTTTTTGAAAAGAAACAAAATAGTTTATCTTACCTTCATCATCGAAGATAGGTGAGATGTTCCACTCAACATCATAGGCCGAACCGTCTTTTTTGTAGTTGACTGTAGCGCCATGAAAATGTTTGCCCGTATTTAGGCACTCTTTGAGTCGTGCAATCTCATTGAAGTCTGTTTCTGAGCCCTGCAGTATCTTTGGGTTTTTCCCGAGTATATCTTTGCGAGAGTAGCCGGTCATAGCACAAAAGGCAGCATTGACATAGACAAAAATAGGATTTTTCACATCCCCTGTTGTAATAACAACTGCATTAAAACTGTTCTCCAATGCCAAAAGCGAGAGCTGCCCCAAGGACTTCTCTATCTGAGCGGGTATGTTTTTAGTGTTCATATGTTTCCATTTGATCGTCATATTTATTTATCAAAAGTCTGTATTTTATCACAATTCCCAAATTCAACCAATAAGTGCCCTAAATTGTAAAGAGAAAAGATTTATCGATCTAATGTTGGACATCTGCTAGCGTTGGCGGCAAAGCCATGATAGAAAACTGAACAAGGCACTAATGCGATAGTTCGCAATTTTAAAGCATAATCAAATTTTTACCTTAGATAGGGTAAAATTACTAAAATAAAACTAAAGTGGCCGGCTATGGTCGATATCTCTTTAGTAAAATCATATTGAAGGCGCTTGTATGAAGGTAAAACTGCAACACACTCCCCACATTGCACAAAAAGTAGCGATTGAACTGAATAAAAGCGGTCTTGTCAGAATGACAAAGGGCCTTGAGCCTGTTGCAGCAGAAGCCAAAAAAGTACTTGATGAGAGCGTTAAGCAAGAAGCTGCCCTTGAAGAGAAAGTGCACGAGATACTTGAGGCAAACGAAGATGCTATAGATGAGCAAAATGTTGATGACAGACAGCTTTTCTTTATGATCAAGAAGAAGATTGCGCCGGAATTCGGTGTTATTCTCTCCTATGAAGACCGTTTTTCCGACCTTGCCCACAAGATCCTGGACGAGCTTTATGAAGAGGACCTTATCCATTACGAGATCGAAGAAATCCGCATTAAAAACGTTATTTTCAATGCGATGACCTCATTTATCAAAGACAATGACACGATAGAAGATGCGGTATACGAGAAGATCAAATCCTTTAAGCGTGAGGTCATACCGGGCACGGATGATTACGAGATCTTGCATGAAAAACTTTACAAAGAAGAGCTTATTAAAAGAGGAATGGCGTAAGATGCAAAAGGTATATATCTATCTTGAAAACGGGACATATTTGGAAGCGGACAGCTTTGGTGTGCAGACGACATCAGTCGGCGAGATCGTATTTAACACCTCGTTGACAGGGTATCAAGAGATCACCTCAGACCCCTCTTATGCCGGACAGTTTGTCACCTTTACGATGCCCGAGATTGGAAATGTCGGCGTGAACAGCGAAGATATGGAGAGTAAAAGTGCTTTTGCGAAGGGGATCATCGTCCGTTCCTACCAGGATCGATACTCCAACTTCCGCGCTGAAGGCTCTTTGGAAAACTTCTTGAAAGAGCAGGGTGTTATGGGAATCTGTAACATCGATACCCGCTATCTGACGAAGATGCTGCGCGCTGAGGGTGCGATGATGATGATCGCATCGACGCAGATCTCCGACAAGGCGGAACTTAAAAAACTGCTTGACTCCTCGCCGCGTATCGAAGAGGTGAACTACATCGAAGAGGTGAGCACCAAGGTGGCCTACACGCACACAAGCGGCACTTACAACGGAGTGAGGTTCGAGTACAACGAAGCGCCGACGCCAAAAGCGAAGATCGCCGCCATCGATTTCGGCATAAAGCGAAACATCCTCAACGAGCTTACCCAGGCCGGCATGGAGGTTGAAGTGCTGCCAAACAACTTTGACGCAGACACCCTGATAGCACGTGTTGAAGCCAAAGAGCTTGACGGCGTCTTCCTCTCAAACGGCCCGGGAGATCCTTTGATGCTTAAAAAGGAGCAGGAGCAGATCAAGAAGCTTATTGCCGCAAAGGTGCCGATGTTCGGCATCTGTCTGGGCCATCAGCTTCTCTCCATCTCCCACGGCTATGACACCTTCAAGCTGAAATTCGGCCACCACGGCGGAAACCATCCGGTCAAAAACGTGAAAACTGGCATGGTTGAGATCACAGCACAAAACCACAACTACAATGTGCCTGAAAATATCACCGAGATCGCCGATGTGACGCATATCAATCTCTTTGACAACACGATCGAAGGACTGAAGTACAAAAACAGCCCTATCTTCTCTGTTCAGCACCACCCTGAAGCCAGCCCGGGACCAAAAGAGAGTGCCTATATCTTTTCCCAGTTTCTCTCGATAATGGGAAAATAGGACCTCTTCCAAGGCCGAGTGGCTGAGGATTAACACTTCCTTAACACTGCGACGCTATACTTTTTGAAAACTTTATTCTAATCCACTCGCCTCACTATATCAAGGAATAAATTTGAACTTCTATGAATACGGCTCCTTAGAACTTTTAGCGATTTTGGCCTTCGGATTTTTCGGCAGTCTTGGCCACTGCATCGGTATGTGCGGCGGTTTTATCGTCTCTTATACGACGGCAAAGATGGGCCCCTCGATGACAAAGAGTTCTCAGATCAGCGGCCATACCTTCTACAATCTCGGACGCGTAAGCGCCTATACGCTTCTGGGCGCACTCTTCGGATTTTTTGGATCGCTCTGGGACGCGACGCCAATGATGCGCATGATCATGTTTGCCTTTGCGGGGGTAATGATGATCATTATGGGGCTTTCGCTCTCGGGTCGTTTGAAGTTTCTGAGCTATATAGAGTATCCTATCTCACAAAAACTGTGGTTTAAAAAGCTTTTCTTCTCCCAGCTCAACTCAAAATCAAAATTCAGCTTCTACACCCTGGGCACATTGAACGGTTTTCTCCCCTGCGGCCTGGTCTACGCGATGCTGATTACGGCTATAGCGACAAAATCAGCTCTTTTGGGTGCGGGGGTGATGTTACTTTTTGGACTCTCCACGATTCCCACACTTTTTAGCCTTGGATTCTTGGTCGGTTTCATTTCTCAAAACCGCTTCCGCCACATAATGATTGAAATATCATCTTTAATTATAGTGATTTACGGAGCCTGGACGCTCTATAAAGCCTATGCAAACTATCAAGCCTATATACACCCTCAAGAGAAGTTCCCAATGAAATGCGAGAGCGGAAAGTGCGGCGCATAAGAAATTTTTATCTTAACTAAATATTAAGAAAAAATTTTACTTATATCAGCAATATAATTTTTCAATTATTAAGCTTTTTAAAGAATGAATTATGATACTATGCTTCTGATTTAGGCTATTTTTGTGCCCTGTCGCCTCTGTTTTTGCATATAATTGAGACGACAAGGCACGAGAATGCTTAGGCTTTGAATTTAACAAAAAGGGAGCTATGTATGGAAAATCGTCCATTAGAATACGATTATACAGTCGCTAAGATGTTTTTATTTACGACGATGTTATTCGGATTTATCGGTATGTTGCTGGGTGTTGTTCTTGCCCTGCAGATGGCGTGGCCAGAGTTTAACACTATCCTCGGTGACACGATGGCGGAGTATATCAACTTCAGCCGTATCCGACCTATCCACACTTCGGGTGTGATCTTCGGGTTTACGCTGAGCGGGATATTTGCGGGTTGGTACTATATAGGACAGCGCGTTCTAAAAGTATCGATGGCGGAGTCGAAGTTCTTGATGATTGTAGGCAAGCTTCACTTCTGGATCTACTTTTTGGCGATCCTGCTAGCAGTTGTCAGCCTCTTTGCGGGATATTCTCAGTCAAATGAGTATTCTGAGCTGGAGTGGCCTCTTGATATTGTAGTTGTTGTCTTCTGGGTGCTATGGGGACTTAGCATAGCGGGACTTGTCGGTATTCGCCGCGAAAAAGCGCTATATATCTCGATCTGGTACTTTATGGCTGCTTTCTTGGCGGTTGCGATGCTCTTTATCATGAACAACATCGTTATCCCTACCTACTTCGTGTCAGGTGCGGGTTCGATCATGCACGGTGTCTCTGCCTATGCGGGGACTAACGGCGCGATGGTTCAGTGGTGGTTTGGTCACAACGCGGTAGGATTTGTTCTAACAGTTCCTCTTGTCGGTATGATCTACTACTTCTTGCCTAAAGAGTCGGGGCAGGCGATCTACTCCTACAAGCTTTCACTTCTCTCCTTTTGGGCATTGATGTTCGTTTATGTATGGGCGGGTGGTCACCACCTTCTCTACTCTACGGTACCTGACTGGATGCAGACAATGGGATCGATCTTCTCGGTCATTCTTATTCTTCCGTCATGGGGTTCAGCGATCAACATGCTGCTTACGATGAAGGGCGAGTGGAAACAGGTTGCTTCCAATCCGGTGATAAAGTTTATGGTCCTTTCATCGACTTTCTATATGTTTGCAACGATTGAAGGCCCTATCCAGGCGATCAAATCTGTCAATGCGATCGCGCACTTTACGGAGTGGATTGTCGGACACGTGCATGACGGTGCGCTTGGATGGGTCGGCTTTATCATTATGGCGGCACTTTATCATATGGCGCCGCGTATATTCAAGCGTGAGATTTACTCCAAAGCATTGATGAATACGCAGTTCTGGATGCAGACACTGGGTGTAATCCTGTACTTCACCTCTATGTGGATTGCGGGCATTACCCAGGGTATGATGTGGCGTGCGGCCGATGAGTTCGGCAATCTTGCCTACTCGTTTATCGACTCCGTCGATGCGCTTCATGTCTACTACATCATCCGTGCTGTCGGTGGTATCTTGTATCTTGCAGGTTTTATAATCTTCATCTACAACATCATCAAAACAATGTCGGCTCGTCCTGTAGAGGAACGAGACCTTCAAAACGCTACGCCTATGGCAGCGTAAGGAAAGGGAGATAATATGTTTCATTGGTTAGAAAAACGCCCATTCTTTTTTGGAGTCGGCATATTTATAGTAATTTCCTTTGCGGGCCTTGTTATGATTGTTCCGCATTTCGTAGAGCAAGCGCGTCCGGTAGTGGGTACGAAGCCCTACACAACCCTTGAGTTGACGGGCCGTCAGTTGTACATCAGCAACAACTGTGTTGCCTGCCACTCTCAGCTTATCCGTCCGTTCAAAAATGAGACAGACCGTTACGGTTCTTACTCATTAAGCGGCGAATATGCCTATGACCGTCCTTTCTTGTGGGGCTCTAAGCGTACAGGACCGGATCTTATGCGTGTAGGAAACTACCGTACAACAGACTGGCATGAGAACCACATGATGGATCCTGCTGCGGTTGTTCCGGGCTCGATTATGCCGGCATATCCGTGGATGTTTACGAACACAGCGGATGTCGATACGGGCTGGGCAGAAGCGGAGACGGTTCGCGTGGTCTTCAATGTTCCTTACAATAAAGACATTCCTTTGATGGATGGTTCGGTTGTACAGGTTCCATTGGCGTCAACAGTCGAAGGCGGCCGTGCTGAAGCACTTATTGAAGCACAGGCGGTCGCTGCTGAGATGAAAAACCAAGATGTCAAAGATGCTGTCGCTGCAGGAAAAATTCCTGAGATTGTAGCATTGATCGCATATCTGAACGCATTGAAATAACATGTTTGGATTGACTCTGGGAGAATTTCAGGCATACGGCTATTTCGCCTTGACGACCTTTGCTGTCGTGATGCTGTACGGGTATATTTATCACCTCTACAGTTCCGAGAAAAAAGGGACAAAAGATTACGAAAAGTATAGCAATATGGCGTTGCATGATGAGATTACGGATGAGTTGGTTGAAAAAAAAGAAGAGGATTCAAAGACTGAAGACTCTAAACAAGATAGGGAGACATAAATGAATAAGTTAGTCATTTTTGGTATCGTACTTGTACTTGTACTGACACTGGGTACCTACTCGGTCGTTGGCGAGATGATGGGTGGCGATATCGTTAACATACTGGCACTCGCAGGTGCGGCGGCTATTGCAATTATCACGGTGTTTGTTGTATTAAAATACGTCAAACAGATGCAAAACGATGTGGCAACAGGTGAGCTTCTTGAAGAAGATTGGGGCGGCATACGCGAACGCAATAATGAACTCCCAACCGGATGGGCGGTCACTATGATCCTCATCATGATATGGGGTATGTGGTATATGACCCTGGGCTACCCAGTTCAGTCTTATTCGCAAATCGGCGAGTACAATGAAGATGTTGCGGTTGCTAATAAAAAAGCGGAAGATAAGTTCGCCACGATGACAGAGACGCAGAAACTTAATATGGGTAGCGGCATCTTTAGTATTCAGTGTGCGCCTTGTCACGGTCCTCAGGGCACCGGCCAAGAGAACTATACGACAGGACAGCTTACTGCTGAGGATTTGACCTCACGCAAGATGAGCAAGACCTATGTCGAGAAAGTGATCCGCGAAGGCTCAATGCAGCTTGGGTATGAAGACGGAATGCCACCTTTTATGCTCTCAGACGATGCTGATATCGCTGCTGTTTCAGCCTATGTCAGTGCGGGCTTTAAAGACGCAGAAGGTTCGAGTACGGGTAGAGACCTTTTTGCATCCGCATGTTCCTCATGCCACGGGGCACCGCTTGAAGCGGGTGTCAAAGGCTACAAGAGCTACGGCGAGAAGCCGGATTCTGACGCAACAGGTGTAGAGGGTTACTCTGAAATGTGTGAAGGCGAAGACTGTATCGGAAGAGGTATGTCGGGCGTTGCTCCAAGTCTAAAAGCCTACAACTCCTGTCTGGTAGAGAAGCTTCTTCGAAACGGAATGAAAAAAGGCGAGATCGGTGTCATGCCAGCCTTTAAAGAGTTGTTGACGCCTGCTCAAGCCGAAGCGCTGGGTCTTTTTGTTCAGCACGGCACAGCTACAGAAATTACAGAGTAGGGGGAAGATATGGAACACAGAAGTATTTTTGCACTAAACGGTATCACAGGTATGTTGATCGCAACGGTCTTGCTCCTTGCCGTTGAGGGGACCCTTGTATTCTTGGCGATAGGTGCGCAACACAGCGAAGCTCAGGAGTACTACTACATCGAAGATGCTAAGAGCATTAAGATGATCAGTACAGAAAATGCCTCTCATATGAAGCTGCTGAAGGACAAACAATGAAATTAGATGTCATTATTACTGTAGGTCTTCTTCTTATGGCCGCCTATACCCTATATGCAGTGACCATCGGTGGTCACCTCTTTGTCGGTTAAGGTGCTCTTTGTGAAGACCTTGCGAGGGCTTTTGGCCCTCACGCTCTTGTTTACACTCTCTTTGCAGGCTGATTTTATTGTCGTCGACGAAGTGGTGAAAATCGAGGCATTTAACGAGCAAGTTGAACCGATGGGAAAAGAGCTCTCACAAAAGACAGGGATCAATCTCTACATGAGCCTTATCAAAGAACTTGAGAACAAGCAAAGCATAGTGGAGTACCAAAAGAGCTTGATGGCCTCGCTGAAACAGCCCGCCGTTTTGCTCAGCTTTGTCGAGAGTGACAAACAGGTACAGATCTATGCCGAAGACAAATCTCTGTATGAGACCTTTGATAAAGATCAGATCATGGATCCACTGGCGATATGGCCCTTTTTTAACGGGGCGATCATCCCGATACTGGGTGCGAAAATAAAAGATATGCCGGCAAACGAAAAGTATGCAGCGGCGATGTTTAACGGCTACGCAGAGATCTCAGAGCAGATTGCCGCTTCTAAGGGTGTTGTCCTGGAAACGGCAGTCGGCAATACCAACAAAAACATCTACAAACTGGTGATCTCTCTTCTCTTCTTTGTCTCGGCATTTACCGTGATAAAATTGATCTACGACTACAAAAAAAGAAAGCGGGAAAAGAATGAATCTCTCTAGCGGAAAACAGTGGCCTATCGGTGTTTCGGCAGCCATCATCTTTATCGTTATCGCTTGTGCGGCGACGATCTATGTGGCACTTCTTCAGCCTGTTCAAGAAGATGCGGACCTTATGCGCGACTACCATAGTCTCGATGCCAATGTCAACGAACTGATTGCCGCGAAGATAGCTTTTGACAAGAAGTACAGACTCAGCTATATCGGTGATGGGGTCTCGCAAGTGGGAAGCCGTCTGGCTTACCGCATTGAAGACAATGAAGGCCGTGCGGTAAATAGCGCCGATATAAAGCTTATTATCACCCGTCCGATACGCCTAAATGACAATATGGACCTCGCTGCGCCGCGTATCGAAGAGGGTAACTACTATTTTGATGACGTGAAGGTGCCGCATGCGGGACGCTGGAACATTTTGGCCAGGGTCTGTGTCGAGCAGGAGTGCCGCCATATGAACCTCCAGTCCGACACCATGCAAGAAAATGTTTTCGAATACGGTCTGGATAAACCGATGCGAAATGCCAAAGCAAATGCAGGACGCTCGCTATAGGAGTTCATGCATCAGTTTTTTAGTCCGCAGGAATAATATATGACTATTCTCCCCACCTCACGCGCTATCCGTTCACGCCTGCTCAAAGAGCAGGAGCAGGACGGATTTTTACCCTCATATATCACGATGTCGGAGTTTTTGCAGCGCGCACTCGTCGTCGAGGGCTATGTCCGCGTCGATGAGGATACCCGCACACTTCTGCTTCTAGAGGCCTCGGATTTCAAGCAGTTTTCCGCTCTTCAGATCGAGCGTAATTTCTTTACCTTCACCCAAAACTCCTCCTATATCTTCCGTTTTTTTGAAGAGCTCAGCGGCGAACTACTCGAGATCAATGCCCTTGATATGGCAGATACCTACGGGGACTACGAAGAGCATATTGAGATACTCAAAGAGCTCTATGCGCGTTATGAGAAGCTCTGCGAAGAGAAAAAGATACTTGATCCCATATTTCTGAGTAAGAAGTACAGACTGAACGAAGCCTATGTCCGCTCTGCGCAGGAGATAGAACTCTATGTTGAGGGGTATTTGACCAACTTCGAGTTGAAGATACTTACAGAGTGCGCGCAGATCGTTCCGCTGCGGCTTCACTTTTACGCCAACCGTTTCAACACGAAGATGCAGGAGAAGCTAAAAGCCCTCTCTGTCGCCGTTGTGAGCGACAAAAACCAGACGATAAACCTGAGTAGACTTACTATCGAGACCGTGAGTGCCCTGAAGAAAGAGTACGAGATAAGCTGTGAGAGTTTTTCACAAAGAGTGCTGCAGGTCGCCTTCATTAAGCAGAAGGTCTACGAGTTCACCCAAAAAGGGATAAAGGCGGAAAACATTGCCGTGATCTTGCCTGATGAGAGCTTTGCTCAGCATCTTCGCCGCTTTGATACCAAATGCAATTTCAACTTCGCGATGGGAGAGAGCCTTGTTTCATCGACCTTTGTCCATGCCCTCAACGCCGTCACAGAGTATCTTGACACGCCGAGCGTGCAGAACAGAAGCCGCATCAACCGCATCGGTGCAGAACTTGTCGAGGCCTTTGCAGGCGTCTACAAGGCGGACGTGGACGGACTTGATTTTCGCTCCCTTCTTCAGCCCTTTATGGAAAAAGAGAAGAACAAAGCAGTACTCAAGATCATCGACGAGGAGCTTTTCTATTTTGATAAGTTGCTGGGAATACTACAGGGAAGCTCTTTCAAATCGGCCCTTCATCTTTTCATCAACCGACTTAAAAACCGCAGTACAGACGATGTACGCGGTGGAAAGGTCACCGTGATGGGAGTTTTGGAGACGCGTATGGTGGCCTTTGAAGGGGTCATTGTCGTGGATTTCAACGAAGGCACGGTGCCGCGAAAAAGCGAAAAAGATCTCTTCTTGAACTCCTCAACACGCATAGCGGCGGGACTCCCAGGTGCGCAGGAGAGAGAGGCGCTGCAGAAACTCTACTATAGCAGCCTCTTTATGCGCGCTCGCCATGTGGCCATTTCCTATGTCGACTCGGCCGAGAGCCTGCCGTCGCGCTTTTTGACGCAGCTTGGCATTGCGACGACTTCTGTGTATGAGGAGGAGCAGTGGGCCGGCATCCTTTTCGAGCAGACAGCGCGCGAAAAGCTGCATGAGCAGAAGATAGAGTGTGCCTATGACTTTACCGAGCACGCGCTCTCCGCCACGGGCCTGAAAAGTTTTCTCACCTGCAAACGCAGGTTCTATCACCGCTATATCGACGGACTGCAGGAGCATCAGATCGAAAAAGATCTACCCCAGGAGCATGAGATAGGAACGGCCCTGCACGAGGCACTGAAAAAGGTCTACGAAGAGAAGAGCCGCTATAGCAACGCACAGGAGCTAACAAAAGCAATTTCAGCTGCTTTGAAAGAGAGTGCGGCGGACACGGTGCTTGACCGCTACCTGCAAAAGATCTGGATACAGCGGCTGGAACCCTTTGTTGCCTCCGAGATAGAACGCTTCAAAGAAGCGGAGGTGCTCTCTTGTGAAAAGAGGCTCTCTGCCGAGGTCTGCGGCATCCGTCTAAGCGGACAGATCGACCGCATAGACCGCACGCTCGAAGGGCTTGAGGTGCTCGACTATAAAAGCGGAAACTACCCCATTTATACCGCGCGTACGGTTGATAAAGCGACTGACTTTCAGCTGGAGTTCTACTACCTGCTGGCGAAAAACGAGGGAGAGGTAAAGGCCTGCGGCTATTACGACCTCAAAAATGGAAAGATCATCCCTGAGGAGCTGCTGGAGAAAAAACTTGAGCTTCTTTACGAACATCTGCACGGGCTTCGCGAGACAAAGTTCTTTGATTTTGAAAAAACAGACGAGATCAAAGAGTGCCGTTTCTGCCCCTACACCCACCTCTGCGGAAGGGAATTATAATGTCAAATAGAAATATAGTGCGGTTTGACTGCACGTGGGCCTCATGCCAAATGAAACTAAGCGTTAGCGTAGAGAAGGGGAGCTTTACTGAAGAAACTTTCTGCATTAGCAGAAACGCTTTCGCTAGTTTTGCTCGCCGTAGCGTTAAGCCGAAGGCCTAAGATGTTCATTGATTTTCATGCCTATGAGGCGAGTGCGGGAAGCGGCAAAACCTTTTCTCTGGTCGTACGCTATTTGAGCCTGCTTTTTAGCGGGGAAAAAGCGGAGAAGATCCTGGCTCTGACCTTCACCAATAAGGCCGCCAACGAGATGCACGAGCGCATTCTTAACACCCTTGTCGACCTTGAAAACAAGAGAGAACTTGCCGAGATAGCGAAGGTGCTCGAGTGTTCGAGAGAGGAGATCTTAAGCCAGCGCGATGCGGTCCTAGGTGCGCTTTTGAATGCGGACACGAAGGTGATGACCCTGGACAAGTTCTTTGCCCGGATACTGCGCAAGTTCTCTCTTCATGCGGGTTTGATGCCCAACTTCTCCACCTTTGAGTCCCAGCACGAACTCAAGGTGATGGCACGGTTTTTAAACCTGGTGGATGTGCAGGGAAAAGAGGAGGCGCTGATAAAGCTCTCCCTTCTGGCCTCCAAGCGCCTTGCTGACATCTTTTCACTCTTTGACGAGCTCTATGCGAAAAAGAAGGAGATGGCCCACCTGAGCTATAGCGCGCAGGCTTTTCTCCCTTATGAGCAGAGCGTTATGAAAAGCTTCCAAGAGCTACAAAGTCTGCTCTTTGCCACACAGATCGGACCGCGCGGCAGGGCAACTATGGAGCTTGAGAGCATCGATGAACTTCTGGAAAAATCATGGATAGAAAAAGAGAGCCTGGAATATTGGGACTATAAAAAATATTTTATTCCGCGCATGGACGAGCTGCTTAGTGAGATAAAAGAGGGTCTGAGAGCCTATATGCAGGCCAAAGAGCAGCATCTTCTGGGCGAACTCTTTTCGCTTCTGGACACCTATATCGAGGCGAAGATGCGCGTGGCAAAGGAGGATGACGAGCTGAGCTTCGATGACATCACCTACCTGGTCTTCTATCTTCTTAAAGAACGCATCGACAGCGAGTTCTTGTACTTCAGGCTTGACGCGAAGATCAACCATCTGCTTCTGGACGAGTTTCAGGACACCTCCGTCATCCAGTTTGAGATCCTGCGTCCCATCATCGAAGAGATGATCTCAGGCAAGGGGAGCAAGGAGCGAAGCAGTCTCTTCCTCGTCGGTGACGTGAAGCAGTCGATCTACCGTTTCAGAGGCGGTAAAAAAGAGCTTTTTTACGCCGTGACGGACCATTTCGATGTCAAGGTCGACCAGCTTCTCACCAACTACCGCAGCGAAAAAGAAGTCGTCGAGTTCGTCAACGAGGTCTTCAGCGGCAAGATCAAAGGCTATCTTCCCCAAGAGGTCAAAGCAGGTGCTATAGGCGGTCATGTCGAGGTCGTTATGGACGAGGAGGTGCTCTTACGGATGGTTTCTGTCGTCAAAGAGCTGCTTGAAAATGGCGCGGACATGAACCAGATAGCGGTACTGACGGCGACCAACGCCGACGGTGCCAAGGTCGAGGAGATCTTGAAGGGCGAAAATATCGAGGTCGTGACAGAGACAACCTCCAAGCTGATCAACCAGAAAAACATACGCGCCCTGATCGAGTATCTCAAATACAGCTACTTCAACCAGAAAATCTACGCGCGGAACTTTTTTTCGTTGATCGGACAGAAGCCGGGCAGGCTATCTGCCTGCGATACGAGCAGCAAAGATCTCAGCAGCGCGCTTAAAAAAGTCATCATGAAGTACAGGCTCTATGACGGGGATATGAATATCTTCAGTTTCTTGGACAAGCTCAGCCGCTACAAGGACATCGAGGCCTTTTTGTTCGAGTATGAGCGTCTCGACGCCAGCGCGGCACAAAAAGAGCTGAGCGGGGTGCGGGTATTGACGGTGCACAAATCCAAGGGGCTCGAGTATGAACATGTCATCGTGCTTGACCGCCTTGGAAAGGGGAGTGCTGACACGAGTCCCATCATCTACGAGTATGAGGGGATTAATCTACACCGGATCTACCTGCGGATGACCAAGCGCGCGAGCCTGGATGCGGAGTATGCGCAGGCGATAGAAAAAGAGAAACAGCTGAGCAAAGAGGACGAACTCAACGCCCTCTACGTCGCCTTTACCCGCGCAAAAGAGAGCCTCTTTGTCATCCACAAGTCTAAGGATTCGAAGTTTGAAGCGCTGGGGTTGAGTCCTTCGGTGCGCGGAAAGGCAGCGCTTTATACCAGGCCGGTAATGCCACAGATACAAAGCCGGCCGATCTCCTATAGCGACATCTACTACGGTACGCAAAGCGACCTGCTCAGCCAGGCCAAAGAGGAGACGCAAGAGCACAAGGCAATCCAGTTCGGTGTGGCGATGCACTACACGCTAGAGATGATGGCAGAGTTTACGCCCAGTTCTCTTCAGGCCGCTCTGTACACGTCAAAGAACCGTTTTGGCGCCCTGCTGAGCGAGGAGGAGTTTGGCTCGATAGAAAAGCGTATCCATGCCATGCTTCATGACGAGAAATTTGTGCAGCTCATAGAGGGAAAAGTATACAAAGAGAAGGCGATCTCTTTTCAAAAGGAGCTGCGCTACATCGACCTGCTGGTCGAAAAAGAGCAGGAGTGGATAGTCATCGACTACAAATCGGCAATGACATACACGCAGTCGCATCTAAAACAGGTGAGTTTTTATAAAAAAGCGATTTCATCGATCACGTCGCAAAAGGTGAGGGGATACATCTGCTATCTGCTCGAAGAGGGGCTCACGCTCGTTGAAGTATGAAGCCAGAAGTAAAAGCTTATGCGTATCTTAATTTAAGCTACAAATCAGCTTATAACTGTATACTTTCGCCACTAATTAAGAGAGCGGATATCTGCTTTCCATTATAAAACTCACTAAGGACATAGGATGAAATTTACTAAAATTGCATCTCCTGAGCAGATCGAACAGAAGTGGATTCTTGTCGATGCTGAAGGAAAAACTTTCGGTCGTCTTATCACAGAAGTAGCAACAAGTCTTCGTGGTAAAAACAAGCCGTATTATACGCCAAACATAGACTGTGGTGATTATGTTGTCATCATCAATGCTTCTAAAGCTAAGTTTAACGGTGCGGGAAAAATTGCTAACAAAGAGTATTTCTCACACTCAGGCTACTTCGGTAGTACAAAAAGCGTTAAAATGACAGAACTTCTTGGCAACAACCCTGAAAAACTGTTCAAACTTGCAACCCGCGGTATGCTTCCAAAAACAAAGCTTGGCCGTGCAATGCTTAAAAAATTAAAAGTATATGCAGGTGCAGAGCACCCTCACTCTGCACAGCTTTCTAAGTAAGGATAGAAAATGGCAAAAACTTATGCAACTGGTAGACGTAAATCGTCTGTCGCTAAAGTATGGTTAACTCCAGGTTCTGGAAAAATCACGATCAATGGTCTTTCTATTGATGCATGGCTAGGTGGACTTGAAGCGAAGAAACTTCGTGTAATGCAACCCCTTAACCTAACAAAACAAGCGGAGTCTGTAGACATCGTTGCCCAAACTCTTGGCGGCGGTTTCTCAGGACAAGCGGACGCACTACGCCACGGGATCTCTCGTGCGCTGGTAAAGTACGATGAAAGCTTCCGTGCTATTCTTAAGCCTGAGGGCATGATGACACGTGACTCACGTGTTGTTGAACGTAAGAAGCCAGGTAAGCGTAAAGCTCGTCGTTCTCGTCAGTTCTCTAAGCGTTAATCGTTTTACTTTCAAAGATGCACTCGCATCTTTGGATTTCTTCTTCTTTTTCCCAACCCATCTTTTTTATGTGCTAAATTTTATATTTTGTTCAATTATATTGAATGTATCTGTTACTCGTTTATGCGATATACTTACTCATGTAAATGCGCAATCTCTTAATAGAAGAGTAAAAACAGACCAGAAACAGGAGTGAAGATGAGCAGTAGAAGAGGAAGTCTTGGAATGAAGAGTGTTGTATTGAGCGCTGCTATAGCCGTGTTATTCAGCGCAGGCGCAGTCGCTTCGGAGCACAAGACGCATGATGAGAAACACTGGGAATACGGAAAAAACGGTCCAGCGCATTGGGAGGAGTTCTCCAAGACATGCGGCGAAGGGCATGCACAGTCACCGATCAATATCATCCCGGGAAAGACGTTATCGATCAGCCATGAGTATGAACTTCATCTGGACGAGGATGTGCACACGACGGCAGGGGTCATTGACAATGGCCACTCTATCAAGGTCACGCCAAAAACAGGCGGCAAACTTGAGTTTCATGGCGAGACCTTTCATCTGCTCCAGTTTCATTTCCACGGAAAAAGCGAACATACGATAGACAGCAAACGCTATGACCTGGTGGCGCATATGGTACACCAAAACCCCTTGACAGAGCAGCTTGCAGTGATCGCCGTCTTCTTTGAAGAGGGAAAAAATAATCCGCTTCTCGATAACATTATCGGCAATGTCGGCAAGACTATCCGTATCGACCCGCAGGATCTTCTGCCCGAAGACACAGCGCACTACTATCACTACATCGGCTCACTGACGACGCCGCCGTGTACAGAAAATGTGCAGTGGTATCTTCTAAAGACACCAGTGAGTGCCTCCAAAGACCAGATCGAGGCCTTCCGCAAATATTATGTGGACAACGAACGTCCGGTGCAAGAACTTTTCGACCGCCAGATCGAGGCAAAATAGGGAAAAAGGGGTGAAAAAAACGCTCTTTTTGCTTTTTGCCTCCCTTGGGTTATAATACGCCTAAAAAATTGGCATTTTAATGAAACAGCTCCTTCTTCTCTGGCTTGTCTGCCTATCGCTTAGTGCGTCCACTCTCCACCTCAATGCTTCGAGTAATCCTTCGCGTCTGAATCCGCTTCTGGCTACGGATGCGGGAAGCTCCGAGATCGCAGCTTTTATCTTCAATGCACTGGTAAAATACGACAAAGAGGGAAAAGAGATCATCGGAGACCTGGCCGAGACCTACGCTTTCAAAGATGAACGGACACTGATCTTTAAGCTCCGCAAAAACGTGAAGTGGCATGACGGCCATGCGTTCAGTGCAGAGGATGTGCTCTTTACTTTTGAACTTATTCACTCGCCAAAGGTCGTTACCCCCTATACTTCAACCTTCCGCATGGTAGAATCGGTCAAGATCCTGGACCACTACACAATAGAAGTTGTCTATAAAAAGCCCTATTTTAAAGCGCTGGAAACCTGGATGATGCAGATCGTTCCCAAGCATATCCTGGAAAACGAAGAGAATATCATGGGCTCTTCGTTCAACACAAAGCCTGTAGGAACGGGCCCCTACAGGCTCAGCAAACTCGAATTCTCAAAAAACATAGAACTCGACGCCTTTGATGCGTATTTTGAGCACCGCCCCTATATCGACAGGATCATCTTTCATGTGGTGGCCGATCCGACGACCCGCTTTTTGATGCTCAAATCGCATCAGATCGATGTAGGAAGCCTGGAGCCTATGCAGTTGCAGCGGCAGGTCGATGAGAAGTTCTATGACTACTACCAAAAGATCGAACAGATCTCGCACTCTTACACCTATCTCGGCCTTAACCTAAAAAGCGAGAAGTTCAAAGATCCGCGTGTACGCGAGGCCCTCTCACTGGGCATCGACCGCCAGGAGCTTGTGGATATATTGTTTTTAGGCCATGCAGAGGTCTGTACCGGCCCATTTTTGCCCGGAGGAGCGGCGTTCAACGAGAAGGTCAAGGCTCCCCAAAGAGATGTTGAAAAAGCGAAGAGACTTCTGCTGGAGGCGGGCTATAGTAAAGAGAAGCCCTTCGAGTTTGAGATAGCGACCTCCAACGCATCCGAAGTGCGCCCTTATGCGGCAGAGATCATGCAGCATCAGCTGGCAAATATAGGTGTTAAGGTGCATCTGCGCGTGATGGAGTGGCAGGCTTTTTTAAATACCGTCGTCTTTGCGCGAAAATTTGATGCGGTGCTTCTGGGTTGGTCGCTCTCCTTGAGCCCCGATCCCTATCTGGTCTGGCATTCGGACAACGATAAGCCGGGCGGCTTTAATTTCATTGGCTATAGAAACGAGAAGGTGGACGCTCTGATTAAGAAGGCGGAAGGCATTATCAACAGAGAGAAGCTGGCTGAGGTCCAAAAAAAGATCTTCAAAGAGCTGGTGGATGACAATGCGTATCTCTTTTTGTTTATCCCCAGCAGTATCAGTGTAATCAATAAAAAGATCTCACCTATAGAACCTGCTGTCAACGGTTTTTGGCACAACCAGATAGAGTGGACAATAGCACCCTAAACACAAAAAAGGAAAAAAGTATGACAATACTATTTGATTTAGACGGAACACTGATCGATTCAACGGAGGCGATCTTGGAGAGTTTTCATCACTCTTTTGAGTTTCACAATCATCACCACTACAGCGATGAAGCAATAAAAGCATTGATCGGACACCCCCTTGATGTGATGTATAAGGAGCTGGGAATCGATGAAAGAAGAGTGTGGGATTTTGTCGATACCTACAAAGAACACTACCGAAAGATCTCCACAGAGAAGACAGTGTTACTAGAATACGCACATGAAGCAATACAGGAGGCGGGAAAAATCGCACGTTTGGGGGTAGTAACGACTAAAACAGGTCGCTATTCACGCGAACTTTTAGAGTATTTCGGTCTGATGGATGCCTTTGAAGTACTCATCGGCAGAGAAGACGTCACCAACCCAAAACCGCACGCCGAGCCAATACATAAGGCAATGGGCATCATGAATTGTAATAGCGCCGAGTGCTGGATGATAGGCGATACGCGCCTTGACATCGCTTCGGCGCAGAGTGCGGGCATCAAATCGGTGGCGGTGACTTCGGGCTATGATAAGTATGAGCAATTATTGACATTAACTGATAATATCGAAAAGAATGCGCTCGATGCGGTACGATACATCGCCAAAGCCAGAGAAAAATAAGCGTAACAGGAGTTCATTTGGATAGCGAAATCTGTTAAACTCCATTTAAGAGCGACTTATATAGAATACGAAATATATATAGATATCAGTATTATTATATAAGAGTATTTACTGACTAAATTAGGGAGAATGCATGTTTGAGATCAGATGGCACAGTCGTGCTGGACAGGGTGCTGTAACAGGTGCAAAAGGTTTGGCAGAAGTTGTGTCTACGACCGGAAAATTCGTACAGGCATTTGCATTTTACGGGTCGGCTAAGCGTGGGGCAGCGATGACGGCATACAACCGTGTATCTGACAAGCGCATTATAAATCATGAAAAATTTATGAGCCCGGAATATGTATTGATCATTGATCCGGCGCTTATTCATACGGCTGATTTCACAGCAAATGCCAAAGAGAATACAAAGTACATTATCACTTCTCACCTGAACAAGGAAGATCTGGTCAAGTCCCAGCCTAAACTTGAGGGCAAAGAGGTGTATGTTGTGGATTGCATGAGCATCGCAATGGACACGATAGGCAGAGCTATTCCAAACACGCCTATGCTAGGTGCTTTGATGAAGATCTCAGGTATGTATGAGATAGACTTCTTCAAAGAGAGTATGCTGAACGTACTTAGAAAATTCCCACAAAAAATCATCGATGCGAATATGGCTGCAATCCAGCGCGCATATGATGAAGTAAACTAAGGAGATAGGATGGCTGAAAACAGAGGCTGGGATGAATTTGACGCTGGTGCGATCTTATTCACGTTTAACGAAAAAGTAGACAATATAGCAACAACGCTTGCAGAAGATCGACCATACTCTTCATCTAGCTCATTTACTGCTAGTGTAGGTGACTGGAGAATCGAAAAACCGATTTTCAATAAAGACTACTGTATAGACTGTCAATTCTGCTGGATCTATTGTCCGGATGTTTCTATTATTGCACGCGACAAGAAGATGATCGGTATCGATTTTGATCACTGTAAAGGGTGTGGGATCTGCGTTGAAGTATGTCCTACAAACCCAAAATCACTGCTAATGTTTGGTGAGCACTTGGATGATGACGAGTGTTTGGCAAGCTGGCCTGAAAAAGACGAGAAGGAAGTATAGATGGCAGAGAAAATAGATCTTCTGGAGACAGAAGTATGGGATGGAAATATGGCGGCAAGCCAGGCAATGCGCCAAGCACAAATTGATGTTGTCGCGGCGTATCCGATTACACCTTCTACTCCAGTAGTTGAAAACTACGGTAACTTTTTGGCCAATGGCTACATCGACGGCGAATTTGTAATGGTCGAGTCTGAGCATGCGGCAATGTCAGGCTGCATCGGTGCATCTGCTGCAGGTGGACGTGTTGCTACAGCAACCTCTTCTCAGGGTTTTGCCCTTATGGTAGAGACGCTTTACCAGGCATCGGGCATGCGTCTTCCTATCGTCTTGAACGTGGTAAACCGCGCACTAGCAGCACCTCTTAACGTAAATGGCGACCACTCTGATATGTACCTTGGTCGTGACTCAGGCTGGATTCAGCTCAATGCCTATAACGCACAGGATGCCTATGACTTGAACCTGATCGCATTCAAAGTTGCTGAAAACCACAAAGTACGTCTTCCGGTCATGATCCACCAGGACGGCTTTATGACTTCTCACACAGCCGAAGGCGTTAAAACGCTTCAGGATGAGGAGGCGTATGCATTTGTTGGCGACTTCAAACCGATGAATGCAATGCTTGATTTTGAAAAACCGGCAACCTACGGTGTTCAGACAGAAGAAGACTGGCACTTTGAGCATAAGGCACGTCAACATAATGATCTTATGACCAAGGTCTATCCTGTTATGGAAGAAGTCTTTGCTGAGTTCGAAAAGAAAACAGGACGCAAGTTTGATCTTGTAACCAACCATAGACTTGACGATGCTGAAGTCGCTATCGTTGCGATGGGTACGACAGTCGATACCGCAATGATGGTTGCCGACCAGCTTCGTGAGAAGGGCATAAAAGCGGGCGTTATGGGGATGCGTGTTATCCGTCCATTCCCGTTTGCAAAAATTGCTGAAGTTCTTTCAAATGTCAAAGCCGTCTGCTGCATGGACAGAAGCTCACCAGGTGGAGCTCCGGGCATGCTGTATAATGAGATCTCAGGTGCTCTCTATAACTCGGCTAAGCGCCCTGTTGTAACAGGCTATGTTTATGGTCTTGGTGGCCGCGACATGACGGTAGAGTATTTAAAAGGCATCTTTGCAGATGGTCTTGAAAATGCAAAAGCGGGCAAACCGACGACACCATTACAACAGTTTATCGGCGTTCGTGGTCCGAAACTGAACTTCCTATAAGGAGAAGACAATGAGCGAAATTAAAAAGATAAAAAATCTAAAAGAGTTTTCTACTTCTGCAGACAGATTTGAAGGAGCAAACCTTTTATGTCCGGGATGTGCCCACTCTATTATCGTACGTGAAGTACTCAATGCTACCAATGATGACCTAGTTATAGGTGCTTCAACAGGCTGTCTGGAAGTATGTACAGCGGTATATCCATACACATCATGGGATGCTTCGTGGATCCATATCGGATTTGAAAACGGCTCAACTGCGGTTGCCGGTGCTGAAGCGATGTACAAGGCGCTTAAAAGCAAGGGGCGTCTGCCTCAGCCGGACCGTACGCCTAAATTTGTCACCTTTGCCGGTGACGGTGCAACGTATGACATTGGTTTTCAGTGGATCAGCGGATGTTTCGAGCGTGGCCATGACATGATGTATGTCTGTCTTGACAACGAGGTCTACGCCAACACGGGTGGTCAGCGTTCGTCTTCTACTCCGGTAGGCTCATCAACAACGACAGCACCTGCGGGACGCGTCTCTTACGGTGAGAAAAAAGAGAAAAAAGATATGATCGCTATTATGGCAGCGCATGGCTCCCCTTATGTAGCGCAGGTTGCTCCGAACAAGTGGAAAGACATGGTCAAAAAGATCCAGCACGGTTTCCAAGTAGAAGGACCTGTCTTTATCAATGCGATCTCTCCGTGTACAACAGAGTGGAAGTTTGCTCCTGAAGACACAATGATGATTACAGACCTTTCGACAGACTCTTTGGTCTTCCCTCTTTACGAGATCATTGACGGACACGAACTGAACATCACTTACCGTCCGAAAAATGTCATTCCAGTTGTCGACTATTTGGGTGCGCAGGGGCGTTTCAAGCACCTCTTCAAACCTGAAAACAAACATATCCTTGACGGTTGGCAGACACGTGTCGACCGCAACTGGGAACTGCTGCAGCGACGCGAAGAAGCTAGAGTTTAATATTCTTTCCCGAAGAGGCTTTGGCCTCTTCGGGCTTTCTTAGTACCCTTAATTCTCCCCCATCTATTTTTTTATTTCCCAATTCTATTAGGCCCGGTTTAAAATTAATCTGCTACCATTGTGGTACTTAATTTCGAAGGAATAATTATGCCATTATTAGACAGTTTTACCGTTGACCATACCGTCATGAAAGCCCCGGCAGTACGCCTTGCCAAGAAGATGAAAACCCCCGCGGGGGATGACATTACCGTCTATGATCTCCGTTTTTACGAACCGAACAAGGAGATGATGAACGAGACGGGTATCCACACGCTTGAGCACCTCTTCGCAGGCTTCATTCGAAATCACCTTAATTCAGACAAGACAGAGATTATCGATGTCTCGCCTATGGGCTGCCGTACCGGTTTTTACATGAGTACGATCGGCTCTCCGAGCGAAGAAGAGGTCGCAAAAGCGTGGATGGAAGCGATGGAGGATGTCAAAAAAGTCCAAAAACAGAGCGACATCCCCGAACTCAACATCTATCAGTGCGGCACCTACAAGATGCACTCACTTGAAGATGCAAAAAAGATCGCAGACGATATGCTCAGCCGCCATATCGGCGTGATGGATAATGATGCTATCAAGCTTGACCTCTCTAAGGTAGGACAGGTCTAATGTTTATTCTGCTACCGATGGATAGCGATGACGTTCAAGAAGCCAGTCTGGTTGCTTTGGACGATGTGAAAAAGTGGGCTCTGCTGAACATAGAAGAGGGGCAACTTGTCGAGGTGACGCATTATGACGACCGAAGCGAGATCAGCGAGTGGGTTGAAGCGTTGATTGTCATCGACGAGTCACAGAACGTGAGCGAATTTCTCGAAGAGCAGATGATGGTTCTTATCGCGCATGCCCAGCGTAATATCGATGATATCGTCGAAGCCTATCTATTCAGAGAACTCCATGAGATGCTTACCTAGAGCGTGTAAATGATGAACAAATCGCAGAGTGAGTTTCTGGAGTTGGTCAAGTTGACCCCTGCGGCACGGGTACTGGAGGTAAGTTCGCATGCGGATGAGCTCAGCCTCGCACTGGCCGAACATCTCAGCACCGCTGGAGGCGAGCTCCACCTGCAGCTCTACCCCGGTATTCACCAGATCCCCCTGTTTGAACATGTCAAGGCAAAGGAGCTTACAAACTTCTCCGTTCCTTTTCAGGGCGCGGCGCGCGAATACGCGACCGTCATCTTGCGCGACGTGCTCGACCTGCATGAGCATCCTGACCGTCTCGTCAAGATCGCATATAAGGTACTGCTCAACGCCTCAGAGCTCATCATCGTGCAAAAAAAATCCACCATGGAGCTTGAACAGATGCTTAAGTTTATGCACCAGAACGAGTTCCGTGCAGCAAATGACATTGATATCTTCGAGGAGTATTATGTTGTTGTGGGAAAGAAGATGCATATGTGGGGCAATGGGCTGTAAAGTATTTTAGTATAAATAATGTATTTGACGTACACATTTATCCTCCAGCCAATATCTGTATCTTATTTTAAAGATACGCATAATTGGACAGAGCATCTTTTGACTTTTACTAAATCCAGACCCTTTTAATAACTTGTTTATCTCGTTTTTTTTCAAAAATCAGACATCGATAACTCAATTTTTGATAATTATCATAGAAGAAAAAAGCTTAATTATTTATAATATTGATTATCATTATGTTAAAATAAGGAGCAGTTTTGAAGTATCTATTGTATAAACTGCTTGCAAGCAGACGGCTGTTTCATGCTAGAAGACCTCTAAATAGGCACGTCAAATAACAAAATCTTGGACGCCTCAAGCGCCAAAAGAGGGTGTTCTTCCTTGTCGGTGATTTGAAGTTCATCTCTTGAATCAAGCGTATGAGAATTTATCTGAACCCTGCCTTCAATAACAAAGAGCAGTCGCCCATGATCTGGGGCGACAGGAGGAATTGAAATCGTTTTGCCGCTCTTAACTTCAGCCGAATAGATGGCCGCATCTTGTCGGATGGAAATGGAGTTCTCACGTCCGTCTGCGCTGACTAGCAAAAGCCATTTATCGTTCTTGTCATGAGAAATAAAGTCGCGTTGCGCGTAGAAGGGTGTGCCGCCTTTTTGGTTCGGACGTATCCATATCTGCAGCAAGGCTGTAGAGTCATCTTTACTTGCGTGTTCAGAGTGGTGTACGCCAGAGCCTGCGCTCATGTACTGGATCTGCCCCGCGGTGATGAGGCCATGATTGCCCTGTGAATCACGATGTTCAAGTGCGCCTTTGGTCACAATGGAGATGATCTCCATATTTTGATGCGGGTGCATTCCAAACCCCTTTCCAGCCTCGATGGTGTCATCATTGATGACGCGCAATGCTCCAAATCCCATACGTTGCGGATTGTAGTACTCGGCAAATGAAAAACTAAAACGGCTGTGAAGCCAGCCATGTTCGGCTATCCCGCGCTCTGCGGCACGATGAATTTTAAATGACATAATTTTCCTTTTTTATGATGAACTATGTTTAAGAACACGATAATACTAATTAGTGATGGTGTCAAGGGCAAAAATGAAATTACTGCCTATTTTGGTTTGAGAAGATATAATTTGCCACTATAAACTGCCTGTATATTCTAAATAAGTGAGAAAATAATGACCAGCAATAAAATTTTTATCTGCGTAAACGGGAACCAGGCGTGCAACTGAAGACGCCTACGTTTAAGAGTGCACAGCATCAGGAGATACGCAGCGACGACGGCTCTTTTACCGCCTATAGCGTGGAGTATGATGAGCACTACCACTCCACAAAAGACGGGGCGCTGAACGAGTCGCTGTGCAAGCATGTCCTTCCCGCGCTCGCACATACCCATGACCAAGAGGAGATCGTCATTCTCGATATCTGCTTCGGCCTGGGATTCAACACCCTGGCCACCTTGCATGCCCTAAAAGGGAGCGGGAAAAAGGTGAGGATCTACTCACCCGAGCTGGACGAAGAGCTTGTCCGTTCGTTGGAGAACTTCGTCTATCCAAAGGAGTTTGAAGCGTTCAAAGCGGTCATTCTTGCCTTGAGCCGTGAGCAGTATTATGCCAGTGAGAATGTGGAGATCACCCTTGTCCTGGGTGACGCGCGCGAGTTTGTCAGAGACACAAAAGTGAAGTTCGACATTGTCTATCAGGATGCCTTCAGCCCCAAGAGCAACCCGCTGCTCTGGACAAGCGAGTATTTTAAAGACATCAGCACTCTCATGAAGCCCGATGCCATCCTCACGACCTATTCGATCGCTTTGCCGACGCGTATCGCGCTGCATGAGAACGGTCTGAATGTCTATCTTCACAAGGGCGAGGGGTTCAGAAGTGCGACGATAGCCTCGAAGTCGGTATCTTTAGAGTATGAAAAGGTAGACGTAGAGCACAAGATGCGCTGCAATCCGGAGGTGACTTCGCTCAAAGATCCGCAGTAAACGACTACTTCAGCTGCCGGTTCTCGATCTTCATCAGCCAGGAGAAGAGTTCCGCAACGCCCTGGTAGAGGCGCGGCGGGATCTCTTCGTGCAGATTGAGATTGAGAAGCGAATCGACAAGGGCCTGATTTTGAAAGATGGAGATGTCGTGCTCCTGGGCGAGGCGGAGGATCTTTTCAGCCACTTCGCCTTTTCCCTTGGCGATGAGCTGCGGGGCAGAGCGCTTCTCCTGATCGTACTTGAGCGCAGCGGCTTTGAGGGGCGGTTTGTTCATCTTTGTGTGCCGCGCTGCTTAGTAGAGCGCGCTTATTTTGTCGACCTGGTCCCAGGAGAGGGAGGCTTTTTTTTTGGGGTTGAAGAGGTGGTAGATGTAGCGGGCGAACATGTCGGTTTCGATGTTGACCTTATGTCCGATGCTATAGCTACCAAAAAGGCTCTCTTTGAGCGTGTGGGGGATGATGGTGAGCCGAAAGCCCGTTTGTGTCGTCTCGTTGATGGTCAGACTGACGCCATCCACCGTAACCGAGCCCTTGGGCACCAAAAAGCGGCGTTGCTCCGGCGGGATGGAGATAAAAAAATCAACAGAGTTGCCATTGTTCGTGATCTTTTCCACGACGCCGATGCAGTCCACATGGCCCTGCACGATATGCCCTTCAAAGCGCGCACCCATCTGCATCGCAGGCTCGATGTGCACGGCTCCTTTGAGGTTTTCTACGGCGATGTGGGTTTGGGTCTCAGGCGAGAGTTCAAGTACGAAGGCACCCGAAAGTACTTTTACAACGGTCAGACAGGCTCCGTTGACGGCGACAGAGTCACCGATATTGGGCGTGTAGACGGCTTTTAGAGTCAGCGCGTTGTTGCTGTAACTTTGAACATGTGCCATTTCTCGGATAAGACCTGTAAACATTTGACCTCTTCTGTTTTGGGTGTGGTGACTTTTTTACAAGTCTAGCATAAGGGCACTTCTAAAAACCCTAACTGTCTTGGGCTCAAAAAGCCTTAAAAGACGATCTTGCCCTCGCTTTGGAGCTTGGCAATGATGTTTTTGGCTTTTTCATGACCGCCATAGGCGGCTTTTCGGCAGAGCTCAAGCGCCTTCTCCTGATCCGCTTCGCAGCCGTGCCCCTGGTCATACATCTGCCCCAGATTGTACTGGGCGGTAGAAATATTGGCCTCGGCGGCTTTTTTGAAGAGGTAAAAGGCCTTGTTGTAATCCATAGGAATGCCGTGGCCCTCTTTGTAAAGAACGCCGAGGTTGTTGAAGGCTTCCATATTGCCGCGTTTGGCCGCCTCTTCGTACCAAAAGGCCGCTTCTGAGAAGTTCTGGATGCAGCCTAGACCCTTTTCGAGCATCATCGCCGTCTCATACTGTGCCTGAGGGACCTCTTTGATGGCGGCGCGCATAAAGTACTCATGCGCCTTGAATATATCGTGCGAAAGCCCTTTTCCGTGCATCATCAAGACGGCGATATTATACATGGCCAGTGGGTGTTCCTGCTCGGCCGCCAGCGTGTACCAATGCGCCGCTTTGACGATATCTTCGGGCGTTCCCTGGCCGTTTTGGTACATGTAGCCAAGGCTGGCCTGAGCGGCGGCATTCCCCTCAAGGGCCAGTTCGCCATAGAGGGAAAAAGCTTTTTCGTAATCGGCTTGGTTATAGGCGTTATGTGCAAGTTGTATCATAAGATCTCTTCGTTTTTTGGTGAATTATAATCAAAAGCAGGTTATAAAAGCATTTAAAAATTAGCCTGGTACGGTACTTAAGAATCAGCGCCGCGTCTTGTCACCGCCGCGCTTTTCCTTCTTTAGTTTTGAGATGACCTCCATCAGACGTGCTTTTTCCGCCAGATGGTCATCACGGGTCAGGTGCTCGTCGCTTCCATCGATCTGCGGATCGTAGACCATGATCTTGGGGACATAGTCCGCGTATTTACCTTTTTTCGGTTCTGACATGGGTTCAGCCTTTATTTTGATAGGTAGCTGCATTATATTAAATATTCTTTTAAATAATGAAATGGGTTCGCCATTTAGTCTGTAATGAGGCTTGACAGGGTATAATTGCAGCAAAATTTACTTTCTCAACCTTTGAAATAGGTTTAGGACAGGTGCAATGTGAAATATGATGTAATAGTTGTGGGCGGAGGGCATGCGGGTGTTGAAGCAGCGCTGGCCTGTGCACGGATGGACCAAAAGACGCTTTTGATCTCGATGTTGGCTGAAAATGTGGGCGCTACCTCGTGCAACCCCGCCGTAGGCGGTTTGGCGAAGGGGCACCTGGTAAAAGAGCTCGATGCTCTTGGCGGAGAGATGGGCCTGATTACCGATGAGGCAGGCATACAGTTTCGTATCCTGAATGCGGCAAAAGGACCGGCGGTACGCGGTACACGCGCACAGATCGACATGGATAAGTACCGTGTCATCGCGCGTAACCTGACGCTTACCACGCCAAACCTGGCACTTTTGCAGGAGACGGTGGACAGCCTTATCCTTGAAGGTAACAGCGTTGTCGGCGTCAAAACGGAGTTCCTGAACGAGTTTTATGCCTCCAAGGTGATCCTGACCACAGGCACCTTTTTGCAAGGTGTTATCCACATAGGCGAGATGACGCACGAGGCGGGACGTTTCGGAGAGTTCTCGGCGAAAAAGCTGGGGCTTCAGTTGCGCGAACTTGGTCTGGATGTGGGACGTCTGAAAACGGGCACCTGTCCGCGCGTCGACAGCTCAAGCATCGACTTTTCAGTGATGGAGAAGCAGGCGGGCGATGAACTTCCTACACCCTTTAGTTTCCGCACCGACAGGGAGAGCTTCAAAAAAGAAAAAAAACAGCTCCCCTGTTTCATTACCTACACCAACGAGACGACGCACAAAATCATCGAGTCAAACTTCTACCGCGCCCCGCTTTTCAGCGGGCAGATCGAAGGGGTAGGGCCGCGCTACTGTCCGAGCATTGAAGATAAGATCAACCGTTTCAGGGACAAAGAGCGCCACCACCTCTTCATCGAACCGCAGACGATGGAAAACACCGAGTGCTACATCAACGGGATGAGCACCTCTTTACCGCCGGATGTGCAGCGCGACATGATCCACTCGGTGCAGGGAATGGAAAACGCACGGATTGTGCGTTACGGCTACGCGATCGAGTATGACTATGTCAATCCGACCGAACTGACCCACACCCTGCAGACAAAAAAGATCCGCAACCTCTACCTGGCGGGGCAGATCAACGGAACAACGGGCTACGAGGAGGCAGCAGCGCAGGGGCTGATGGCAGGGATCAACGCCGCGCTTGCCAACCAAGACAAAGAACCTCTGATACTGCGCCGCGACGAGGCCTACATTGGGGTAATGATCGACGACCTTGTCACCAAGGGAACAAAAGAACCTTACCGTATGTTTACCTCGCGCGCGGAGTACAGGCTCTTGCTGCGCGAAGAGAGTGCGGATCTGCGTCTGAGCGGCTACGGGCATGAACTGGGACTGATCTCGGATGAGGTCAAGATGGCCGTTGAGCTTAAAAAAGCGCAGATTTCTTTGGGGGTGAGCTACCTCGAGATGCGCGAATGCACCCCGAGCAAAGAGTTTTTACTCTTTTTGAGCGAGATGGACGAGGAGCTTATCAACGACAAGACGCTCGCGATCAACATTGCTGCGCGCAAAAGCTTCACGCTGGAGAAGCTTCTCAAGCTGGAGCCGCGCATCGCGGAGTTTAGCGAGTATGTGCAGGAGCAGATCCTTGTCGAAGCAAAATATGCCCGCTATATCGAGAAACAGCATCAGGACATCGAAAAGATGAAAAACCTGATGCACGTCAAGATTCCCGAAAACTTTGACTTCGCATCGGTCAAGGGGCTAAGCAACGAGATGGTGGAGAAGTTCGGAAAGTTCAATCCGCCGACCCTGCAGGCCGCTTCACAGATCAGCGGCGTAACCCCCGCCGCCGTCGAGATTCTGCAAATCTACATCAAGATGGAAGAGAATAAAAGACGTTCGCAAAAGGGTGCTTTTTCACCCAGCACGCCCAACTGAAAAAAAGGAAGAGCATGAAGAGAATATTTTATTATGCGCATACGGGACACCGCATCGGACTGGACCGTTTTCACCGCGCGGCCGCGATCATCAAGGCTCTGGGGGAGTTTGAGATCACTCTGCTTACGAGTGACTACCGCATTGCACAGATCGCACACACCTACGGGATAAAGCGTTCCGTGGGTGTGGACGTCGTCCGCAATATTCCCCAGATCGCAAGCAACGGGGATATTTTGATCTTTGACTCCGCCGAGGCAAACCCGGCGATGCTGGCCGATATGCAGCGCTTTTTCTCTGTTTTTATCCGCATCAGCGATGACCCGGAAGATCAGGTCTATCCGGGGGAGTATCTGATCAATCCCTATATCAAGGACGAGAACTGCTGTAACGCACTCGCCGTCGACCCTCTCTACTTTTCGCCCCGGGAAAAAAAAGAGGAGAAGGTCTTCTTCTTTGGCGATGATGATTACGAAGAGGATCTCTTCAAGCACAAGGCAACGCTCGAGGCCAGCAGGCTCAAACTTCTTCTTGGCTTTTACTTTTTCGTCAACTACGAAGAGAAGCTAAAAGACGCCTTTACGGAGCTGATCGAGCCTGAAGAGTATCAGGAGACGATTCTTGGAGCAAAACTTTTTGTGACCTGTTCTCCTATAGCAGCCCTGCAGGCACTGGCAAGCGGTTCCCGCCCCATCTATCTTCAGCGGGAGGATTACACGAAAGAGTTTTTGCCGCTATTTGAGCGGCTGAATATTCCCTGTGCGGATTTTGCCGACAAGGAGGCTCTGGAGTCACTGATCAAAGCCAATCCATCACATCTGTATCACACGTTTGAAACAAGTGCGGTTGAGGTGGCAGATTTCATCAGGAAACTCCTGAGTTAATTCGTTGTTAAAGCATATTTAACTATCATATGCAGACTTTAAAAAAAGAAGCTACTGCCGATAAAAGCAGGGTGGTTGTAAACTATAAAGCGAGAATGAAATGGAAAATAATAGCAGACGCGGTTTTATGGGAAAAGCCTTCGGCGCCGTTGCCGGGGTAGGTGCTGTCGGTTCACTGATAGCCATGAAGCAGACTTGGGATCCTCTTCCTAGCGTCAAGGCAGCAGGATTTAGCACGATCGATCTCTCCTTGATCCCTGAAAATGAGCTAGTTGTCGAAAAATGGAGAGGCAAACCGATCTTTATTTTGAAAAAAACAGCAGAAATGGTCGCTTCGCAAGAATCTGAGGATGCGGCGCGTGACATTATCATCGGCGATGCGCACTATCTGGTCGTTATCGCTCTGTGCACGCACCTGGGATGTATTCCGGCCTACAGAGATGCGAAAAAAGATTTCAAATGCGCCTGCCACGGGGGAGAGTTCAATGTCTCCGGCAGAGTGACAAAGTCACCGCCTCCAAGCCCGCTTGTCATTCCTCCCTATAAGCTCGACGGTCACATCGTTCTTCTGGGGGAAGAAGGTCCTGAATACAAAAAAATGAAAGAAGCGGGCGTAGTCGCTTAAGAAAGGGAATAAATGGCACATTTTGAAAAAGCAACCGGTATGCGCGACTGGCTTAATCAGCGTTTAGCGATTGACAAGGTCGAAAAGGTGATGGCATCGGAGTATTGGATTCCGAAAAACATCAACTTCTTGTGGGCTATGGGGATGGTTCTTGCGATCACCTTTGCACTGCTTCTGGTTTCGGGCATCTTCTTGCTGATGTATTATCAGCCGAATGTCGAAACCGCATTTGACAGCGTCAACTATACCATCATGCAAGAGGTCGAGTTCGGCTGGCTATGGCGTCATGTCCACGCGGTAGCGGCCTCGGTGGTCTTTTTGATCATCTACATCCACATGCTTACAGGCATCTACTACGGCTCTTACAAGAAGGGGCGCGAGATGATCTGGATCTCAGGAATGCTTCTTTTTGTGACCTTCTCGGCAGAGGCATTTAGCGGCTACATGCTTCCGTGGGGACAGATGTCCTACTGGGCGGGTATGGTTATCACCAATCTTTTTGCCGCCGGTTCCTTGGAGCTTAACGGCGTTGTCGAGTGGATCCGCGGGGATTATGTCCCTGGACAGGCCTTCTTGGGACGTTTCTTTATGCTGCATGTGCTTCTGTTGCCACTGGCGATCATCGCACTGATCGGCATCCACTTCGCGGCACTTCGCATTCCGCACGTCAACAACCAAGACGGTGAAGAGTTTGATTTCGATGTCGAATCTAAAAAGTATCTCGCAGGCAAGAAAAAAGAGTCAAAGGTTATCCGTTTTGCCAATGACTTTATGAGCAAGGATATGTTTGTTGTGAGCATCTTCTTAATGTTCTTTTTCTATCTTGTTTTCTGGCAGTACGGCTTTGCGATGGACCCTGTCAATTTTGATCCTGCAGATGGACTGGTAACACCGGCGCATATCTACCCGGAGTGGTATTTCTTGTGGTCGTATGAGATCCTTCGTCCCTTCTCGCGAGATGTGGGTCTTATCGCCTTCGCTTTCGCCCAGGTGATCTTTTTTGCCCTTCCGTTTTTGGACCGCAGCCCGAATGTGGCCGCGGCAAACAGACGCGGTATCGCCTTTGCTCTGTGGTTCTGGCTGATGGTCATCGACCTTATCGTGCTGACCGCAATGGGCAAGCTGCCTCCAGAGGGGATCTTTAACGATATCGGCCTCTATGCGGCGCTTGGCTTCTTTGTTTTGTGGATAGCGCTTCCGATCATTACAAAATTTGAAAAAAAACTATAAGGGCTTAGAGATGAAAAAAGAGTTATTGATTTTAGCCGTTGTTGTTGCTTTTTCGCTTTTGACCTACTGGCTGGTTGAGCCTTATGCGCACAGTGTTATGCACCCGCATGTTCAAAACAGAGGTTTCCAGTATGACGGAACAGCAGATATCGAAGAGATGCAGAACAAGATCTCTGCATTAAACGAGAGCAAAGCCGCTGAAGAAGCAAAAGAGATGAGAGACCCGAAGGCCATTGCAAACATTGAAGCCGATCTTGTAGCTGCAAAAACTAGGCTGGAGACGAAGATATCTTTCTGGAAGGATATCAAGCGTATTGCAGCCTTGCCTATCGACATCAACCTTACAGCAGGCGAGGCGGCCTATCAAAACTGTCTGGGCTGCCATATGGAGGGTGCTGCTGCTATGGGCGGGGTTATACCTCCACGGCTTGAAAGCGCCGGCGCGATCTATGACCGCAACTATCTGATTGGGCTCATCAAAGACCCGGCAATGGTCTCGAATGTCGATCACAAGTTCTCCATTGTTCGCCACCACGAGATGGAGAGCGTCAAGTACATGGTTTCTACGGATGAGGATATCGTCAATGTAATCGCCTATCTTCAGTCCATCGCGCCAAAGGCAGAAGAGATCACGCCTAAGGTCGCCTTTGAAGATTCATGCGGCCGTTGCCACTCTGTAAAATACAAGGCGTGGACGGTGATCGGAGAAAAACCAAGGTTCAAACTCAAAAAAGATGACTTTGCTTTTGAGCTTAAAAAGTATGAGTATGAAGAGGGATTGACCCAGTATATGGGCAAGCTTCCTCCTGACCTCTCTATGTATATCCGTTCACGCGGGCCGGAGTATATCTCAGCATTTATGGAAGACCCTCAGCAGCTTCTTGCCGGCACCTCAATGCCGCGCGTCGGCATCAATGCCGACACAGCCGAAAAGGTCGTGGAGTATCTCGTAGAAGCGGGTGATCCTAAGCATGAAGAGCGTGATCGTATCGGTATGTACGTGATGATATACATGATCTTTTTCGTCATCGCAGCCTATCTGTGGAAACGACAGATATGGAAAGATCTACACTAATCAAAGCGCCTTGGCGTTTTGATCCCCCCTTTTTTAAATCTTCATTATTTAAGGGCACCTCTAAAAACCCCAACTGCCTTCAGAGGGAAAAAGAGAGAT
>JACUTT010000001.1 GCA_014859655.1 Campylobacterales bacterium
AAAGTTCTGCACAATCTCATCTCTCTTTTTCCCTCTGAAGGCAGTTGGGGGTTTTAGAGGTGCCCTTCAATATTTCCTGTGTTCAAATAACTCTAAAAGATTTCATATTTTCCGCTTCCCAAAAGAAGGGAAACTGCTTATTTTTTCAGTTTAAGCTCATAGAGGTCTTCTCTTCTGTCTTTTAAGTTGGTTACTCCGCCGAAGCTGTGCAGCTCTTTTAGGAGGTCGAGGTCGATGTCTGCGACGAGTATCATCTCTGTGTTTGGCGTGGACTCTGCTTTTACTCCGCTGGAGGGAAAGGAGAAGTCGCAGGGGGTAAAGACGGCGGACTGGGCGTACTGTATGTCCATGTTGCTTACCTTTGGCAGGTTTCCGACGCAGCCTGCTATAGCGACGTAGCACTCGTTTTCTATGGCTCTGGCCTGGGCGCAGATGCGTACGCGCGAGTAGCCGTTTTGCGTGTCTGTCAAGAAGGGCACGAAGAGTATCTCCATCCCCTCTTTGGCAAGGAGTCTGCTCAGTTCCGGGAATTCGACGTCGTAGCAGATCAAGACGCCTATTTTCCCGCAGTCGGTGTTAAATGTTTTTATCTCGCTTGAACCCTGCAGTCCCCAGATCTTCTGCTCGTCCGGCGTCACATGTATCTTGGAGTACTTCTCCACTGTGCCGTCGCGTCTGCATAAAAAGCCGACATTATAGAGGTGTCCCTCTATCAGTTCGGGCATGCTTCCCGTAATGATGTTGATATTATATGCTATGGCAAGCCGTGAGAACTCCTCGCGAAACCTTTGGGTGTAGCTTGCGAGTTCGCGTATCGCTTCTGCTTCGCTGAGGTGGTTGTATTTTGACATAAGCGGGGCATTGAAAAACTCCGGAAAAAGGGCAAAATCGCTTCGGTAGTTTGAGACGGCATTAATAAAGTACTCAGCCTGCTGAAGCACCTCTTCGATGTTGTTGTAGGGTCTTACCTGCCATTGGATAAGTCCGAGCCGTATCACGGTTTTTTGGGTCAGCGGCTTTTTCTTTGGCTTAGTGTAGTAGATGTTGTTCCAGGCCAGAAGTGCGGCATATTCACAGCTCTCGGTATCTCCCTCGAGATAGTTTTTGATAACGCGTTTGACGTGAAAATCGTTTGAGAGCTGGAAGTTGAGCACCGGGTCATGAATCTCTTTTGCTTTGACCCGCATAATGTACTCTTTTGGAGATATCTCGTCGGCATATTTGTGGTAGTTTGGCAGCCTTCCGCCGAAGACTATCCCTTTTAGATTCAGCTCCTCGCAGAGCTCTTTGCGGTAGTCGTAGAGGCGTCGGCCTATTCTCAGACCGCGGTATTTTTTGCTGACAAAGACATCCACTCCGTAAAGTATGTCGCCCAGAGGATTGAGCGTGCTGAAGGTGTAGTTTCCCGTGATCTCCTTATAGGTGTGCGAGTCCTCGAACTTGGCATAATCGACGATCATGCTCAAGGCAAAGCCGGCAAACTCGCCGTCTATCTTGATGCTCACCTGCCCTTTTGGAAACTTGTCTATCAAGATGGAAATCTCCTTCTCGCTCCAGGTGGAGTCTTTGAGGTGTCTGTACTCATCTTTCATAAGCTCAGCCATTTCCTTGTGGTCTCTGACCTCCAAGTAGCTGAGTTCGATCTTTTCTATGTTTTGTATGTCCACTAAAATTCCTTGTTTGCTATGAGATATGGCTGTGTTGGATGAGAAGAGCAGAAAGGGGTTTTAGACTACTGAATGATAAATTTTGTAAAATAGACCTCTTCGATATCGCCTTCGCTCACAACACTGTTTAATCTATTTTTGAGTTTTTCTTTGAGGGCAAGCTTGCCTTTTTCTGTAGAGACTTCGGAAAAACGGTTTAGACTCATCTCATCGATGACCGCGTCACGCAGGACAATATTCTTTTCTTTGAGCTCTTTGACCAGATCGGTGTTGCTCATTTTTAGACGAACTTCGAAACAGACAAACTTTCCGGAGCGGTCGTTCATCGCCATATTGGCAGTAAAATTGCCCAAAAAAAAGGTTTCCGGCGAGTTGAAGTCCTGACGACCGGTCCTCACGTAGCCCAAACCCGTTTTCGTCTTTTGGTTGAAGGTATTGCCTTTGAAATTAAAGGCGGAGTTTGACACGGCATAAATAATGAAGGCCAATATTATTGCTACGATTATCCCAATAACTGCATATGTGCGTATTTTGTTTTTATTCATAAAAGATATTATACCAAAGAGAAGCCTCTTTAATCTTAGCCATAGTGTACGGCGTTATAATAGAGGTATAAAAAAGGAGATCTCATGGCGCACAAAAACAATATTATCAATACCACCTCACACTTCATCATTTCGGCTATAACGTTGCTGTTTTGCCTGGTCTGGGCCTTGATCGGCGAGGCTGACATCAAGATCGTAGCGGTGACGCTTGCCTTTATCTATTTTCTAAAGTCAGGCATCGACCTTGAGATGAACTCCGGCTCCAAAGCGCACTAAATACTAGTGCTTCACCTCTCTGCCCAGGTTTTTTTGTACAGAGTCGATCTTGCTCTTTAGGCGGTTTGACTTTCCTTTTCGGATGTCAAACTTCAGCGAAGAGTAGACACGCTCGCACTCGCTCAGACATTCATACGCCTTCTCAATGACATCCAGAGCTTCTCGCATCGAAGCGCACTCTATGATCGTGCCCATCGGAGTGAGCTGGTAGGCTACAGCGCTTTTGTCGATCACATCAATAATCCGGCTTACATAGTTCGATACAGAAGAGCCCTCCTTGCAGTCAGCACTTATAGGGAACATTGCAAATTCAAGCAAAACGGATGTATTCATAATCAGACCTTTTAATTGTTTAAGATATTGTCATCTTCAAGGGTGGAGATGCTGTTCTCTTTTGCCTTTTGCAGGGCATAAAATGCCCGCGTAACGATGTCCGAATTGGACTCTTTGTCTTTGATCCCGGCAACACCGATATAGATGCGGTTGTGTCCGTCCATGGTGTCATGTTCACGGATGAAGTTCTCTCCCATCTTAATGGCATCGGCAATCTCGGTCGAGGCTAGGACGACACAGGTACAGCTCTCATTTAAGGGAATATAAATATCCGTTGTTCGCAAAAAGTCTCTGATGTGATCAAAATGACTGTTGCTTTCGCTGCTGATGACCGCTAGGCAAAAAGGCACTTTGTATCAGTCATACCCGTAGTTTTCGTCGGCAAGAGCCTCTAGTACCTGCTCTTTGTAGTGGAGCACACCTGTCTCAGTCGGCGTTCTGATGATCTGCATGGGCTCTCCTGAAACATTTTTAAACATTGTAACACATTACTAAAAATAGTGTGGAGCCAACGCGACTATTTTTTTGTAAATCGTTTCAAAATCTGTCGAGTAGACACGGGTAGTCGCGATCGAGGTGATGAAGTTGGTGTCTCCTTCCCAGCGCGGGACAAGATGCAGATGGATATGTTCAGCTATCCCCGCCCCGCCCGCTTTTCCCAGGTTCATTCCGATATTAACGCCCTGCGCGTCAAATCCCTCCTTGAGAAGCCGGACACCTTTTTGTGCCAGCGCGCAGATGTGCAGCCAGGTCTCGCTCTGTAAGTTTTCCAGCGCATCGACATGCTTGTGGGGAATGATCATAAAATGGCCCGGAGCATAAGGGTAGCGGTTCATCACGATAAAACAGAGCTCGTCGCGGTAGAGAACATGCAGTTGCGTGTCATCGCTAGCATGCTCAGATATATGGCAGAAGACACACCCCTCGGGCTTCTTCTCTTCGTGGTAGGCCGTTCGCCAGGGGGCGTATAAGATTTTTTCCATTGCTGACTCCTTAGTCTATAAAAACGCAAACACAAGATCGGGAAAGAATATCACTAGCATCAAGGCCAAAAGCTGCAAAAAGATAAAGGGGAGAATGCCCTTATAGATCTGCAGCGTGCTTAGCATCTCTTTTGCGGCACCCTTGAGAAAGAAGAGTGCAAGCCCGAAGGGAGGCGTTATAAAAGAGGTCTGAAGGTTCATCGCGACCAAGATGGCGAACCAGATGGGGTCGATCCCCAGCTCCTCTAGTATCGGCACCATGATCGGTACGACGATAAAGGAGATCTCTATAAAGTCGATAAAAAAGCCCAGGATAAAGATGACCAGCATCGCAAAGGCGATGAAGACCCAGGGATCGGCGATATCGTTTGAAAAGAATTCCAAAAGAAGATCCGAACCTCCCATCTCGTTAAAAACCAGACTGAAGGCCGTAGCGCCGATCAAGATCATAAATATCATACCCGAAAGTTTCACCGTCTGCAGTGAAGCATAACGAAGTATCTCAAAAGAGAAGCTCTTTTTATAGATCGACAAGAGTACCGCGCCGACAACGCCGAAGGCCGCTGACTCCGTCGGCGAAGCGATACCTGCAAAGATGGAACCCAGGACAATGAAGATCAGCAGCAAAGGAGGAAAAACTGCGTTTATAGTGAACAGAAGGCTCTCTTTTTCTCCTGCTATAGCCGGAGCGACATCCTTTTTCACAAGGGCAAAGACGAGGATATACCCAATGTAGAGTCCGACCAGAAGTAGTCCGGGAAGAACAGCTCCCTTGAAAAGGTCGCCGACGCTCACACTCATCACATCGCCCAGAATGATGAGGATGATCGAGGGCGGAATGATCTGCCCCAGGGTTCCCGAAGCGGCTATAGTACCCGCAGAGAGCGACTTTGAGTAGCCGTGACGCAGCATCAGCGGAAGCGCGATAACGCTCATCATAACGACCGAAGCGCTCACTATCCCCGTCGATGCGGCCAAGATGGCACCGACAAGGACAACGCTGATTGCCAGACCCCCGCGAAGCGAACCGAAAAGACGGCTCATGGAGAGAAGCAGATCTTCCGCCATACGGCTTTTTTCCAGGATGAGACCCATAAAGATAAAAAGAGGCACCGCCATCAGCGTAAAATTGCTCATGATGCCGTAGATTCTGAAAGGAAGAAAGTTAAATACTTCAAGCCCCAGCTCAGGCGTCAGCAGCGCGAATATAAGCGCGAGGCTTCCAAAGACGAAGGCGACTTCAAAGCCCAGCATCAAAAGCACCAGCGCGCACAGAAACATCAACAGACCCATCATGAGCGCAACACCTTTACGGCTTTGATGAGTTCGCTCAGCGACTGCAGAGCCAGAAGTAAAAAGCTCAGCACCATCAGGCTTTTGACGACAAAGCGGTAAGGCAGGCCTCCGGGATCAGAGGAGCCCTCGGTTTGCATATAGCTCTGTATCACAAAGTCAAAGCCCACATAAACGATAAGAAGCGAAAAAGGAAGAATAAACAGAAGCTGAGAGATGATAGTAATCAGGGCTTTTTTCTTTGCTGAAAACTCGGCATAAAAGATATCCACACGGACATGCGCGCCCTCTTTGAGCGCATACACGATCCCCAGCAAGATCACAAGATCAAAAAAGTGCCACTCCAGCTCCTGTAGGGCAATAGAGCCGGCGTGAAAAAGATAGCGTGAAAATGCGTCATAAACAATAAGAAGCGTCAATACAACCAAAACAAAGGCAGCGAGGCGGCCGATGAGTTCGCTTAGGGTGTCTATGGCTCTCATCTGCTTTCCTAGATAAAGTTAGGCGCGTCGTTGGCAAAAAGAATGATGTCGCCGCTGGCCGTATAGTGCGCGAGGGTGTCAACAAGTTTCGACTTGTCACTGAGCATGATCTTCTGTTTGACGGTGAGATATTTCTCAAAGAGATCTGCATTCAGGCTTCCGGTGACGATGACAAGATCGAAGACCTTGTTGATCTCCTCGATCAGCTCGCGGTTGAGTTCATCCGAGCTCTCAACCAGACCCGGGGTGACAATGACCTTTCGTCCGCCGTGCGAAGAACAGAGTGCAATCGCCTCTTTCATCCCTTCGATATTGCCGTTATAGCCGTCATCGAGAATGATCTTGCCGCCTGCATCAATTCTCTGGAGACGATGTTCTACGGGGCTGAGGGATTTTACCGCTTTTTGGATATCTTCAATCGGCATCCCGATATAGCGGGCCACCTTGACGGCAGCGGAAATATTTGTCGCCTGAAAAGAACCCAGAACCGAGGTCTCAAAAGCGACATCCTCTCCCTCTATCTCCAGAGTGAAGTTCAGACCTTCAAGCGTTGATGTTAGCGCCTTGATCTCGTCTCCGAAAAATTCGACTTTTTCATGCTTTGCGTCTGTCGCGCTGAGATGCACAAAGGCTTTTTCAAGCCGTGAACTCTGCATGATCTCAAGCTTGGTTCGCACGATGTTGTCAATAGTTTTGAAATACTCCAGATGCGCGGGACCTATCTTGCCCACAACGGCAATGTGCTGGTTAAGCAGCTGGCTCACCCTGTAGATATCGCCGCGCTCGCGGGCCCCCGCTTCGGCAATGTAGATCTGGGTGTCGTCTGGCAGATCGCTGTTGATGTCTTTGACGATGCCGCCGAGAGTGTTGACCGAGCGCGGCGTCATATAGGTCTTGTAGCGCGACTTTAGTATCTGGCACAAAAAGTTCTTCATACTTGTCTTGCCGTAGCTTCCCGTCAAGGCCACAATACGCAGCTCTTTCATGGATTCAAGTCTTTTTTTTGCCTCTCTCATGTAGGCCGCAAAAAGAAACTTCTCGATCACTATCGAGCCGATCGTTGCCGCAAGCAGTGGCATAAAGACCCCGTAGACCTCGCAGGCCGCATTGAGCGTGCACAAAAAGTTCTGAAAAAGCGTCAAAGCGATCAACAAGATCAAAAAGCGCCTTACTCTCCAGGTCAGCACCAGTGACTTGTCCAGACGCTTATGCCAGACAAAGAGTGCCGGCAAGGCGGCAAAGTAGAAGTAGATCGCGAAAAACCCTGCCCAATTCAAGGCATACATCGCATAATAGATCATAAAAGGGATGATGAAATAGAAGAGATGCCACCAGGGTTTATGGTGCTTCATCACCACGCGTTCTATCTGGTAGTTGTACCACTGAAGATTGGTGATAAGGTACCATCCGAGGCTGGTAACGAAGAGGACGTTGGTTACAAAAAGAAGAAGCTGAACGTAATCCATCAGTCTCTCACCGCACGAATATACATCTCTTCGATCTCGCTCGCGATCGACTTGGAACGGTTTAGAAAGAAGAAGTGGTCGCCCTGATAGACGGTATAGCGGCTGTTTTTGATCAGCTTGGCGATGGTGTTTCCGGCAACAAGCGGTGTCGCCATGTCTTTTTCGCCCCAGCAGACAAGGGCTTTTTTGTTGAAGTCTTTAAACTCCTGCGAAAAGTCTTCGTCCACGACCTTTTTAAAGGTCTCATACATCAGCGTGTTGAGCGTTTGGGCATCTTTTGCGACGAAGAGATGGCGCAGTTTTGCGATCCCAAAAGGCTTCAGAAGTTTAAAAAGCGCTATTTTTGCCCTTACTCCCCATGCTTTTGGAAGCTTAATACCTGCCGAGGAGAGCAGAACTAGAAGATTGGGATTGAGCAGGGTTGCTACTTTTCCGCCAAAGGAGTGGCCCATCACGATCTCTTTTCTGGCCCCCAGCAGCTCCAAAAAGACCTCGATAATACGGGCATACTCCGCCGTATCAAGCACCGCATGGTTGATACTGCCGCCAAACCCGGGAAGATCGATGTAGATATGGCGGAACTGGTCCATATAGGGCCCGAAAGCCTGCTTCATTATCTCTTTGTTCGAGCCCCAGCCGTGCAGAACGATCAGATCATGCCTGGCAGTCGGATTGAGTATCTCGTAAGCAATGCTATAGCTGTGCTGGTCGTGCTGAAAACTTTTGATGGCCACTATTTTCCTTTTGCGCTGCGGATGGAGTGAAGGTAGGCGTACTCTACGGTGATCTTTTTTCTTTTTGGCAGACTCATGCTTGTGATTATCTGCGTAAAATCGGTGAAGAGATAGTTTGCCATTGAGCCGGGAATGGGGTTGATCTCGTTGAGAAGGACCTTTCCATCCACGACAAAGAAGTCGCAGCGGATTAGCGCGCCCTCAAACAAAGGCGTATAGATCTTCTCGAAGGCTGCGTAGAGCGCTGCTTTGAGCTCCTCGGATATCTCGGCTCTGCTCACCTGTTCGCTGCGGGAGAAGTCCAGATACTTCTTTTCAAAATCAAGAAACTCCTCTTTTTGCGGCTCTTCGACGATGGAGAGCTCCAAGCCATTGCCAGTCATACAGCCGGCGACATTGTACTCTTTGACTCCCTCGATAAAAGGCTCAATCAAAAGACGGTTGTCAAACTCGTAAGCCACATCCAAAGCATAGTCAAGCTCCTGTGCGCTCTTGACTATGCTCACGCCTATCGAGCTTCCCAGACGTGTCGGCTTGATGATAAAGGGGTAATCCATACGACTCTCTCTTTCGCCGTTAAGGACTTCATATGAAACAGTATCAATTTCGCAGACCGTAGCGTAGGCCTTGGTCATAAACTTGTCAAAACTCACAACCGAGGCATCTTTGCGCGGCCCGATATAGTCGATCTCGTAAAAATCAAGAAGTGCAGCGAGTGTGCCGTCTTCTCCGTCTGCACCGTGGACAAGATTCAAGACTCTGTCACAATCGATCCTGCTGGCGTTAAAGAGTCCTTTTTTATAAAATCCGCTCTTTTGGAGGCTGAGTTTGGGCGCTTTTTTGTAGCTTGCGTCGCTAAAGGTCTTGGCGCTCATCATCTGCGCTTCGATGAGGTAGAAGGTGTGGTCCTGGTCTAAAAAGATAAAGTTTAGGTCTAAGGTGGAGAGTTTCTCTTTGAGCGTTATCGCGGAGACGATGCTGATCTCATGTTCATACGAAGCGCCGCCGAAAAGAATTGATAATTTCACATAAATGTCCTGTAGTGGTTTGAAAAGCTTATTTTATCAAACTAAGTTTAAGTTTTAAGTGTGCCTTGTTAGCAAGATTTGGCATTACCTCAGCTTTTTAAGCGCCTCTTTAACGATCTCGCCCGTGTCGCTTGCTTGGATTGTCGAGAGGACCTTGATGATCTGCTCTTTTTTAAAGCCCAGGCTCTCCAGGGCCATGGCAGCTTCCGTCTGTGATGGCAGACTCTTCTCATCGTGCACATTGACAACAAAGTTGCTCAGTTCGACAAGAATACGGCTCGCCCCCTTGGCTCCGATCCCAGGAACCCTTTTCAAGGCGGCGACATCATTCGCCTGGACGATGCTCAAGAAACTGCCCGGTGTATAGGTGGAGCAGATGGCGACGGCAACCTTCGGTCCTATGCCATTGATCTTGATCAGTTGCGCAAACATCTGTTTTTCGCTCTCCGTGGCAAAACCGTAGAGGGTGTGGGCATCTTCGCGGATGATCTGTATCGTATAGAGCTTAATCTGTTCGGACTCAAGCGCATGAAAGGTATTGATCGAGATGAATACTTCGTAGACAAGTCCGTGTACATTAACATGAACAAGGGTAGGCTCTTTCTTCTGTATGGTCCCTTCTATTCCGACTATCATGCTTTTATGTCCGTGGCACTGAAGACGATCCTGTAGACTCCGCTCACTTCATCCTGTTTTAGCATAATAAACCGCTCGTCTGTTCCGCCCTTGGGAACATGGTAAAGCTCTATAGGCGGTTCAAGCAGTTTGAAACGGATCTCGTTATGACCCTTGTAGGAATCATGGTTGATGATTTTTGCATTTAAAATATCGTGTTGCAGGGAGTTTTTTCTTGCCGAAAGAAGCTCAAGCATCTCTTCGTTTTGATGCAGCTCTTTTTTCAGATTAAGAAGATGCTTCTGAAGGTCTTGAAACTCTTTAAACTTCACGACAAAAGATCCTGGCATCTTTGCTCCGCTCTTCTTGTACTGAAGCAGACGTTTTTTCAGATCGACAATAGCCCCTTCATTTTCATCTAAAATATTTTGGTTTTTGGCAACTTCCTCATCCAGTTTTCGCACCTTGCGTTTTTGCAACACAAGCTCGTTTTCGTTTTCACTCAGAGCTTCTTTCTCCTCGCTATACAGAACAGGCGAGATCATAAAAGAGTTCTCTTCGCCTTTTTGGGTCTTGATCTCTATCTTCGAACTTGCGGTGATATCCACATGAGAGGAGAGAAGCTCTATGTAGACCTCTTTAGCGATGATCTTGCCGCCTGTTGCCTGCTTGACCTTGACATATTCGGCCTCGATAACACCCTGCTCCAGGCGGGTTACCTCAACGCGTATCCCCTTGATCTTTCCCTTGTGGATGTTGACCTTTACATCATCGCCTTCTATATAGGAGCTCTGGTGAGTTTGGCCGCCGATGTGTACCTTTCGGGCCTTTAGTCTGGCGTTGTTGCCGACATTTCCGTCGACATTAATCTCTTTGGCTTCAACTTCCATCCCGGCTCCGATCGCGTCTTTGAAGGCATCTGTCTCTTTGACATTGATGGAGACGTCGGCATCAATCCCCGCTTCTATCGAACCGGTCGCCCTAAAGCTTATCTCTGTTATCTCCATCTCGACTCTAAGGTCGTAGGTGTTGTTCTCAAAAACGATATAGCCGCTGTTCTTTGCCCGGTACTCGATAGACTTCTCATTGTCAAGCACTTCTATCTTTTCAGTGACGTTAAAGGTCGGAGCAAAAGAGACGAGAGGATCTTTTGGCTCGATATACTCACCACGGCAATTGCGTCCCGGCTCGCCTCTGTGCGGTTTGATATACTCGATCAAGAGATCATTTTCAGCAACACTGTGTATAAAATTGCGTTTCGTATGGTCCATTTTCGCCAATGCATTAATGTCTTTGGTATTTTGGTAATGCAGTATCATCTTGTCGTTGAGCGTTTCTTTTGGCTCCAGCGCACAGCCGACCTCGAAACTTATCCTCTCCTCAGTATTGAGGACTCCCTGAACGCGGACTTTTGCAGCAAACTTTTCTATTTCACTTTTGAGGTTTTTGTCCCAGATGTTGATCATCATATTGGCTCGAAGTTTGCGTTTATTGATAAAATCAAAAAGATCTTTCTCTATCCCCTCATAGTACTCTACAACGGAGCCGGGTCTTATAGAGGCATACAAGCGTGTCATCGTGGCATTTGCACCGATACTCAAATTGAGTTTTGAAAATTTGTCCTCTTTATCAGCTACTATTATCTCGATCTCATAAACCTGGCGTATCTGCACCCGGGGATCGCTCAAAAGCGTTTCGTCGTTGAGCCGTTCAAGTCCATCGCCCAAGATCTCCTCTTCTTCTTTGCCTTCGCCCTCTTTCAAAAAAGTCTGGACTTCCAAGAGATTAAAATCGAGGCCAGAGGCTTTTATGCCGTATTTTGATGCTGTTGAGACAAGCTCTTTGGCAATATTTTGTGTGCGGAGGACAAAGGAGTTAAAATCATCAATAGAAGCGTTCTTCTGGCTCAAGGGTATCCTTGGTTTTAGATTTATTATACTATTATATTATTTATCATTGCTTGATTTCGAGCAACTTGTATACCAAGAACAGAGACTTTTTTAGGAATTTATGTTTAAATCAATCTTTACTAACAGCATTGGTATACTTTTTTCACGTATTCTCGGTTTTATTCGTGATTTAATGACAGCATCGGTGCTTGGTGCCAACATCTACAGCGATATCTTTTTTGTCGCCTTCAAACTCCCCAATCTTTTTAGACGCATCTTTGCGGAGGGGGCATTCTCCCAAAGCTTTATTCCCTCTTTTACCGCTTCGCGGCATAAGGCTATCTTTGCCGTTCATATCTTTGTGCTCTTCTTTTTTATTATTTTTCTGCTGACGATGCTGGTTCAGCTCTTTCCTTTTTATGCCGCCAAGACGATAGCCCTGGGTTTTGACGAGCAGACGCTTAAGCTGGCGCAACCTTTTGTGGCTTTGAACTTCTACTACCTTCTTTTTATCTTCAGCGTCAGTTTTCTTTCCGCGCTCTTACAGTACAAAGAGCATTTTGCCACCACTGCCTTTTCCACGGGACTTCTAAACATATCAATGATAGGCGCACTTCTTCTGGCCAATGAAAAAGAGTCTGTAGAGATCGTCTATTATCTAAGCTACGGTGTTTTGATCGGCGGTTTTCTTCAATTTCTTACCCACTTTATGATGGCCCGACGCAAGGGTGTCATCAAATTTCTTTTTGGCGGATTCAAATATTTCAACAGCAAAAAGGAGAAGCTCGAAGATGAGAAGAAGGCCTTTCGCAAAAGCTTTTTTCTAGCCATCTGGGGCAATTCCACGGCACAGTTTGCAGCCTTCATCGACACCTGGTTGGCCAGTTTTTTGGTCAGCGGCTCTATCTCCTATCTATACTATGCCAATCGTGTTTTTCAGCTTCCTCTAGCACTGTTTGCCATCGCAGTCTCCGTCGCGCTTTTTCCGCGGATCTCTCGATATATCCGCCACCAAAAGCATAAAGAGGCGGAAGAAGCCTTTTATAAAGCGTTTTGGTTTCTTGCCATCTTGCTGAGCCTGAGCCTTATCGGCGGCTTCATGCTCTCTACGGAGATCGTATGGCTGCTTTTTGAACGGGGCGCATTTGAAGCAGCGGACACTCAGAACACAGCGTTGATCTTGCAGATGTATATGCTGGGGCTTTTACCCTATGGCCTGAGCAAGCTTCTCTCTTTGAAGCTCTATGCCGAGCACCGCCAAGGCGAGGCGGCAAAGATCGCAAGCTACGCTTTGGGCGGCAACATCATCCTCTCATTGGCCCTTATCTCGCCTCTTGGCGCCGTCGGACTGGCCCTGGCAAGCTCACTTAGCGGCGTGATACTTTTTATCTATACGGTCAAAGCCTATGGCGCAGAGCGCTTTTTTGCTATAATCTCCGACAAAAAGGCGCTATGGCTTTTGATCGCCTCGCTTGTTTTGATCCTGATCTTATACCTACTTAAAGAGATGATGCATGACTATATATGACACTGCCAGCAAGACAAAAAGGGCCTTTGAGCCGATCACACCGGGAAAGGCAACGCTTTATGTCTGCGGACCGACCGTTTATGATGATGCCCATCTGGGCCATGCTAAAAGTGCTTTGGTCTTTGACCTGCTGGTACGCACCCTTGAGGCCAACGGCCTTGACGTCACCTTTGCGCGCAACATCACCGATATCGACGACAAGATCGTCAAAAAGCTTGCGGAACAGGGTGCGAGCCTCAAAGAGCTCACCGAGTTCTATACCGATGCCTACCACCGCGACATGGACGCTCTGGGTGTCCGCCGTCCCGACATCGAACCCAAAGCCACTGAATCCATGGAGGAAATGATTTCGCTGATTACGACGCTGATCAAAAAAGGACATGCCTACAAAACCCAAGAGGGCGATGTCTATTTCGACACCCAAAAAGATGAAAAATACCTCTCTATCTCGCACCGCAGCCAAGAGACGGACGAGACGCAGAGCCGGATCAAAGAAAACGGCTTTAAAAAACATCCCGCCGACTTCGCGCTGTGGAAACATTTTGACGAGGGGATCCGATACGAAACCCCCTTCTCCTCTGGGCGTCCGGGCTGGCATACGGAGTGTGCAGCCATGATCGAAAAGCATCTGGCGGTCGAGGGAAAATACGCGATCGACATTCACGGCGGCGGCGCCGATCTTCTTTTTCCTCACCATGAAAACGAGGCTGCCCAGCACCGATGTGCCAAAGGCCAGGAGCTTGCAAAATACTGGATGCACAACGGTTTCGTCAACATAGACGGCGAAAAGATGAGCAAGAGTCTTGGAAACAGCTTCTTTGTCAAGGATGCCCTGCTCTCCTATCACGGCGAGGTCTTGCGCTTTTACCTTCTGAGCACCCACTATAGAAGCGATTTCAATTTTAACGAGATCGACCTGCTCTCGGCAAAAAAACGCCTCGACAAGCTCTACCGCCTCAAAAAGCGTCTTTTCGGCATGGCTGAAAGCGATGAGAAGACACCCTTCCAGACCCAGCTTCTCGAGGCGCTCAGCGACGATCTCAATATTTCCAAGGGCCTTTCGCTTCTGGATGAGATGATCTCGCACGCCAACGAGGCCATGGACGCCAACCCCAAAGACAAAATTGCAAAACGCCAGGCACAGAGCAACCTCGCATACGTGCAGAGGCTTCTTGGATTTGGGGAGCAAAACCCCTTTGAGTATTTTCAATTCGGCATAGCACCGCAGGTCAAAGCGACGATAGAGGAGCTGATCGAAAAACGCAGCCTTGCCAAAGCAGCCAAAGACTTTGCTTCTTCAGACCTGATAAGAGATGAGCTTCTTGCTCTGGATATCTCCATTATGGATACCGCCGAGGGTACCTTTTGGGAGAAGCACTAGTACTGTTCTCCCCTTATTGGGGAGATTTAAAACTCCTATTAATGATTTTCCAGTATAATCACGTCAAAAAATAAGCAATGGACTCCCTGATTTTCCTTGCATACAAAGATGATAAATGATCCCATACACCCTGCTAAAACCTTATCTTTTTAAAGTTCAGCCCGAGACGGCGCATCATCTTGTGGAATATTTTTTACGCGCAAGCAATATCTTCCCTTCCGCCTTCAACCCCTGGATAGAAGAGCATTTCGTTCAGCACGAATCACTTTCGCAGGAGCTTTTCGGACGTACTTTTTTAAATCCGGTCGGTCTGGGCGCAGGCTTTGACAAAAATGCAACACTGATTCGCGGCATTCAGGCTCTGGGCTTCGGCTTTACCGAAATAGGGACCGTGACGCCCAAACCGCAGGAGGGGAATCCTAAACCCCGTATGTTCCGCCATATCGAAGAGGAGAGTATCCAAAATGCGATGGGCTTCAACAATGACGGCATGGCACGCGTCAAAAAGCACCTTTTGGAGCGTTTCCCCTTTTCGACCCCTATCGGCGTCAACATAGGAAAGAACAAGGCGACTGAGGAAAAAGATGCCATCAATGATTACACCCTGCTCATCAACAGCTTCCAGGACCTCTGCGACTATCTGGTCATCAATATCTCCTCTCCAAACACGCCCGGACTGCGCGACCTTCAAAACGAGGCCTTTATCAATGAGCTTTTCACCAAAGCAAAGGCACTGACCGACAAGCCCATACTGCTGAAAATAGCACCGGACATGACACCCGAACAAGCCGTCGAACTCTGCGCTATGGCAGTCAAGGCCGGAGCGGCGGGCATTATCGCTACCAATACGACGGTTGACTACAGCCTTGTCAAAGAGCCCAAAGAGATCGGCGGGATCAGCGGTGCGGTCTTGAAAGAGAAGAGCTTCACAATCTTTGAGGCGATAGCAAAAGAGCTCTATGGCAAGACGACACTGATCTCGGTCGGCGGAATCGACTCGGCGCACGAAGCTTACAGACGCATCAAGGCCGGGGCTTCTTTGGTTCAGGTCTATTCAGCCCTTGTCTATCACGGGCCGACACTGATCCGAGACATCAACCTTGGACTCATCGAACTTTTGCAAGCCGACGGATTTAACAACATCAGCGATGCTGTCGGTGCGGACAGAAAATGAGAGACAACAGCACCCTCTCGCGCAGATCCTTTGGAGGATTTGGCATCAAACTAGTGAGTTCTATAATTTTTAGCACAGGAGTAATTATGGCTGCATCTTTACCGAGTTATCAAACACAGACCCTATCAAACGGTCTGCAAGTCGTTGTTATTCCCATGGAAAACAATACCAGCGTTATCTCTACGGACATCTTCTACAAGGTCGGAAGCCGAAACGAAGTCATGGGCAAAAGCGGAATAGCGCATATGCTTGAACACATGAACTTCAAATCCACAGACAATCTAAAATCAGGCGAATTTGATGAAGTGGTCAAAGGCATGGGTGGACTGAGCAACGCTTCGACCGGTTTTGACTACACCCACTATTTCATCAAAAGCTCCTCTAAGAACCTTCCAAAATCGCTCGATCTTTTCGGCGAATTGATGCAGAGCCTAAAGCTTCAAGACGATGAGTTTCAGCCCGAGCGTAATGTCGTGGCCGAAGAGCGCCGCTGGAGAACAGACAACTCACCTCTTGGCTATATGTATTTCAGACTTTTCAACAATGCCTATCTCTACCATCCTTACCACTGGACACCGATCGGTTTTATGGGCGATATTCAGAACTGGACGCTGGAGGATATCACAAGCTTCCATCAGACCTATTATCAACCGAAAAATGCGATCATCGTCGTTACCGGCGATGTGAAGGCAGAGGATGTCTTCACCCTAGCCAAAGAGCGTTTCGCCCTGATAGAAAACAAAAAAGAGATCCCGACAGTGCATATGGTTGAGCCGAGACAGGACGGGGCAAAACGTCTGGTTGTCTACAAAGAGAGCGAAGTGGAGATGCTGGCCATTACCTATCACATCCCCAACTTTTTGCACAAGGACCAGCCTGCCCTTTCGGCGATCAGCGAGATGCTGAGTTCAGGGAAAAGCTCACGTCTGTATCAGAGTCTGGTCAATGAAAAACGTCTGGCCAACCAGATCTATGCCTACAATATGGAAAACATCGATCCGGGCCTCTTCATCTTTATGGCCGTCTGCAACCCCGGTGTTACGGCCGAAGAGGTAGAAAAAGAGATCCTCTCGCAGATCGAAAGACTCAAGAGCAAGCACGTCGATGAAGACGAGCTGACCAAGGTAAAGATAAACACTAAGTCCGACTTCATCCACTCTCTGGAGAGCTCCTCTTCGGTCTCTGATCTTTTTGGCGGCTTTTTGGCGCGTGGGGACCTTGAGCCTTTGATGCATTATGAAGAGAACATTAATGCCCTTGCACCCAAAGACATACAAGAGACTGCCTTGAAGTATTTCGATGAAACCCAATCCACAACTGTAATTTTACGCAAAGGTGAAAAATGAATAGAGTGACGGGAGCTACGACAGCGCTTATTACCCCTTTTAAAAATGGAAAACTGGACGAGGCCTCTTATGCGGCGCTTATCAGACGCCAGATCGCCAACGGCATCGATGCCGTCTGTCCGGTCGGCACTACGGGAGAAAGCGCGACCCTGACCCACGACGAGCACAAACGTTGTATAGAGATCGCTGTAGAAGTGTGCAAAAACACTGGCACGAAGGTCTTGGCCGGCGCAGGAAGCAACGCAACGGCAGAAGCGATCGACATCGCCAAGCATGCCCAAAAATCGGGTGTAGACGCCATATTTTCCGTCAGTCCCTACTACAACAAGCCTTCTCAGGAGGGACTCTACCAGCACTACAAGGCGATAGCCAACTCTGTGGGTGAGCTGCCTTTTATGCTCTACAACGTACCCGGACGAACCGGCGTGGACATCAGTGCGGACACGGTGATCAGACTTTTTGATGACGTGAAAAACATTTACGGCATCAAAGAGGCTACGGGCAGTATCGAGCGTACGGTCGAGCTTCTCTCTCGCCGTCCCGATCTGGCTGTTTTCAGCGGGGACGATGCGATCGACTACCCTGTTTTGGCCAATGGGGGCGCAGGTATCACCTCGGTGACGGCAAACTTGTTGCCAGATATGAAAAGCGAGCTGGTTCATAAGGCTCTCAGCGGTGACTTCGCCGCCTCAAAAGCGCTTAACGACAAGCTCTACCCAATTAACAGTATCATGTTTTGCGAGTCAAACCCGATACCGATCAAGGCGGCGATGTACATCGCCGGTCTTATCTCGACGCTGGAGTACAGACTGCCTCTGGTGCAACCCAGTATCGAAAATATGAAAGCGATAGAAAAAGTACTAACTCACTATGAAATAAAAGGATTATAATGCAAGGAAAGACTCTTTTAATCAGCGGCGGAACACGCGGAATCGGAAAAGCAATCGTGTATGCTTTTGCGGAGCAAGGTGCAAATGTCGCGTTTACGTACAACTCTAAGGACGAGGTTGCCAACGAGATCGTTGCCGATGTCGAATCAAAATATGGCATCAAGGCACGCGCCTACAAGCTCAACATCCTAGAGCCCGAAGAATACAAAGAGGTCTACAAAGCATTTGATGAAGATTTCGACCGTTTGGACTACTTCATCTCCAATGCGATCATCTCAGGACGCGCTGTTGTCGGCGGCTTCGGTCCTTTTATGCGTCTGAAGCCGAAGGGTCTTAACAATATCTATATCGCAACCGTCGATGCCTTTGTTGTCGGCGCACAGGAAGCGGCCAAACGCATGGAAAAGATCGGCGGCGGTTCCATTATCTCAATGAGCTCGACTGGAAACCTGGTCTATACGCCAAACTACGCGGGACACGGCACCAACAAAGCAGCTGTCGAAGCGATGGTGCGCTACGCTGCGGCTGAGCTTGGCGAAAAAGGGATCCGCGTCAACGCCGTCAGTGGTGGTCCGATCGACACCGATGCACTCAGAGCCTTTCCAAACTACGAAGAGGTCAAATCTGAAGTCGTCAGACGCTCGCCGCTTAGCCGTATGGGCGAGGCGCAAGACCTGACAGGAGCCTGTCTATTTTTGTGCTCAAACGCTTCAAGCTGGCTTACGGGACAGACTATCGTTATCGACGGCGGGACAACATTCCAATAATAGAGTTCTGTAAGAACCCTATTAATTAACACGCAAAATGAGCGAAGCCCCTCTTTGCTGCGCTGGCCGCTTGGGCGCTGAAGCTAGCCTCTTGCGAGGCAGAGGACTTTTTGTGGTTTTACAAGAAATCTAATCTAAAAAATATCGCATTCGACAAGATTTTAAAGCCAGTCTTGTCGAAAATTTTATACAAAGCCTATATTATGCCTGAGACTAAAAATCAAATCCTCAATACTCCCAACATCCTGGCACTTTTGCGTATTCTTATCGCTCCGTTTATGTTCTGGGTCATCATTACGCCTGAATTCTTTACCGCGCAGCAGATACACATTACCTGGGTCTACTATCTCGCTGCCCTGCTCTTTGTGCTGGCCAGTATCACTGACTTTTTTGACGGCTACATTGCCCGTACCTTCGATCAGATCACCGCACTTGGAAAAGTCCTTGATCCGCTTGCAGACAAGATGCTGACCATCGGTGCTTTTTTGGCCCTTATGGTCATGGGAGATGCCTCTGCCTGGGCAGTTTATATCATCATCATTCGTGAGCTTTTTATCACAGGCCTGCGAACGGTTACCATGGCGGAGGGGATTGATGTCAGTGCCTCATTTGCAGGGAAGGTAAAAACTGTCTTTCAGATGATTGCGATCGGTTTTCTTATCATGCACTGGCCCTATGCAACCGCCCTGCTCTGGCTTGCCGTTGCCCTTACGCTTTACTCCGGTGCCGAATATGTCATAGGGCTGATTAAAGCCTTGAAGGACAGATGATGAGTTGGCTTGTCTCTTTACTCGTTCTCTCCTTTTTGATCTTTTTCCATGAGTTGGGACATTTTTTTGCGGCACGTGTGATGGGTGTGCGTGTAAAAGTCTTCAGCATAGGCTTTGGCAAAAAGATCGCCTCCTTTGAGTGGAAAAATACGCAGTGGCGCATCGCAATGATCCCACTTGGCGGCTACGTACAGATGAAGGGGCAGGACGATACCGACCCAACTGCACTAAGTCAGGACAGCGACTCTTATAATGTTAAAAAGCCATGGCAGAGGATCTTTATACTGCTTGCCGGTCCCTTTGCCAATTTTGTGCTGGCGCTTTTTCTTTTCTGGCTGATCGCCTTAGGCGGTCCGCAGGTGCTCTCGCCTGTGATCGGCGAGATCGTCAAAGATTCTCCGGCCCAGCAGGCCGGTTTGCAGAGCCAGGACATCGTCACACAGATCAACGGCATAAAGATTGAGACTTGGGAGGAGATGGCCAAGGCGATCTCAGACTCTTCGGGTACACTCTCTATCGTCGTTGAACGTGATAACTATCTTCAAAACTTCACTATCTCTCCGCAAATGCGCGAGGCCCGCAATGACTTCAACGAGAGCGTACAAAGACGGATGATAGGCATCGGTGCGGCAGGCGTCTCCAAGACCCTGGAGGTCGAAAACTCATTCAAGTATGCCTGGGACAAGACCGTCTGGGCCTCTACGCTTATCTTCGGAGGTGTTAAGCGGCTTATCTTAGGAGATGTCCCGGCAAAAGAGCTCGGCGGGGTAATCAGCATCGTGACGATAACTGCCGACGCGAGTGCCCAGGGGTGGATGGCCGTTTTCTTTTTTGCCGCTTTGATCTCTGTAAACCTGGGAATTTTAAACCTCCTGCCTATTCCAGCACTCGACGGCGGGCATATCATGTTCAACCTCTATGAGATGATTTTTCGCCGCGCACCCAGCGAAGCAATGCTTGTGCGTCTGACCATTGGCGGATGGGTGCTGCTTATTGCGCTAATGGCTTTAGGGCTCTACAACGACATTACCCGACTAATAGGATAAAAACATGAACACAGAAGCATACAAGATTTACCTAGACGGCGTTATCCAGCGTGTAGAAAATGCGCGCATTTCACGCAGCGAGCATCATATCGTCAAGATCGTCGCTGTCAGCAAATACTCAGATGAGGCGGAAATCAAAGCCTTGTATCAGATCGGGCAGCGTGCCTTTGGTGAGAACAAGGTTCAAGACCTCCTTGCCAAAAGCACAAACCTGAACGATCTTCCGCTGGAGTGGCACTTTATTGGTACCCTGCAAAAAAACAAGATCAACCAGCTTATCGACGCCGATCCCTTCCTTTTTCAAAGCCTTGATTCGCTTGAGCTGGCACAGGCGCTTCAGCAGCGCCTTAAGATCAAGGAAGCGCGTATGGAGTGTCTGCTTCAGATCAACTCGGCCAAAGAAGAGAGCAAAAGCGGCGTAATGCCCGAAATAGCCGCAGACATCTATGCGCAGATCAAAGAGAACTGCCCAAATATCACGCTCCGCGGCGTTATGAGCATCGGTGCGCATACTCAGGATCAAAAGATCATTCAAGAGAGCTTTGAGACAACGTACGGGATATTTAAGGGTCTTAAGGGAGCAGATATCTGTTCTATGGGAATGAGCGGGGATTTTGAGCTTGCCATCAGATGCGGCTCAAATATGGTCCGCCTGGGCTCTATAATCTTTCCGAAATAGTTTTTTTTTGCCACCCTAAGGTTGCCTTAGAGGGCAGTTAGACAGCGATGTTATTAGCTGATGACACCCGCTTAATATCTATCTGCGCACTCGCCTCGCCTATATACTCCCCTTGCGAATAGTCAATCCCGATCTCAAGAACCTTCTCTTGCAGCTGTTTCGTATCGACATGCTCTGCAATCGTCTCTGCACCGATCCGCTTGGCAAAGGCAACGATATTCTCAACGATCATTTGGTGCGAAAGATTGGTATCAAGGTTTTTAATAAACGAACTGTCTATCTTGATCGTCTTTGCTTCTGTACGGAGCAGGCGACTAAAGACAGACTGTTCAGCACCAAAATCACCCAGAGTGATATTGAAACCGCGTGAGCGCAAACCTTTGATCTGTACTAATGTTTCATGCTCTGCCTTGAGCGCAATATTTCCGATCACTTCAAGATAGACACGCTTGGGTTCAATATGATAATAATCACACTTATAGCTCAAAAACTCTTCCAGATAGTTTTCGTTAAAGTCCTGGGCCGAAACATTTAATGAAAATGCATAAGCCTTGGATTGGAAGTATTTGAATGCCTTGTCGATTATCACCCGCGTGATCTTAGTCGTCAATCCGGCCAATCGCACAGGGTCCGTCACGGCACTTGCATTCAGTATACCTCCCTCCTTGTCCAAGATATAACAAAGCGCTTCATACTTCTCTATACGGCCTGTTTTATTATTGTAAATGGGCTGATAGTAAGACATGACACGATCATTTTTAAGGGCATCCTTCACCGTCTGTATGCAGGTAAACGCGGCTCTTTGCTGCTGGACATATTTTGAATTGTTTTGAAAGACGACCAGCTGGCCTCCTCCTCTCTCTTTTGCTTCCTCAGAAGCTGTCTTGGCATGGATAAAGAGTCTGTTATGCTCTCCCCTACCCATGCCTATAGAGAAGCTGATGTCAAACTCGATATCGCCGGCAAGCACCGGAGTCTCCTTGAACATTGCCATGATCTGCTGCGAGAGTATAAATTCCTGGTTGGATGTGGGGGAGAAGATCAAAACAACAAACTCATCCGCACTGATTCTAAACAGTTCTGTATTGCCAGGAAGAAAACGCTTTAAACGCGATGCGGTCTCTTTGAGGACCCTGTTTCCATACCCCATGCCATAAAGTGTATTAATACTGTCAAAACGGTCAATGTCTATAAAAAGAAGCGCCTTGTTTCCGACTTTTGCTATCGCATCTCTCAGGGCGCGTGTGTTGCCCAGTCCCGTCAGGTCATCTTTGAGTCTGATCTGCTCGATATACAGCGCCTGCTCATTCAAGCGCAACTGAAACTCCCGCTCCTGTCCAAGCAGACGCCCCAGACGTTTTTTTTCGTAGGTAAGCGCTTCGTTGAGTTTTTTTTCATTGGCTTCATAATGTTCTTGAAGCTGTCGTTTCTGTGCCCTAATCTGCTCGGAAGCATTCACTTGTTGTGTTTTTTGCGCCGCGCTGTAAAGCTGTACACAGCTTTTGTACATACTCTCAAGAAGCATCTGCATATTAATGGGTTTTGGGATGAAGCCGTCAATGCCCATATTGCTCCACTGCAAAAGAGTCTCGGCATCACTTGTCTTTGAGATCACGATAAGGTGTTGTGCGGGAGAGATCTTTTTGATCTGTTCAACCATCGCTATAGCAGAATAGTTGGCAAGGTCTATCTCTGTAATGATAAGGTCATGCTGATTTATCTTGTAATGGTTTAGCCCGTCATACCCGTCTGCTGCTTCGTCTACCTGCGCAAAAATACGGCTGAATGTTTTTACAAGCGACTGCCTAACACTGCTGTCACCGTCGATACACAAAAGCTTTAGTTTTTTCGTATAGGGCAGCAGATCTTTAAATTCAACCATTTCACACCTCTTTTTCACGTTAAAACACAAGGACACCTCTAAAAACCCTAACTGCCTTCAGAGGTGCCCATAATTATGCCCAACGCTTACTCTGCCTGTACTTTAGCAGAGCTAAACCAATACAGAGTAAATTATAGACAATTTATATTTGTGCGGAAGGTTTTCCGATATAGAAGCCCTGAGAGTAGTCCACGCCCAGGCTCTTGACAAGGTCAAATAACTCCTGCGAATCCACATATTCGGCCACCGTCTTGGCGCCGATCTTTCTGGAAAAGTCTACGATGTTTTCAATGATTATTTTTGCCTTGCTGTCATTCAAAAGCTCTTGAATAAAATGGCCGTCGATCTTTAAAATCTGCGCGTGGATCTGCATCATCCGTGCAAAATTGGAGCCGTCCACACCGAAGTCATCTATGGAGATCTTGCATCCGAGTGATCTGAGCGCCTCTATCTGTGGCAGACACCCTTTGGCCAATTCCGTGCTGATATTTTCCAGGACCTCGATATAGAGGCGCTCAGGCTCAATGGCATACTGGTCGCATTTGTAGCTGATAAAATCAACCAAATACTCTTCCATAAAATCCTCATGCGTGACATTGATGGAAAAGGAGTGGCTCTTGTCCTTAAAATATTTGAAACTTTTGTCGATGACCAGGCGTGTGATATCGCACATCCTTCCGGCAAAGATCGCCGCGGGGATGAAGTCACTTGGCTGGTAGAGGCTTTTGTCCCTCTCCTCTATGCGACAAAGCACCTCGTATTTTGTTATCGCGCCGCTCAGGTTCTCCATGATGGGCTGGTAATGGACGACAAGCCTGTCTTCGCAGATCGCTTCTTGTATTATTTTTACCCATTTTATATGCTCTTTTTGTTCTTTAATAAAAATTGAGCCCTCGTTATAGCTAACGATGCGCTTGCCCTCTTTCGCTTCACACAGGGCGATGTCGGCTTTTTGGATAAGCTCTTCACCTGAGGCGATGCCGATGGCAGTATTGATTTTAAGCAAAAATCCGTTTACCTCTATAGGCGTTTGTTCAAAAAAGGATTTTAACTGCTGTGAAAGTATCTTTATCTGCGAAGGAGCCGGGTTACTGAGCAAAACAGAGAACTCGTCCTCGTTAGTATGATAGAGCTCCGCATTGACGGGAAGATTGATCTTGATGGCGTCTCTAAACTCAAGTAGGACCTTTTCCGTGATCTGCGTGCCATAATAGATCTGAAAGGCTTTAAAATTGTGAAGAGAGAGCTTTAGAAGCGCATTGTGCCGGCTATTCTCTTTGAGCCTGTCTTTTAAGGCATTGAGGTTTCGGCAGGCACTCAGGGGATCGATGTAGTAGATATCGTAAAATATCTCCTGCATGTTCAGATAGGAGGCTGCGCGGTAAAGTACGCGCTTGCACTCTTTTTCATCGAGCGGATTGAGCAAAATGGCATCTGCACCCGCCCGCAAAGACTGCATTACCGTCTTGGGATTGGAACTGCAGGCAATGACATAGCGTTCAGGAAGAAAGTGTTTTATCTTTTCCATGACCTCCATGCTCTCGACATGTTCCATATCCAAAACCATAAAGTCATAGTTTCTAAGATGGGAAACGGAACCTATCGCCATACCCGAGGAGAAGAATTCGATCTTGTGTGCAAAATTTTCAAGTGATGTCTGGTGCGAAGGTGTCTGCAGATAGAGTATTCTGATCTTAGAGTAGCTGTTCATTGTTACCTTCGCTGAAGCTGTCTTGTTTTAGCGTAAAAGCCAGGGCAGTTAATCAAGAAAGGATATATAAAAAAGGTCAATCAAAAGAAAACAGGGACAAAAATCAACTTTTTTCTTTGATCATGGCAAGATAGAGCTCTTCCACCTTTGTTCTTGCCCACGGCGTCTTTCGCAGAAACTTGAGACTGGAGCTGATGGTAGGGTCGTTGTAAAAACAGCGGATCTCTATGTGCGAGTAGAGCTCTCTCCAGCCGTAATGCGCGACCAGACGCTCCAAGATCATCTGCAGGGTAATGCCGTGAAGCGGGTTGTTTGCATGTTGATCGCTCATCTGCTTCCTTTTTTAAAGACAAAGTTTTTATAGGTGGAATTTTAGCAAATTGTTGATTAAAGATCGCAGTGCCAGTCATGGAAGCTATAGTGCAAAGTAAATTTTACTATTAGCAAGCTTTGCTATAATGCCAAAAAAAGGAAAATTATGTCATTTTCACTCATTCACAACCAAGATGCAAACCAATACGAATACCACATCGAAGGCCACATCTGCCATATCACCTACGAAGAAAGCGGCAACAAAATGCACCTGACCCACACCATCGTACCCGATGCATTAGGCGGGCGCGGCATCGCGAAACAGCTCTTGATCGATGTCCTGGAAGAGATCAGAAAATGCGGTAAAAAAGCCGTTGCGGAGTGCTCATACATCGTCAACTTTGAGAGTAAAAATCCTGATTATGCGGATGTGTTTGTAAAGTAACAAAAAGATAATTTACAAGCCACTAGCAAAGGTGGCTTTTGTAGTTTATATACAATTTTATTTGTAATTTCAGACTCATTAGTAGGATCATTTTTTGTAAAAGCAATCCCATTTGTATCATCAAGATAGATATTTAGAAAACTTAAAGAGTGATGCAATTGCAAGGAGTCTAGCAAGGAAGCGTATTTGTGCCCCTCAGGGCACATCGGTACATGACGAACGTAACGACGCAGCAAGTGCGTCGCTTCTGGCACTAAATACCGACACCCCCTGTCGCTCGTGTGTCCTACGCCATTTAAGAGCATAGGATGAAAGCAAAAATGGGGTGATTTGAGTTTTTTATACGGCTTTTATTTTTACGCCGTACTTCTCTTCGGCTACCGTACGCTCTTCGAGGTGGTAATCTTTAATCTCGTTAAAATTGAGATATTTGTAAACCTCTTCCGTCTTTCCGGCAAGTTTTGCAGGAACGATGTCCATGTACTCTTCTACCGTAGGAATACGGCCCAGCTTGGAGCACACCGCAGCAAGCTCAGCACTTCCTAAGTAGACCTGAGTTCCTTTTCCAAGACGGTTGTCGAAGTTACGCGTTGAGGTAGAAAATACCGTCGATCCGACACGTGCACTCGCCTGGTTGCCCATACAGAGTGAACATCCCGGCACTTCGGTCTGCGCTTCGATCGCTTTGAAAACGTCGTAGTAGCCTTCGTTGATCAACTGCTGCTCATCCATACGAGTCGGTGGAACGATCCAGAACTTCTCAACAGCAACCTTGCCTTCTCCACGCATAACTTCACCGGCCGCACGGTAGTGACCGATGTTTGTCATACAAGAACCCAAGAATACTTCGTCTATTTTCTCACCCGCGACTTCGCTTAGAAGTTTAACGTTGTCCGGATCGTTTGGACAGGCAAGGATCGGCTCTGTTACTTCGTTTAGATCGATCTCGATGACTGCTGCATACTCAGCGTCAGCATCTGGCTGCATCAATGACGGCTTAGCCACCCACTCCCTCATCTTATCTGCACGACGCTGCAGTGTACGTGAATCTTCGTAGCCGTCAGCGATCATAGACTCGATCAGCGTGATGTTTGACTTTAGGTACTCAACTACCGGTGCTTCATTAAGAAGTACTGTGCAAGCCGCAGCCGATCGCTCTGCAGATGCATCCGAAAGCTCAAACGCCTGCTCAGCCTTAAGCTCAGGAAGACCTTCGATCTCCAGGATACGTCCGTTGAAAATGTTTTTCTTGCCTTTTTTCTCAACCGTCAACAGACCTTGCTGGATCGCATAGTAAGGGATGGCATTTACAAGGTCACGCAGAGTGATACCCGGCTGCAATTCGCCTTTGAAACGTACAAGTACAGACTCAGGCATTGTAAGCGGCATTGAACCCGTAACTGCAGCGAAGGCAACGATACCTGAACCACCCGGAAAAGAGATACCAATAGGGAAACGCGTATGGCTGTCCGCACCCGTACCTACGGTATCCGGAAGTGTCAAGCGGTTTAGCCATGAGTGGATAACACCATCTCCCGGGCGAAGTGCTACACCTGAGCGGTTAGCGATAAAGTCAGGAAGCGTGTGGTGCATCACAACGTCAGAAGGCTTTGGGTATGCCGCGGTGTGACAGAAAGACTGCATAACCAGGTCTGCAGAAAAACCAAGTGCTGCAAGCTCTTTGATCTCATCACGTGTCATTGGACCTGTAGTGTCCTGAGAACCAACCGTTGTTGTCACCGGCTCAACATACATGCCCGGACGAACACCTGTCATACCGCATGCCTTACCCACCATCTTTTGAGCAAGCGTATATCCCTTGCCTGTATCAGCCGGTTGCTCAGCGGTCAAGAATGCATCTGATGCACCCATGCCGAGAACACCACGTGCCTTAGATGTCAAACCGCGACCGATGATCAAAGGAATACGACCGCCTGCACGCACTTCGTCAGTGATGGTGTTGGGGTTAAGTTTAAAAGTAGCGACACATGCGCCGTTCTTGTGTGCCTCACCCTTGTACGGATAGATCGTCACGACATCGCCTGTCTCCATAGAAGAGACGTCCATCTCCAACGGCAGTGCGCCCGAATCTTCACAGGTAGCGAAGAAGATAGGAGCGATAATACCGCCGATAACCACGCCGCCGGTACGCTTATTTGGAACACCAGGGATGTCCTCTCCCATGTGCCACTGTACCGAGTTGACGCCTGATTTGCGGCTTGAGCCTGTTCCGACAACATCACCGACATAGGCGATAGGGTGACCGGCTTTTTTCAGCGATTTGATCGTGTTGATCGGGTCTTCCATCTTTGAAGCAAGCATGGAGTTTGCATGCAATGGAATGTCTGAACGGGTAAACGCCTCTGAGGCAGGAGAAAGGTCATCTGTGTTAGTTTCGCCGGGAACTTTAAATACCGTCACCGTGATCTCTTTAGCCAAGGCCGGCTTGGAAGTGAACCACTCGGCATTTGCCCACGAAGTCATCACTTCTGTAGCGGCAGCATTGCCGGCCTTGTGAAGTTCTTCAACATCATTGAAGGCATCATAAACAAGAAGCGTATGTTTCAAAGCATCTTTGGCTGCCTCTACGACTTCTGCACTGTTTGAGGTCAGACCGTCAATCATAGGCTTCACATTGTAGCCACCGAGCATCATACCCATGATCTCGATCGCTTTTTCAGGAGTTATGCTGTCGACTTTAACTTTTTCAGAGGCTACATCGTTTAAAAATGCCGCTTTAACATAGGCAGCATCATCAACACCCGGTGAAACACGGTTAGTCAAAAGATCTAAGTTGAAAGCTGCATCACCCTCGCCCGCTTTGATCATTTCGATGAGTGCCGCTGTCTGCTCTGCAGAAAGTGGAAGCGGCGGAACGCCCAATGCGTCGCGTTGTGCTACGTGTGCTTTGTATTCTTCAATAAAAGACATAGAATCTCCTGGTATATTTTTGTGAGATTATAACAGAGATATCGCTCTTTAGCAGCTATGTGTTACAAAAGTAAACACTCTTATTTTTTTGTATGTGTATATTAGTAACAAACTGAAACTTCTTATTTTTACTTATAGAGGCAGACTATTTCCGCCTGAGCAAAACATCCGAAGCGATCTTCTGCGAAGGACCATTGAGGTTTTGCGCAGCCCACTGCAGGTAAGGTGTCGGGAGCTCTTCCCATTTCTCGCCCTTGTGCTTTCCGAACATAACTGTTTCCTCATGCTTAGGCGGGACTTTGCTGCTCTTACGTTCAGAGAGTTCGTTTAAGGCGATCTGCCTGTCTTGCGAGTTGAGATTTTGAGAGAGCCATTTAAGATAATCCTCGTCAAGATCAGCCCACTTCTGCCCTTTGAACTTTCCGAAGTTGATCGTCGCATCTTGGGAGATCTTGAAACGCTGAGGCTCCTCTTCTGTGACAAAAACCTCCATCCCTTTCAGATTGAAGAGTTCCTGCAGATACTGCACCTCTATGCGTTTGGGGATAACAAGAGACTCGCTGCTGTAATCCAACTGTCCGCTTCGCGCAGCCGCAAAGGCTTCAAGTTCCTGCAGGGTCTGTACAGAGAGTTCACTGATATTTTCTATCTTACAGCGAAAAAAACGAGGGTACTGGGTGTAGGAGAGTTTAATCACAGGCACTCTTTTTCAAAAAGAGGCTACTGCTGTTTTATGCGGACAAATTTATCCGTTGTCGGGTCGAGCACATAGAGTATCGACGGGTTTGTCTCGTCGCCTTTTAGGACCTTATATACCCTGCCTTTAAGTTCAAAGATCTTTTCCATCTCGGTCTCATCAAAGACAATAGGCTTGTCGCATTCACAAGGCTTAAGAAGATGTTTTTTTGGTGCATCCGCTGACAAAGTGAAGGCAAGTGGCAGTAACAAAAATAGTGTTTTTTTCATGATCCGATGATCTCCCTGTTTCCTTTGTTGTTTTGCGCGGAAAGTATGCCTTCATTTTCCAGCTGCTCTATAATGCGCGCAGATCGGTTATAACCTATCTGAAGGCGTCTTTGAAGGTAGGATATAGAGGTCTTTTTATCTGACAAGATAATCCCTTTTGCCTCATCAAAGAGCTCGTCGAGTTCTCCGTTGTCACCGTTTGAGCCCGAACCCTCAGAAGAGATGCCGCCCTCTTCCATCAAAAAGCGCTTGTCATAGACGACTTCTCTTTGTGATTTTATAAAGTCAACGATCTTCTCTATCTCCGACTCGCTGCTCCAGGGTGCGTGCAGACGGACTAATCCGCTCATTCCAGGAGGAGTGAAGAGCATGTCACCCCGACCTAAAAGAGACTCGGCACCCATCTGGTCCAAGATGATCTTGGAGTCGATCTTCTGGCCGACCTTGTAGGAGATGCGCGAAGGGAGGTTGGCTTTGATAAGGCCCGTTACTACGTCCACCGAAGGACGCTGCGTAGCGACAATAAGGTGAATCCCAGAAGCCCTTGCCATCTGGGCCAGGCGCGCGATAGAGTACTCCACATCTTTGCCCGAGGTCATCATCAAGTCCGCTAGCTCGTCAATGATAACAACGATGTAGGGGAAGATCTCGTCGCCCTCTTTTTTCGCTTTTTCGTTATAATTCTCTATGTTTTTCGTGCGTGTTTCGGCCATCATCGTGTAGCGGCGCTCCATCTCGGTGACCATATTGTTCAGCGCGATAATCGCCTCTTTTGCCTTGGTGATGACCGGTGTGAGCAGATGCGGGATATCGTTATAGATAGAGAACTCCAGCATCTTCGGGTCGATCATCAGCAGTCGCAGATTGTCCGGCGAGTTCTTGTACAGAAGCGAAAGGATCATGGCGTTGATCCCCACCGATTTGCCTGAACCCGTCGTCCCCGCAATGAGCAGGTGCGGCAGTTTTTTAAGATCGGTGATAAAAGGCTTGCCGACGATGTCCTTGCCCAGAATGATGGTCAAGGGAGAGGCCGACTCCTGAAAAAGTTTGCTCTCGAGTATCTCACGCAGATAAATCGTCTGAACGCTCTGATTGGGGATCTCGATACCGACGACGTCTTTTCCCGGAATAGGTGCCTGGATACGGATCGTCTGTGCGCGCAGCGCCATAGCAAGGTCATCTTGAAGGCTGAGTATCTTCGAGACCTTGATATTTGCCGCCGGCTTGAACTCGAAGGTCGAAACAACGGGACCTGCATAGGTACGCACCACGTCGCCTTCGATCTTGAAGTGGGCCAGCTTGTCGATCAGGTCTTCGATCTTCGCGTCAAGCTGCTCCTCGTTCAGCGCAGAGTCGTGCTCTACCGGTTTTTGCAAAAAGTGCGTCGGCGGGAGTTTGAAGTTTTTGGGTTTTTCGGTTACCCCTTTTTCGATCTGATCCAGAAGCTGTTTGTTCTCTTCGAGCTCGTCGATGACCAGCGCATGCTTCTCTTCTTTGACCTTTTTTGCCAAAGTGACAATGGTCTTTGCTTCGGCCTCTTTTATGCTCTCTATAGCAGACGCTACGATAACGGGATCGGGTTCTTTGTCGATGACCGGCTCTTCTTTGGCTACGATATACTCAGGATAAAGCGGTGGAGGTTCAGGCACAAAACTCTCCTCATCTTCAGCTATATATTTACAAGACTCTTCTGCGCTCTCATTTTCATAGGCTGAAACCTCGTCATCATCTTCATGTGCGTAAACATATTTTTCATTTTTTACTTTTGCGACTGTTTCTTTCTTTTTTTTTGCGGGCAAAAAACGCGAAAGCTCAAAACGAGGCAAGGCAGCCATCACCTGATGCAGACTTTTGTCCAGCAAGATCATAACAGCAAGGGTTGTGCTCATCAGCCAAAATATCCAGACCCCTGCTCCGCCGATAAAAGGCGAAAGAAAATCAACAAAACTGCCGCCCATTGTACCGCGCAATCCGTTTGATACGACCAATGCCTGGAAAATGCTCAAGGTAAAAAAGAGCAATACTGAAGAGAGCACGAGCTCAAGGCGCCGCATGCTCATGCCTGGATTTTTAAACCATAAAAAAAGAGAGACCATCAACGCAAAAGGATAGAGATACGATATATATCCGAAAAGCCCATGATTGTGCATGGCAAAATCTGCGCCGAATGAACCGACAAGGTTCAAGCTCGATGCTATGGTAGCAAAAGATAGATAGGAGAGAAGGCCTGCGCCTATAATAAAGAAGATATTACGTAAGATGGAGAATCCTTCAGTTAAACTATCGCAATTATAACCAAAATTAAAAACCCGTCAAAAATAGCGGGCAAACTTAGAGGTAATTCACCAGCGAGAGCTGTGAAATGCGTGATACTGTCGATAGCATGGCCTGATAATTCATTTGGAGCTGTTGAAGTTTTAAAGCCGCCTCGGCCATATCTGCGTCAATCGCTTCGGAACGCAATGATTTTGTTGACACAAGAAGCAAGTCGATTCTATTGGACGACATCTCCAGATTTTTTGACTGGGCACCGGCGACGGAGTGTTGATTGTATGTGTGAGAAGCTAGATCATCTATGGCTTGAAGAGCATTTTGTATACCGCCATTTCGTGGGTCAAGAGCAGTTCCGTCCGCTTGAAGACGCCCCAGTTCAACAGCGGTAATAGCGGCATTGATCTGTTGGAAGAAGTCTGTTTTGGGGTCACGGATCGTCAAGGCATTGTTCGTATTAAATGTTAAGGCTGAGGCCGCGGCCGTAAAGTCATTCGTATTGTTATCATAAAGTGAAATTTCAGCTGGTGTGAGCGTATTGAGCAGATCCTTAAAAACAATTTGGCCTTTATAGTTCAATGATGTCGTGCCGTCTAAAACAGAAGCCTTAAGGGCATTAGTGTACGCACCTTCGGTATCCGCAGTAGGCAGATTTCCGGTTACAACCATATTTATAACATCCGTCAGCTGCTTGTATGTCATCTCATCGGCTGGAGTAGGAACAGCCGGACTGCCTGCATTAAAAATACTATAGGTGTTCCCGTCTACAGTAAATGATGAACCGCCATCTTTCAAATTGATAGTTGCCGTAAAATCTGCTCCACTTACATCAACACCGGAATAATTAAATATTACTCCATTCAATGAATTCTGCGCACTTGCATCAACTAATTTGGTGCCATTTGACACGAAACTGTTATCACTGTTTAAGACATGAGAGACGTTGGAAGTCAACACTGACCCACTCTTGCTAAATCGGGTACGATCATAAATCTTAGCTTCGTCATTTGTTCCATCAGATGATGTCAATCCGCTTTTTATAAACTCTTTAACATCTCCGGTAGTCAGCGCATCGATATTGGTTATGGCCGTATCACCTGATGAACCCACTATATGAAAATCAATTTTGCTTGATCCCTTCAGCTTGTCTTCAATAACGATATTGCCACTTCCATTCAAAGAGACATTTACACTTCCGGTGCCGAACAAGTTTTCAATTTTACTCAAAAGACTGCTGACCGGTGTAGTGCCATCTATAGCGATTTTTTCTTTGAAACTTACTCCTGCACTGTCTGTACCGCGCACATAAAATGAGTATGGACTTGTGCCTGCTCCCATCATATCTTCTATGGAGTCAGAAGCTTTTATCGCGGCATTTGTTAAGGTGTTTCTTATCGCAATATTGGTCGTGATTTTTCGCTGCGTATCATTTTCATCCCCTAAGAAAAGATCGGCGCCACTGATATTGTATTTTTGTTCAACTCCCGAGCCTACAAATGCCTTTAGGTCGGTATCGTTGCCCTGATACAAACCGTTAGCATCAATGGGTTTTGTTTTTATTTCTGAACCCGAGAAGAGGTATTTTCCATCTATTGAAGTGTTGGCTAACTGGACCATGTTTTCTTCCAGACCGCGAAGATCCAGCGCGATAGCATTCAGACTCTCAGGGCTATTTGTTCCATTTGCTGCTTGAATCAGTTTAACCTTCATCGATTCAAACACCTCAACCATGCCATTCATCGTTATGTCGGTATTGTTACTTACTTGATTCGCACGCGTTGCATTCTGCTTGGCTTGCGACAAAGTCGTCACTTCGTTGTCGAGTCGCACGGTATCGATAAAAGTAGAAGTATCTTCATAGGCATACTGTATCTTTTGACCCGATGAGATCTGCTTGGTTACATCGAAGAGTTCTTTGGCAACCTTGCTCTGGTCGAACTGTAAATTTCTATAGTATCCGCTTAATGTCGCACGCATATCGTACCTCCGCTAATTCCGAACAGTAACTCAAATTTTGTCTATCGTAAAGCAAAACAAGTTCCATAATCTATTTTTTCATAATCTGGACCATAAATCGGCTTTTTTGGTAATTTTTAAAGTCTTCGTGCACTATAATTTTGCACTTTCCAAAAAGGAGCGGAAAATGACAACACTTAAAAAGGCAGAACTCATTGCCTGCGTTGCAGACAAAGCCTGCCTGGCAAAGGTTGACGCGGAGGCTGCTATAGAGGCTTTGCTGGAGACTATTGTAGACGCGATGAAAGAGGAGAAAACGATCAACTTCAGCGGATTTGGAAGTTTCAGTACGATATTTCGTCCTGCCAGAACTGCCCGAAATCCCCGTACAGGCGAGAATATCGAAGTAGCAGAGACAAAAATTGTCAAGTTCAAAATCGCGAAGAGTTTCAAAGAAGCGGTCGCAGACTCTAAATAAAAACTCTTTTACCCCGCTTTAAGCATTGAACACCTATAATTCCGCCCTCTTCATGCCGCCGTGGTGAAATCGGTAGACACGTCGGATTCAAAATCCGATGCTTTCGGGCGTGGCGGTTCAAGTCCGCCCGGCGGTACCACCCAATTTTCTCTACTATTTTGACTTTACAATATATTCATATACGCTTCGGCGTCGGCTTTGTTATAAAACTCACAGACTGTTTCCTCCGCTTCACCCGAACTTGAAACGACGGTGACGGTGATATTGGTCGAGCTGACACTCTTGATCGCTTTTTTATCCATGTCTCATCCCGGCTGATCTTTATGATCCCGTCAATGATCTCATAGGTATCGGTTGTCACTTCAAAGACTCCATCCGCAATGTAGTCAAGCCGTCTGTATCTGTTTTCGTAATTTTCAGCCAGCGGTATTCAGTCTGTCGTGCTGCCGTCCTAATTCTACTCTTAACAAAAATATAAATAATATATTATAATTTATTATAACAATATAACAGATTTTTTAGAATCTTTTTTTGCACTATCACTTCGGCTAAAGCATGATGCATTTTTTTATGTTACAATGCCTTCTATATCCACAAAAGAGAAGAAGAATCTTGCTTTTAAAATCCCTCCTTTTACTTAGCTTTTTTTGTATCTCTGTCTTTTCTGCGGAGCTAAAAACCGACTATACAATTTCAAGCCAGGAGCTGAATGCTTCTGCTATTTTTCCTCAAATCAAAGATGACTTCACTATCTATAAATTCGCCAAACACCGGTATAAAAAGTCATTCTCTTCAGCCGTATTGATACAAACTTTTAAAGAGCATAATGTTCTGCTTGAAGACAAGAGTCCGGGCATTATTCATTTTAAGCGTGCCACCTCATTGGATATGACGCCTTTAGAAGAAAGGATCAAGGCCTATTATCTCTCGTTCTATCCTTCGATGCAGATCGCATCCGTCACGTTTAAGCTTCACAGCTTCATACAAAAGCTTCCGGAAGCGTTTACACTCGACTTTAAACCCAATGCCTATCAATACAAAAAATCAACCCTGCAGCTGACTTCGCCAACATCAAACAAACGCCACTTTATAAGCTATGAGATTCATGCCAGTGTCAAACTTTTTAAAGCAAGTCATAACATAAATCGCGGTAAAATTCTCAAACCTATTGATCTGGTCTATTCGATCGAGCCCTTTGAGCGTCTAAAAGGCTCGATCCTGAAAACATTGGACGAGAGTGAACTTCGTGTGAAAAAGCGTTTAAACGAAGGCCGAATACTATATGAAAAAGATCTTGAGATCGTGCCTTCTGTTCTTAGGAATAAGACCGTTTATGCCCGTATGGTAAGCGGAAACGTGCACCTGGAATTTCAGGCAAAAAGTCTACAAGACGCTCAAATCGGTGATATCATTTTAATCCAAAAATCAGACAAGCAGCGCCTAAAAGCAAAGGTTATCGGCCGGAACCTTGTGCAAATAGAGTAATATCCGTGCTATAGCACGCAGCGAGGAAGCAAGATGCCAAGTCAAGCAAAGATCATTGTTGCTATCAGCGGTGCCAGCGGTGCACATATCGGATTGAAGGTCTTAAAAGTGCTTCCTGAGGCTATGCAAAGGCATTTGGTGATATCTGAACACGCCAAAGTCGTACTGGACAAAGAGACTGATACTAAAGAATATAAAAACAGCGATATCGGCGCTTCTATCGCTTCGGGCTCCTACGGTGCGGATATCATGATGATAACACCCTGCAGCATGAACACCCTGGCAAAGATTTCCTGCGGGATTGCAGACGACCTTATCACACGTGCGGCGAGCGTTATGATAAAAGAGAACAAAAAGCTTCTTCTGGCACCGCGCGAAATGCCTTTTTCCGCGATCGCCTTGGAAAACATGTTGAAACTCTCCCGACTTGGCGTTATAATTGCGCCTCCGGTTGCGGCCTATTATGCCAACGTTAGCACTGTCGATGAGATGGAAGATTTCTTTATCGGCAAGTGGTTTGACCTTCTGGGCATTGAACACAATCTATACCAACGATGGAGCAGCGATGATTAAAACTTCTTTGTACCCGGGTACATTCGATCCCATAACCAACGGCCATTACGATATTATCGTCCGTGCGCTCAATCTTTTTGACACGGTGGTGATCGCTGTTGCGGACTCTCATGAGAAGAAACCGCTCTTTACCCTGAAGCAGCGTGTCGAGATGGCCAAAGCAGCCACCTCGCATCTGAAAAATGTCGAGGTCCTCCCTTTTGACAACCTCACCGTAGAGTTTGCCGCCAAACAGAACGCCTCTATCCTGATACGCGGCCTTCGCGCGGTGAGTGACTTTGAGTATGAGCTACAGCTGGGCTACCTGAATAACTCGCTTGATGCTTCGATCGAGACAGTCTATCTTATGCCCAATCTGAAACATGCCTTTATCAGCTCATCCATCGTGCGCAATATGCTCAAGTTTAACGGCAAGACTTCACACCTTCTGCCGCCAAAAGTCGAGAGTATGATCAAAGAGATAAACACATGTACCTTGTAGTCGAGGGCATCGATACCTGCGGCAAAAGCACGCAAATTGAACTCTTGGCCGCGGCCTATCCGCAGGCGCTCATCACCAAAGAGCCCGGTGCGACAGCCTTGGGAAGCAAGATTCGTGAACTTGTCCTCTATAGCGATGATCTCTGTCCTGTCACCGAGCTTCTGCTCTTTTTGGCCGATCGCAGCAACCATGCCTCGCAGGTCATCAAGCCCAATCTGGGCCGGCTTATCATCTCGGATCGCTCTTTGATCTCGGGAATGGCCTATGCTCTCGCCTCAAAGCAGTTTGATTATGCCTGGCTGGAGAAGCTTAACCGTTTTGCGATGCAGAACATCATGCCTGATGCAATCATTCTCTTTCATATCAAAGAAGAGACCCTGATAGAGCGCCTGGGCGAAAAAAGTCATGATGTTATCGAGCAGCGCGGCATCGCTTATATGCTCAATGTTCAAAAAGAGCTTCATTTTGTAGCCAAGACTCTGGGGCTGAAAATGCTTCTGATCAATGCCGAAGAGAGCATAGAAGCCATTCACATACAGATTGACAATTTTATTAAAGGAAGCCTATGATCCGTTCACTTCGCGGAATGAATGACACCCTGGAGCCTGAAGAGTCCCAGCGTTTCAGCTATTTTATTGAGACGGCAAGCCGCATCGCTAGAAACTACGGCTTTCGTTTTATTGAGACGCCTCAGCTGGAAGAGACGGCCCTATTCAAGCGTGCCGTCGGCGAGAGCAGCGACATCGTCGGCAAAGAGATGTACCAGTTTATCGACAAGGGAGAGAATAGTGTCTGCCTGCGTCCAGAGGGCACTGCCGGCGTTGTACGCGCCTTTATCCAGAACAAATATGACCGTCAGGAGCAGACACAGCGCTTCTTCTATCACGGTACGATGTTTCGATATGAACGTCCTCAAAAGGGGCGTTTGCGCCAGTTCCATCAGTTCGGATGCGAAAGTTTCGGCGAGGTCTCTGTTTTGGAAGATCTTAGCATGATCCTGATGGTGCGCAATATCTTTGATGCGCTGGGGATTGCTTTCACCCTCAAGCTCAACTCTTTGGGCGATCAGAACTGTATGCCTTCCTACCGAGAAAAACTGGTCGGCTTTTTGGATGCCCACGAAGCGCAGCTGTGCGAGGATTGTCAGCGTCGAAAAACAACAAACCCTATCCGTGTGCTTGATTGTAAAAACGCAGCCTGCCAGGCGCTTTATGCCACTGCGCCCAAGCTGATGCAAAATCTCTGCAGGTCTTGCGAAAGCGATTTCAACACCCTCACTGCGCATCTAGATGTGCAGGGCGTGGCCTACGAGATCGACACGCATCTTGTTCGCGGTTTGGATTACTACTCCAAAACAGCCTTCGAGTTTGTCAGCACGGAGATCGGCGCGCAGTCTTCCATTGCCGGCGGCGGCCGCTATGACAGGCTGGTGGAGTTTTTGGACGGACGCCCTACCCCTGCTGTCGGTTTTGCCATCGGGATCGAGCGCTTGATGGAGCTGATAAAGATGCCTGAACTTGAGCGCGAAGGTTACTATTTCGGAGCTCTGGATGAGCACGCGATCAGCAAACTCTATATCCTTGGCATGAATAAACGACGCAGCGCCAAGGTCATGATCGAGTACAATGCTCGCAACTTAAAAGCCCACCTCAAAGCCGCAGACAAGGCCAATGCAAGATTCTGTGCCATTCTCGGTGAAAACGAACTGAGCAGCGGCACCATCTGGCTCAAAGATCTTGTCGAAAAAACCGAATCAGAAATTGCCCAGGAGGCCCTGTAGTTGAGATATTTGCTGAGAGTTCTAAATATGTTTACCCCAACCCACACGCACAGGACAATATGATGCCTATAAACAATTACGGAATAAATATCTGGGGAGATGCTAACTACATTATCGAAGATTCTGAGGTCACGCTCAATCATCTGAGCAAACCTTCGCTTCTTAGCATTGTAAACGAGATACGACAGAGCGGCCTTCGAGGGCCGATAATACTGCGTTTTCCGCACCTAATCCAAAAGCAAATAGAGACGCTCTATACAACCTTCAGACGCTCCATCCAAGAGGTGAACTACAAGGGTGAATTCAAGGCGGTATTCCCTCTGAAAGTCAACCAGTTCCCTCAAGTCGTCGAAGCGATAACCACCCACGGAAAAGCCTTCAATTACGGTCTTGAGGCCGGTAGCAAGGCAGAGCTTATCCTGGCAATGTCACAGACCTCTTCGGGCGCACCGATCACCGTGAACGGCTTCAAGGACACGGAGATGATCTCTTTGGGCTTCATGGCCGCACAGATGGGGCATAACATCACCCTGACCATAGAAGGACTTGCCGAACTTGAGTCTATCGTGGAAGTCTCAAAAGCGTGCAATCTAAAAATTCCCTCTATCGGCATCCGTCTGCGTCTGCACAGTTCGGGAAGCGGAGTCTGGGCAAAAAGCGGCGGCAGCGACGCCAAATTCGGCCTAAGTGCGACAGAACTTTTAGAAGCGATAAATCTACTCAGAGAAAACGATCTTTTGGATTATTTCCATATGGTCCACTTCCATATTGGCTCGCAGATGGAGGACATCACGCCGCTAAAACGCGCGCTAAGAGAAGCAGGAAACATCTATGCTGAGCTCAAAAAGATGGGTGCCGAAAAACTGCATGCGATCAATATCGGAGGCGGTCTGGCGATCGAATACGCACAGCACTCTGCAGACAGACTTCGCACCTATACGATCGAAGAGTTTTCTAATGACGTTGTCTTCTTGCTGGGCGACATCATGAACAAAAAAGGAGTCGAACACCCTGATATCTTTACCGAATCGGGACGCTTTATCGTTGCCTCGCATGCGGTGTTGATCACCCCTGTCCTGGAGCTTTTTTCCCAAGACCATCAGGAAAAATCGCTGCGCATCAAAGAGAGTAATCCGCCTTTGATCGAAGAGCTGCTAGAGCTTAACAAGCTGGTCAACGCCAAGAACTCGATCGAGTATCTGCACGATGCACTTGATCATATGGAATCTCTTTTCACCCTCTTCGACCTGGGCTACATCGACCTGCAAGACCGCTCGAATGCCGAGATCCTGGTTCATGTCATTATAAAAAAGGCACTTCGTCTCTCCAAAGGGTATCCGACGACCGAACTCGAAAAGCTGCAGATACGTCTGCAGGAGCACTACCTTATCAACGCCTCTATCTTTCAGAGTCTGCCTGACTACTGGGGCTTGGGCCAGCGTTTTCCCATTATGCCTCTGCACAAGCTTGACGAACCTGCACTTCGCTCGGCCAACCTCTGGGATATCACCTGTGACAGTGACGGCGAGATCGGTTTCTCGAGCTCTTCCCCTCTGTACCTGCATGATGTCGACCTGGATGAGGAGGAGTATTTTCTCGGATTCTTCAATGTCGGCGCTTACCAGGAGACTTTGGGAATGAACCACAACCTCTTCTCCCATCCGACCGAGTGCAGTGTCATTATCGGAAAAGAAGGCTACAGCATCGAAAATATTGACGAGGCAAGCAGCCTGCTTAAAGTCATTGCGAGTCTCGGCTACGATGAGACGCAAATTTTAATCCAGCTAAAGAATTCCCTGGCGCGATCAACTTTTATCACAGAAGAAGAAAAAAGTGATACACTTCAAAAACTGGAACTATATCTGTATCAAAATAGTTACCTAAGAACAACAAACTAAGGATTTTTATTGGGGCTTTTTTCCGAGATTAAAGAAGATTTTTCAAATGTTTACAAGAACGATCCTGCTATTCAATCACGAATCGAGCTTTTTTTCAACTACCCGGGTGTCTGGGCTGTTGCTACATACCGCATTGCCAACCGCCTTCATAAAGCCAATTGGAAACGTTCCGCACGTGTCATTATGGGGCTCAACCAGATCATCACCAACATCGACATCCATCCTGCTGCGACTATCGGAAATCGGGTCTTTATCGACCATGGAACCGGTGTAGTTATCGGCGAGACGACGATTATTGAAGATGATGTGCTCATCTATCAAGGCGTCACTCTGGGCGGAGTCAATCTCACTGCGGGCAAACGCCACCCTACCATCAAAAGAGGAGTAGTTATCGGTGCGGGTGCGAAAGTCCTTGGCAACATCACTATCGGCGAGTACTCAAAGGTCGGGGCGAACTCCGTCGTCGTCAAAGAGGTTCCCGATCACTCGACTGCCATCGGCATACCTGCGCGTGTTGTTGACAAAGGACGTTGCAAGGACCCTTTTAGCCACAACAAGCTTCCCGATATCAACAAAGAGATATTTGATTACCTGTTAAAGCGTGTCGCCGTACTGGAACACATCATTGTAAAAGAGAACAAAGAGATCTTGGACCAAGACCTCGAACTTGAAAATATATATGAATCCTTCATCAAAGCGATGAAGGCATAAAAAAAGATCATGGATAAGAATTTTATCCAAAACAAACCCTCTCACTTTTGTCTATAAATGTAAAAATCCCCTAAAAAACAAGCTATAATTTCACAACAAGTTAAATGTCCCTTCCGGGCGTTTCCTTAAAAATTTCTTGAAGTCCTATGGTCCCTAAACAAGGGTCCAAAAAGGCTTTAATTCAAGGGTAAGCATGCTTTCTGACAGAATCGATATTCTTTCTGAATCCATTACAATCGCGGTTTCAACATTGGCTCAAGAACTACGTGCTCAAGGAAAAGATATCCTTAGCTTTTCAGCAGGCGAACCTGATTTTGACACGCCTCAAGTCATCAAAGACAGTGCTATAGCCGCTATCAATGCAGGCTTTACCAAGTATACAGCGGTGGACGGCATCCCCGAACTTCGTATGGCCATCGCCAACAAACTTAAACGCGACAACGGCTTGGACTATACACCAAACCAAATCATTGTCAGCAACGGGGCGAAACACTCTCTTTTCAACCTTTTCCAGACAACGATAAATGATGGCGATGAAGTCATCATCCCTGCACCTTACTGGGTCACTTATCCTGAGCTTGTGAAATATTGCGGAGGTGTCGTTGTCGAAATACAGACAGATCATACCAGCGGATACAAGATCACGCCTGCGCAACTAAAGTCGGCAATTTCTGCCAAGACGAAGATGATCGTGTTGACCTCGCCTTCAAATCCGACCGGCTGTGTATACACAAAAGAGGAACTGAGCGCTCTGGCCGATGTGCTCAAGGGAACCAATATTCTTGTGGCAAGCGATGAAATGTATGAAAAACTGCTGTATGACGGCGAGTTTACCTCTGCTGCAGCAATCAGCCAAGATATGTTTAATCGTACCATCACGATCAACGGTCTAAGTAAATCCGTAGCGATGACGGGATGGCGATTTGGCTATCTTGCGGCTAAAGACACCGAACTGATCAGTGCGATGAAAAAGCTGCAAAGCCAAAGCACCTCAAACATCTGCTCCATAACGCAAAAAGCTGCGATTACTGGCCTTGACGGCTCAGCCGACACCGACATAGAAAGAATGCGCCAGGCCTTTGCCGCACGCAGGGACGAGGCTGTTGAACTCTTTAATGCGATTGAGGGCCTTTCGGTTGTCAAGCCGGATGGCGCTTTTTATCTCTTTGTCAATACCCAAAATATAGAAAACGACTCGCTAAAGTTTTCAAAGATGCTTCTTGAAGAGACCGGCGTAGCTGTTGTTCCGGGTATCGGTTTCGGCACGGACGGCCACTTCAGATTTAGTTTTGCCACCGACATAGAAAGCATCCGTGAGGGAATCAAACGCATCAAGGCTTTTGTTGCCAAAAACTACTAATCTTCTTGCCCATCTTTACGGTGGGCACCTCGTTTTACAAGTGCTTATATTGTTCTTATTTGTTTTTATATAAATTTTGTTATACTTTATCAAATTTAATTCCAAACAGAGTTCATCATGAAACTTGATCTTCAAAGCTCCGCATCAAACTACTCGGAAAAGGTAAAAAACATACGTGTTACCTACTCAAAAGCCAGTGAGAGTGCCATTGGATTTACGCAGGAAAAGAAGATAAACCATCTTCATGAACAAAATATTGTTGACAGCTATTTCAAAATTTTTGATCAAAACCTTACAGATACGGCGATAAAAAACCTGATTTCTGCACGCCTGCAGCCTTCTCACAAATTGCCTGAGGTCCATAATATGGAAAATCTTTTGGCAAAAGCAGACGATCTACTTAACTTCTCTACAACAATATAATCCGCATTAAAATTTAAAAATAAAATGAAGTGTTCTCAGATGCAGCCACCCTGTGAAAGGGTGTGTAAGTTTATTTAAGTTCTTGAAGTGCCGCGATAACATCATCAAGGTTGTTCAGAGGAAGATGGACTTTCCACTCAGGGTTTTGCGCGTCACCCGAGAGTGAAATACCGACACTGACAACAGTCCCGCTTCCCGCTCCGTAAGGTTCAGCGATCTTGGTAACTGAGATAACACCTTTTTTTGTGCCGTCTAAGGCAATTGATCTGCTCATAAAATATCCTTCTTTAGTTTGATTTTAACAGTCTAGCTAATTTAGCTTGAAGTTTCAACCACTGTCTCTGCTCCATCAAAGGAAAACCGCCATAGGTCTTCCCACCCACCTTGACATCATTAGTAACACCCGAGCGTGCTGCAAAGGTCGTAAAGGGAGCTACTTCAAGGTGCCCGGCTGTCGCGCTTTGACCTCCCATGACAACATTTCGGCCCAATCGCGTCGAGCCGGCTATGCCGCACTGTGCGACGAGGATGGAGTACTCGCCGATATCGACATTGTGCCCGAACTGCACAAGATTGTCGATCTTGCACCCCTTGCGGATATAGGTCGTTCCGAAAACTGCCCTGTCAATGGCACAATTCGCGCCGATCTCCACATCATCTTCTATAACGACATTACCGTTTTGATAGATCTTGACGTGCTCGCCCAGCTTGGTATGGGCAAATCCGAAGCCGTCGCTGCCGACAACCGTTCCGCTGTGTATGATGCATCTCTTGCCGATCTCACAGTCTCTGTAGACCGTTACATTAGGATGTAGGATTGTGTCATCACCGATCTTGGCATAACAGCCGACGAAGGCACCGGGCAGGATCTTCACGTTCTTTCCGATCACAGCACCCTTGCCGACATAGGCTTTTTCGGAGACAAAACTTCCCTCTCCTATGAGGGCATCAGCTCCCTCTGTCTCGATTACCTCGGGAGAAAAGAGCTTGGATGCCAAAGCAAGCTTAAGGTAAGGCTCCTCATCCACCAGGGCAATACAGCCGGCAGGAACTTTTCCGGCCGATGCGCTCTTGCATAAGACGGCCGAAGCTTTGGTACCCTCAAGGCTGGAGATGTACTTTGCATTGTCTAAAAAAGAGATCTGACCCTCATTCGCCTCATCAAGGGTATGGATACCGCTGATCTCAAGATCTTCTCCATCAAAAGCAATCCCGATGGCCTTTGCAATTGCCGAAAGCTTCATTATATCTCCATCGCAACAACACCGCTGCGCACAATCTCTTTAGGATGAAAGCGCTTGATCGCTTTTAAAAAGTTGTCTACGCGCTGGGGAATGTCTGCCACATTGCAGATCATAAAATCTTCGCTGACATTGACGATCTTGCCGTTGTAGGCCGCGCAGAGTGCTGCGATATCACTTAGGCACTCGGTGACCGGGAACTTAACCAGAGCCATCTCTTTTTCAACAAGGTTGGCGTGCTCGTAGACCTTCAAAACTGGGATCAGTTTATGCAGCTGTTTAATGATCTGTTCGATCACAAGCACGGAACCTTGGGTGACAATCGTGATACGAGAGTATTTAGACTCAGGGATCGGTGCAACCGTCAATGAGTCTATGTTATAGCCGCGGCCAGAAAAAAGGCCTGCAATACGAGACAGAACACTCGCCTCATTGATTACGATTACAGAAATTACGCGTCTCTCTTCTGGCATTACTTATCCTTGTACTCTAGCATCATGTTAAACAGCGATCCGCCTGATGGGACCATCGGCAGAACGTTTTCCAAACGGTTGACGGTAACGTCGATCAAAGCGACCACGTTTTTTTCAACGGCATCTTTGAGCGCTGCATCGAACTCCTCTTTTGTCTTGACACGATAGCCAAGACCGCCGAAGCTCTGCGCGAGCATAACAAAATCAGGCTGCATCGAAAGATCCGTCTGCGAGTGGCGTTTGTCATAGAACATCGTCTGCCACTGGCGAACCATACCCAGGTAGTTGTTGTTCAAGATGACGTTGATGACGGGGAGCTTATACTCCACCGCAGTCATCAGCTCCTGGATATTCATTAAGATAGAGCCGTCGCCTGTGACGTTGATACTGACCTTGTCCGGGCAGCCGCGTTTTACGCCTATAGCAGCCGGGAAACCAAAGCCCATCGTTCCAAGCCCCCCCGAAGTGATCCACTGGCGTGGACGGCTGAAGGGATAAAACTGCGCGGCCCACATCTGATGCTGGCCGACATCGGTAGTGATATTGGCATCATCACCAAGAAGCTGACCGATACGCTCTACGACCCACTGCGGTTTGAGGACCTCGTCACTGTCTTGGTAGGAGAGAGGATGAAGCTTATCAAAATTGGCCACGGTTTCGCGCCACTGGGCGTACTTCTGGCCGTCTATTCTCTCTTTGGCCAAAGGGATCATCTCTTTAACAACATTCTTGACATCGCCTACGATAGGAAAGTCTGCATTGACCAGCTTGGAGATGCTCGCGGGGTCGATATCGATATGGATGATGCGGGCGTGTTTGGCAAATTCGGAAAGCTTGCCCGTTACACGGTCGTCAAAACGCGCACCGATCGCTATCATCAGATCCGCTTCGCTCATGCTCATATTTGCCGCGTAGGAGCCGTGCATTCCCAGCATCGAGATCAGGTTCTCATTGTCTGCGCCCAGCGTTCCTCTGGCCATCAGGGTCTCGACAGAGGGAATGTTTGTCATATTGACAAGCTCACGGACTTCATCCGCCGCGTTTGAGTTGATGATACCGCCGCCGAGATAAAAGATCGGACGACTGGCTTCCCCGATCGCGTCTATTGCTTTTTTGATCTGACGAGCATTGCCTTTGACCGTCGGCTTGTAGGTCTCAAGCTCGATGCTCTCCGGATAGACAAACTCTTCGATCTGCGCGGTGACATCTTTGGGAATATCAACATGCACCGGTCCCGGACGTCCGGTAGAGGCGATATAAAAGGCCTCTTTCAGGATGCGAGGAAGATCTTTTGCGTCCGTAACAAGGTAGTTGTGCTTTGTACAGGGGCGTGAAATTCCCACGGCATCTATCTCTTGGAAGGCGTCCGTGCCGATAAGGCTCATCGGTACCTGCCCAGAGATAACGACCATAGGAATAGAGTCCATATAGGCATCCGCCAGACCGGTGACGGCATTGGTGAATCCGGGACCTGAGGTGATCATCGCTACGCCGACTCTGCCGGTTGCTTTGGAGTAGCCTTCTGCCGCATGAATCGCTGCTTGTTCATGACGGGCAAGAACATGCTGAAAACCGTTTTGTTTATAAATTTCGTCATAGACATTCATGATAGCGCCGCCGGGATAGCCAAAAACCACCTCGACATTTTCCGCGATCAAAGACTCTATGACCATTTGAGCACCGCTGATTTGCATGTGTCTCTCCATTTGTAAAAATTCTTGCTATTATAGTTTAAAAAGATATGATAGAGGTTAAGAGAAGCAAAAGTGCTTGTGGCTTAGCTGGACTTCAGCCCCTTTTCACACGCCCAGATGGCGGCCCCTTCGCGCAGACCATCATCAATAATCACAGAAGCTTCATAATCAAAGATGTCAAACAAAGAGGCGTAGATCATCACTCCGACAACAATCAGCTCTTCACGGCCCACTCCAACGTAGCCTGTGCGTTCATCCACACTAAGCGCCAGAAGCTGCTGCAGAGCCTGCATGCAGTCAAAATAGTTGAGAGTAGAGCCGTTGATGCGCGCCGTGTCATAGTCTTCATAGCTCATCTTCTGTTTAAAGGCAGCTATTGTTGTCGGTGTTCCTGCTGTTGCCACATAAAAATCAGGCTTTCCCTCTCGCAGATAATACGCATGAGCATACGCTTTTATCGCAGAAAGTTCTTTAGGAAGGTTTTCCTGCAGCAGCTCTTTTGAGGGGTACTTCGAGGCCATCGTCACTATCCCTACGGGAAAGCTCTTCGACTCGCTCAAATGGCCTTTTTTAAAGATGATCTCGGTTGATCCTCCGCCGATATCGACAAGCAAAAACGTGCCCCTGAAGCCCAGGCTTTCCAAACGGCGTTCAACACCAACGAGCGTCAGTTCTGCCTCTTTTTGGGGCGAAATGATCTTGAATTTTAGGCCTGTCTCTTGGTAAATACTCTTTATGACATCCGTTGCATTGGATGCTTGCCGCATCGCTTCGGTCGTGAGCGCGATGCAGGGTTCATGCTTGAAGTCAAATATCTCAGAGGCCTCCTTAAAGCCCTTAAGTATCCTTTCAAGTGCAGCAGGTGAAATCACGCCTTCATTGTGCAGAAGTTCGGCTGTTTTGACGATCTTTTCATATCTTTTGACAAACTCTTTTGTCTGACAATCTATTTGGATCATCCGAAGAGAGTTCGAACCCAGGTCAATGCATATCATGGCGCAGACTTACTTCATCTCGCTGCTGAGATAGCCGTGCTCAAGCAGAACTGAGCGGATCTCGTTTTGATGGGTTTCACCCTTTGTCTCAAGGTGGATCGTGACATTGGCATCCCCATAATCGAGCGTTGTAGAGGTTCTGTCATACGCAATATGAACGATGTTGGCATAAAGCTTGTTCAAAAGATCCGTCAGTTTCATCAGCGAGCCGGGCTTATCCACGAGCGTCACCGTGAGTTTCATCTTGCGATGGGATTTAAGCAGACCTTTTTCTATGATCACGGACAACATCGTTACATCGATGTTTCCTCCACTGAGTATCACTCCTGCCTTTTTGCCTTTGATATCAGCAATTTTGCTGTGCATGAGTGCCGCCACACCGACCGCACCGGCGCCTTCAACAACAAGCTTTTGCTTCTCCAGCAAGAACAAGACTGCATTCGCGATCTCTTCATCATCCACGCTGACAATCTCATCCACACTCATCAGGATCTGCTTCAAGGTGATGGGTGATGTGTCACGCACCGCGATACCGTCGGCAATCGTCCGGACAGAGGTGGTATCGATCGGCTTTTTTTGTTCAAAAGAGAGCCTCAGAGCAGGTGCACCCGCCGCACTGACACCGATGATCCTGATCTTGGGGTTAAGCGCTTTTGCCGCCGTTGCGACGCCTGAAATAAGTCCGCCGCCGCCCACCGGAACGATAATGATATCCAGATCATCTATTTCGTCCAGCATCTCCAAGGCTATCGTCCCCTGCCCCGACATCACCTCTTCATCTTCAAAGGGATGGATAAAGACAAGGTTGTTTTCTTCTCCATAGGCTATAGCGTAGGCACAGGCCTCATCATAGTTTTCGCCGGCCAGGATGACCTCGGCCCCATAAGAACTCACGCCGTTGATCTTGGTCAAAGGTGTTGTCTCTGGCATAATAATCACCGCTTTTGAGCCAAAATGTTTGGCAGCAAATGCGACTCCCTGGGCGTGGTTTCCTGCACTGGCCGCAATAATGCCCTCGGCTCTTTGCGCCTCACTTAGCGTGGCCAGTTTGTTATAGGCTCCGCGAAGTTTAAAGGCTCCCGTGATCTGAAGGTTCTCTTTTTTGACAAATATCTCGGCTCCGCTCATTGAGCTCAACAGCGGCGCATAAGCAAAGGGTGTGCGGGCAACAACGTGTTTGATCCGTTCGGCTGCTCTCTTGATAGATTCTAAGTTTAGCAATAATAGACCTTTTTATAATGCTGCATGCTCGACCATCGTACATCTGTTCTGTACCACTTTGAGACCTGCTTTTTCAACCATACGGGCTGCTTCATTGTTCACAATGCCTTGTTGCGCCCAGAAACATTTGACATCGCCGCGCGCCAGGACCGCTTCGGCAACGGCCACAAGAGCATCAGGTTTGCGAAAGATATTGACCATGTCTACCGCAAAAGGGATCTCGGCCAAAGAGCGGTAGACTTTTTCGCCAAGAATCTCCTCTTCTTTCGGATAGACGGGAATAATTGTGAAGTTATGCTCTTTTAAGTATTTCGCAACCCTATAGCTTGCCTTGGTCGGATCAGGAGAGAGTCCTATGATCACTATCGTCTTCGTCTGTGCAAAAATTTCTCTGATCTCTTCGCTTGAGCTGTTTACAGTTGGGAATTCACACTCCACGCTTTCTCCTTCTGAGAAGTATTTGTGTGATTATAACAAAATTGCCGGCCGATGCATTAGGGGGAGCCCTTTACTTTTCTTCTCGCATCAAAAGTTTAGGAAAGGGGTTCTCCTCAGGGCAGACGCTTTCGCTCTTTTGCAAAAGCAGAAGATTTTCTTTGGCCTTGGCCAACTCCCTTGAGAGGCGGTTGTTCTCTTTTTTAAGCACCGAAAGTGTAGTTTCGGCGTCTCGTTTTGCCTGGACGCTCTCTTTTGTCTTCTGCTTAAGATGTTTGTTTTCGGCTTGAAGTTTTTTGTTTCTCTCTAGCACGCCCTGCAGATACTGTTCAAAACCTTCATTGTCTTGCGCAAGCAATTTGGAGTCCGTGTTTTTCTCAACAAAGCGCTTTTTTATTGCTTCGTTTTGCTCTTTCATCTGCGCTTCATACGCCTCGTTTTTCTGCACTGAGGCTGCATATCGCATGCGCAGTTCACTGACCTCGTCCACAACACTTTGCAGACGCTCAACTGCCATCTCCTGCGCAAGTACAGAGGTGCAAAGAGATAAGAGCAGAAGCACTCTCGAAGAAAACAAGATTGTCAAATCCGCTTCTTTAGCACAGCGCCCATTTCTAAATGTTCTGTATAGGGGAACTGATCGAAGGCCGCCATTTGAGTCACCTCGTATTCATCGCTGAGTGCTTCGAGATCGCGTTTGAGTGTTTCGGGGTTGCACGATATGTAGATAATATGTTCAAACCGTCTGCAAAACTCTCGCGAACGCTCATCCAAGCCGCTCCGCGGCGGATCGACAAAGAGTGTCTTTAATTCATAGCTGCTCAGGTCTATCTCCTTCATCCGCCTAAACTCCCGCTCGGCGTCCAGAGCCTGAGTGAACTCTTCGCTGCTCATGCGCACAAACTCGATATTGTGCGTATCGTTCAGACGCATGTTTTCTATGGCTGCGGCAATAGAACTCTTTGATATCTCCGTCGCCAATACCTTCTCGAAGACCGTGGCAAAAGGAATGGTAAAGTTTCCGGATCCGCAGTAGAGCTCTAAAAGATCGCCGCTTGAGCCTTTTGTCTGCTGCAGTGCCCAGCTGACCATCTGCTCGTTGACACGGGGATTGGGCTGGGTAAAGGCGTTCTCTACCTGTTTGAAACGGTAGACTCTACCCTCAAAGTTCAAAGTCTCGGTGACATAGTCCTGTCCTATGACCACCTTTTGCTTGCGGCTTCGCCCGATGATATGAACACCCAGCTCATCGCCGAGCTCTTTGGCCAGCTCGCTCCATCTCTCGTCAAGCTGTCTGTGGTAGATCAAAGAGACGACGATCTCGCCCTGGCTTGATGAGAGAAAATCCACATTAAAAAGCTTTGTCCCCATCTCTTTGGCACTGATCTTTGCCAGGAGCTTCGGCATCAAGGCACTGATATGTTCGTTGACCATAGGACAGGCATCTATCGTCACAACGCCCTGCTTGTCAAGCCTGTTCATCGCATAGGAGATCTCCTCTGCTACGTGCCAGATCTTGAACTCGCTGCGCGCACGGTAGTTCTGCTCTTTTGACCTTGCTATAGCAAAGCTTCCCTGATAGACAGCGTAGAAGAGCGTTTTGACGCGTTCTAACTTCTCGCTTAACTGCTCTTCATAGCTGAGATCATAAAGCTTGCAGCTTCCACACACACCGAAATATTCACAATTCATCGCATCATCTTTCATTATTTTATACGCAAAATGCTCAAAGCCCATCTTTGCTACGCTGGCCGCTGTGGCACTAAAGCTAGCCTCTTGCGAGGCAGAGGAGTTCTTCCAGTTTTGCAAGAAGTCTACTTAATACTCGCGACCAGATTTCCAATCAACAGGTTCCATCCATCCACCAGGACAAACACCAGTATCTTGAAGGGCAGCGATATCATGACCGGCGGCAACATCATCATACCCATCGACATCAAGATAGAGGCAACAACCATATCGATGACTAAAAAGGGCAGAAAGAGCAGAAATCCGATCTCGAAAGCGGTCTTGAGCTCGCTGATCATAAAGGCAGGCACAACAACAGAGAGAGGAACATCGCTGATGCTCTGCGGATTTTCCATCTTTCGTATTCGAAAGAAGAGCGCCAGGTCTTTTTCGCGTGTGTTGCGGATCATAAAGTTTTTAAAAGGCTCTGTTGTACGTTCGAAGGCGACCTCATATGAGATCTGTTCTTCCACATAGGGTTTTATTCCCTGCTCGTAGGCTTTTATACCGACAGGCTCCATCACATAGATCGTCAGCAGCAGCGCCAGGGAGACAAGCAGCTGCGTCGGCGGAATCTGCTGCGTTCCCATAGCCTGGCGTAAAAATCCGAAAACGATGACAAAACGCGTAAAGGTCGTTGTCATCAGCAGCAGGCTCGGGGCCAGGAACATAATGGTCAGCAAAACGATCACATTGAGCGAGTTGACCAGGGCGGCAGGTGTTTCGGGCGATGAGAGAGAGAGGTTTATCGTCGGTATTTCGAGCGTTTCGCCAAAGGCGTAGATGCTAAAAAGCATCAGTGAGGTTAAGATTCTGATCATTTTTTAAGTGCTTCTGCTTTATCCAAAACAGACTGCTCGAGTTCAGCTTTGTTCTCGTTTTTTCGCGCATAGAAGTAGAGCTCCACCCGACGGTTTTTCTCGCGTCCCTTGATGCTCTCGTTGCTCGCTTCGGGACGATAGTCGGCAAAACCGGCCGCGTGCATCCGGTCCGGCTTTACCCCGCCTATAAGCAGCTCTTTAAGTACTGATATAGCACGCTGTGCAGAAAGGTCCCAGTTGTCTTGAAAGGTGCTGTTTTTTCCCGGGGCCATGTTGTCCGTATGCCCGCGGACACTGACTTCGAGCTTATTTGGAAGTTCGTGGATCAAAAGCGCAATACGTTTCAAAAAAAGCAAGGCATCTTCATTCTCGATCTTCGCTTCGCCGGCTTTAAACAGCAGACTCGCCGGCAGACGCAGAACAAAACCCTCTTCACTCTCGCTAAGTGTTACGGCAGGCCCCTTGCCTTTTTCCATCATCTCGTTCATCTCAGCAATTGCCTGATTGATGCGGTTGACCTGCTCTGAGCTCTCGTCACGGTTCTCTATCGGTGTCGATTCCTGGATACGCTGCTTGGAGATCTCGGTCTTTGTTCCGCCCTCCAGTACGCTCATCGCGCCCGCGAGCGAACCGATCGCCTCAGAGATCTTTTTGGCGTCCATGCTAGACATCGAGAGCAAAAGCACGAAGAAACACAGGAGAAGACTCATCAGATCCCCGAATGCCGCCAGCCAGTTGGGCAGACACTTGGGGCACTTGTGTGGCTTTGCTTTTTTCGCCATTTATCTACTCAAACTGACTGACACGGTCGCCAGGCGAAAGAAAAGAGAGAAGTTTGGCCTCAAGCGTACGCGGATTGTCACCTGCTTGAATCGACATGATCCCCTCCAACACAACCTCTTTGACCAGATTCTCTTCATCATTACGGATAAGCAAAATGTTGGCGATCGGCGTGCCGAAGATATTGCCTATCATCGCCCCGTACATCGTTGTCAGCAAGGCGACCGCCATAGATGGCCCGATCGCAGAAGGATCCGCCATGTTCAAAAGCATAGCCACCAGGCCGATCAGCGTACCGATCATACCCATGGCGCCCGCAAATCCGGCCCACTGGTCAAAGATAGCCGCATTTCCTTTGTGTCGGGTACTGGTCTGGTCCATCTCGATCTCTAAAAGCTCACGGATCGTATCGGGTTCATTCCCGTCGACTGCCATAGAGAGACCCTGTCTTAAAAATGTATTCTCTTCATTATTGGCCGCCGCTTCTAGCGACAAGATGCCGTCACGACGAGCCTGAGTCGCGTACTCTACCAGTTTTTTTATCAGATCTGCCAGATCTTCACGCGGGGGTTTCACTGCGATCATGAAGATCTTCACAAAACTCTTCATCTGCTCCATACGAAAACCGACAAGGAGCGATCCGAGCGATCCGCCCACAACAATGAGCACAGAGGGAATATCGATATAGGCGCCGATACCGACACCCATTGCCATCGCACCCAGTAAAAGTGCTATAACCAGAACAAGACCTATGACCGTTGCTAAATCCATTGATTCCCCAAAAAAAATTCTTATAATAATTTGTCAATATTATTACTTAATTTTTAAAAATCAAGCTTAAATCAAGCCCTCCGAGCGAAACTCATCTTCGCATGCTATAGATAGGTGACAATTATCAGGCCCAAATCGGTGGATTTGACAAAAACATTACTTTTATGCTTGCTGCAGGAGTCTGAGCGCTCTATTTTTTGTTATAATCTTGCAAAATCCTATAAAACGAGAAAACACTATGAGCCTATCCATTGTAATTTTGGCCGCCGGCAAAGGCAGCCGTATGAAATCATCCACCGCAAAAGTCCTGCATACGATTTCGGGCAAAGCGATGCTCTACTTCATCATCAAAGAGTCTCTGCGCATCAGCGACGATGTCACGGTGGTGATCCACCACCAAAAAGAGGCTGTCCAAGAGGAGATGATGAAGCATTTTGACACGATAAAGTTTGTCGTGCAGGATGCCGAGAACTTCCCCGGAACCGGCGGTGCGGTGATGGGAATAACTCCAAAACATGAAAAAGTCCTGGTCCTCAACGGCGACATGCCGCTTATTACGGCCGAGGCGCTGAGCGGATTTGAGGCCTCTGACGCGGATATCACGATGTCGATCTTCAACCTTGCCGATCCCAGCGGCTACGGACGTGTCATCATCTCCGAGGCCGGCGTAGAACGCATCATCGAAGAAAAAGACGCAAGCACGCAGGAAAAAGCCGTCACCCACGTCAATGCCGGCATCTACTCCTTTACAAAGAGCGTGCTTGAAACCTACCTGCCGCGCCTGAGCAATGACAACGCCCAGGCCGAATACTATCTCACCGACCTGATAGCCATGGCGAGAGAGGATAGACTGACTATTTCTCCGCTTCTTGTCGACGAGGAGCATTTCAAAGGGGTGAACTCAAAGTTCGATCTTGCTGTGGCCGAAGAGATAATGCAGGCACGCATCAGAGAAAAGTGGATGAAAGAGGGGGTGAGCATGCAGCTTCCCTCGACAATCTACATCGAAGAGGGAGTCGTTTTCAAGGGCGAGTCCATGCTTGAAAACGGTGTTCGACTCTGCGGCAATACCCTGCTTGAAAACACCCATATCAAATGCGGCTGTGTCATCGAAGACAGCATCATCAAAAACTCCGATATCGGTCCAATGGCGCATATCCGCCCCCACTCGCACATCGAGCAGACCCACATCGGAAACTTTGTCGAGATCAAAAAGTCAAACCTCAAAGGGGTAAAAGCCGGCCACCTCTCCTATCTCGGCGACGCGCAGATCGGCGAGGGGACCAATGTCGGTGCGGGTGTGATCACCTGCAACTACGACGGCATCAATAAGTACCAAACCATCATCGGCAAAAATGTCTTTATCGGCTCAGACTCGCAGCTGATAGCACCCCTTGTGGTGGAAGACGATGTCCTGATCGCAGCAGGGACTACCGTGACCTCAGAGAAGATACTCAAGGGCTCGCTTGCACTCAGTCGAACTCCGCTTAAGTCTGTGGCCGGATTTTACTACAAGTTTTTTGGCAAAAAATAAACCAAAAACAAAGCGGTAAAAACTCCATTTAACAATGAAGTCCCGCCAGATACCCGCTAGCAAAGGACCACTGCAGATTGTATCCCCCGCAGGGGCCATCGAGATTCATCACCTCTCCGCAAAAAAAGAGTCCCTTAATCACCTTGGACTCCATTGTCTCAGGACGTATCTCTTTGAGCGAGACGCCGCCGCGCGTTATCATCGCCATCTTGAAGCCTTCGTGGCCGGTTACCGTCAAGGGTGTCCAGGCCAGAAGTTTTGTCAGCTCGGCTCTGTTGAAGCCGGGAAGTTTGTTGAAGCCAAGTTCTGCATCAACGCCGCTGAGTCTGCACAGCTCGCGGCTTAAGGGTTCCGGCAGAAGCGTTTTTAGAAGGTCCAGGGTGCTTTGATTTGTGTCTTTGTCAAGCTCTTTTTTGAGGTGAGAAAGGATCTGCTCTTCGTTCATCCCCTTGGTCATGTTGAGCAGCAAAGGCACCTCGCCATATTGTGCGATCAGCGGGGTCACCTCTCTGGCAAAATCAAGGACCACAGGACCGCGGATGCCGTTTTTTGTAAAGATAAGGTCACCTTTGGCTCGGAGCTTTTTGAGCTTAGGCAGATTGACGCGCAGCTCTACCTTGGAAATCGTATCCGCGCGGCAGTTCTGCACCCAGCTCTCTTTGACTCTCAAAGGCATCATCGCCGGGAAGAGCTCCGTCACCTTGTGCCCGACGGACCGGGCCAGCGGGTAGCCGTCCCCCTCCGCGCCCAGGACGGGGTAGCCGAGTCCTCCTGTAGCGATGATGACGCTGGGCGCATAGTAGTCGTGCGTCTGTGTTTTGACGCCCTCCACCTGCTCTTCGCTAAAAAGTAGCTCTTCTGCGCGCTCTTGACAGGTGAGTTCTACGCCGAGCCTCTTCATCTCCGCTTCAAGTGCGCTAAGAATCGTCCCTGCGTTGTGGGTCGTCGGGAAGATGCGGTAGCCGTCAGGCGCGTGGCTTTCGACGCCAATCTCCTCGAAAAAAGCCTGCACTTTTTTATGGTCAAAAGCCTCCAGAGCCGGGGTCATAAAGCGCCCCTCTTTTCCGAAACGGGCCATAAACTCCTCGTTGGGCAAGGTATTGGTAAGATTGCAGCGTCCCCCGCCGGTAGCCTTTAGCTTGGCGCCGAGCTTGGAGAGTTTTTCTAGCAGAAGTACTTTTTTGCCGCGGCGTGCGGCAGTGATCGCTGCCAACATACCCGCAGCGCCCGAGCCGATAATAATCACATCATATTTTTTCATGCCGAAAGTATGACACTTTTGGACTTAATTAGTGTAAAATACCCGAAAAAAAGATATCATTATGTTCCCCAACCTCTTAAACGGCAAGAAAATCCTTCTGGGCGTTACCGGCTCGATCTCCATCTACAAGTCCCTAGAACTCATCCGTCTCTATGTCAAAAGCGGTGCGCAGGTGCGCGTTGTGATGAGCGAATCGGCCAAAAAGTTCATTACGCCGCTGACCTTCGAGACGATCAGCATGAACAAGGTCCTGCACCGCGAAAGCGAATCTTGGGATAATGATCTCAACCACATCAAAATAGGTGCATGGGCGGATCTTTTTGTAATTGCTCCGGCCTCGGCCAACACCATCGGCAAGCTCTCAAATGCCATAGCAGACAACCTTCTGCTGCAAACCGCCCTGGCCTATCCGCATCCCAAGCTCCTCTGTCCCTCGGCCAACACCAACATGATGCAAAACCCCATCATTTCTCATTCGATGAAGATGCTTGCGCTTTCCAACTACACCATCATGGCGACCCAGAGCAAACTGCTTGCCTGCAATACCGAAGGCGACGGGGCCCTGGCCGATCCGGAAGATATCTATTTTCACAGCGCACAGATGCTGCTCAAAGAGGAGTTCTGGCAGGACAGACGTGTGATCGTCACCGGCGGCGGGACAATTGAGAAGATCGATGATGTCCGCTATCTTTCCAACTTCTCCAGCGGCAAAATGGGTTCTTCGCTTGCACTGGCGCTATTTTTCAAAGGTGCGGATGTCAACTTCATCTCCAGCCGTTTCCCCCAGCGTCTGCCCAAAGCCATGCATCAGATCAGCATTGAAGGCTCGGCCGAGCTCAAGGAGTACATCGTCGACTCCATCCGCGTGGCCAAAAAAGGCAAGATGACCAAGCCGACACTGATGAGCGATGCCAATCCCCAGCTGATCCAGAAAAAGCCCTTCTTGTTTATGGCCGCTGCGGTCAGTGACTATCTCCCCGCCTTCCCCCAGCACGGAAAACTCAAAAAAGCCGATGTCGGCGAAAAGTGGTCTTTGGAGCTTAGAGAGAGCGAGGACATCCTCTCTTCGATCAGCAAAGAAGGGATCTTTACCGTCGGATTTAAGGCCGAGATGAACGCGGATACCGCTCTTCAAAGCGCCCAGGCGATGCTGGAGAAAAAAGGAGTGGACGCGGTCTGCTTCAATCTTTTGCACGACAGCTCAAGTTTCGGAACAGAACAAAACGCTCTGGAATTCATCACCCGAGAAGGCAGGGTGATTCTGGACAAAGAGGAGAAGCTCTCTCTCTCGCTGAAGGTCTTGGAGCTGTGTAAAAGCCTATGATCATTAACGCTGCGCCTGCACTTCAAAACCTGCTCGCGCAGCTCTCCTCGGCCAGACTCTCCTCCCTTCTGCCCGTGGAGGTCCTGGTTATCAAAAATCTCTCCGAACAGAAGTTTCTGCTTCAGATCAAGGGACAAAAACTCGAAGTCAGTACGCCAAAACCCCTGATCGTGGGCGAAAAGTACCTCGCTTCGATTTCTCACGACACCCAAAATAACACTCTTTTCCTGAAACATTTCCACAAGTTTCCGCTCAAGGCGGAGCAGGCGCTCTACAGTCTCGAAGAGGTGCTCCGTCATTTCAAAACGCCCTCCAAAGAGGCCGTAACCCAGCTGCACACCCAACTTCTCTCCTCACTCTCCAATGCCAGTGGCAAAGAGGAGTTCAGTTTTTTAACACAGATGCTACTGGGCCTGAACCAGGGCTTTGTCTCCCTGCCCTTTCGGTACACCGCGGGATTTGGGCTTTTACAGTATAAAAAAAGAAAACGACAAGGAAAACAAAGCCAAGATGAAGTACAATTTTACGCACATCTAAAGCATCTCGGACCGCTTGATGGCCTTGTCGGCATCAATGATGATGAAGTCTATGTCCATATCAATGTGCTGTTTGAAGAGAGCTTGACCCTGTTACAGGGCTACGCCGACGAGTTTTCTTTCAAGAGCAGCCTAGTCATCCGTCTCAAAGAGGAGATCTCCCCTCTTTTTGCTCTGAGTGAGCAGATTTTGGACATCAATATCTAAGCATGGTAAAAAGCAATGAATGAACTAAAACATATCGCGATGATCATGGACGGCAACGGCAGATGGGCACAGTGCCAGGGCAAGAAGCGTTTTGTCGGCCATGAGGCGGGCTCGGAAAGAGTCCGCGAGGTCACGCGCTACTGCGCCGAGCATCCCGAGATCGAACGCCTCAGCCTTTTTGCCTTTAGCACGGAAAACTGGAAACGCCCCAAGCTTGAGGTGGAGTTTTTGATGAAACTACTTTCGCACTATCTTGAGAAGGAGCTTCCCACCTACCTTGAAATGGGCGTCAAGTTTGAGATGATCGGCGATGCTTCGCGCTTCACGCCCGCCCTTCAAAAGCAGATCAGCGAGCTCGAGGAGGAGACAAAGCACGGAACCCGACTGATCCAGCATCTGGCCCTGAACTACGGCTCGAGAAACGAGATCCTGCGCGCGATAAACTCCTTGAAAAACAGCGAGATGGTCACCGAGGAGAGCCTCGGCAATGCCCTTGACTGCAAGCACAATGTAGACCTTCTGATCCGTACCGGAGGCGAGCACCGGCTTTCCAACTACCTGCTATGGCAGTCCGCCTATGCGGAGCTTTTCTTCAGCGACACCCTCTGGCCGGACTTTACAAGTGCGGAGCTAGAGAGTATTATTGCGAGGTTTAAAAATATCGACAGGCGATTTGGGGGTGTTAAGTGATTTTTGGGTTTATTGTACTGATAGGACTGATCTTCGGCTCCTTTTTGAATGTTTTGATTTCACGTATTCCCAAGGATGAAAATGTCGCTTTTCCCGCTTCTCACTGTCCCAAGTGCAAGGCACCGCTGAAGCTCTACCACAACATTCCCCTCTTCTCCTGGCTCTTTTTGAGAGGAAAATGCGCTTTTTGCCACGAGAAGATCTCTGTGCAGTACCCCCTTGTAGAGCTTCTTTGCGCCATTATCTTTGGTGCGGTCTACCTTAAACTGGGTCTAAGTTTTATGGCCTTAATGATAGCACTCTCCTTTAGCTTTCTGCTCACGCTCTCCGTCATCGACTACTATTACAAGGCCGTTCCCGACAGCATGAATCTTCTGGCCCTGAGTACGGCCATAGCCGCCGCGACCGGTTTTCAGGGTTTCGTGCTCAACCTTGAAAACGCCCTGCTCTTTGTCGGAGGATTTGCACTGCTGCGATTTTATCTCTCCTACCTTATCAAAAAAGAGGCTCTGGGCGAAGGCGATCTGATGGTCGCGGGCACGATGGGCGCGATGCTGGGGATACAGCTGGGGCTGATGGCCATCTTTCTCGCCGCCCTGCTCGCCCTGCCCGTGATGATGCTGATGCGAAACGAAACAGATGAGAGTAAGATGGTTCCTTTTGTTCCATTTTTGGCTCTGGCGCTCTTCATCGTCTATATCTTTGACTCTGTCTTTATAAACTACTGGAACAGCCTCTATGGATAAACTCAAAAGCTATCTGCTCTCTAACTTTTCGCAGATCTATTTTTCTATCTTTTTGCCGCTCTTTGTCATCGCCTCGGTGATCATGCTCGTCAAAATTGCCGCCATTACCGCTATCATCCAGCTGAGTTTCCTTGAGATGGTGCAGCTCTACCTCTTTATGCTTCCCGAGCTGCTCTTTTATACCCTGCCGATCACTTTTTTCATCTCGGCCGTGATGACGGTGGCAAAACTCTCTTTTGATTACGAAATGATCGTCATCTTTTCTCTGGGAGTAAAACCCTCGAGCGTATTGAAGTTTTTTGCCAAACTGGCACTCGTGCAGAGTCTTCTGCTTATCTTCATCTTTTTTGTTTTGGTCCCGCATACGACAAATCTTTACAAGAACTTCATCAAGGTCAAGACCACCGAGGCGAAGTTCAATATAGAGGCCTCGGAGTATGGGCATAAATTCGGTGACTGGCTGATTTTTGTCGGAAAAGACAGCGAGGACGGGACCTTCAGCGATGTCATCTTGTTCAATCAGCAAACTGAAGAGGAGACACTGCTCCTGGCTGAGCATGCCGATATTATCACCCTTGCCGGCGCGTTAAAGCTTCAGCTGCACCAGGGAAAAGGCTTCAACTACACCAAAGACTCCCTCACGCAGATGAGCTACAGAAAGATGTATATCAATGACACGACCGAAACTGACACAAGTGAGTACAGAAACACCTTGCAGTTTTGGCTCAACCCAGACGCGCGTGCAAAGATGACGCGCAAGTTCACCATCAACATGCTTGTCGCGCTCTTTCCTCTGCTGAGTGTTTTTCTTGTTCCTACAATAGGGATCGTCAATGTACGCCACCAAAAAAGCTATACCTATGCCTATGTCTTTTTGGCCGTGCTTCTTTACTACGGCACTGCCTTTGTGCTCGCCGAGCGCCTTGGACTCTACACTATCGCCATCGTCGCCATCTCCACGCTCCTCCCTGTCATCTATCTCTACCGACAGAAAATAGTAAAACGCTACTGATGCGGATCAAACTCATACTCTCCTACAACGGAAGCGCCTTTGAAGGTTCCCAGGTACAAAAGCATACGGCCAACACCATTATGGGAAGGCTCTACAGAGCCTTCGAAATGCTCAATATTCAGACCAAACTCCATGCCAGCGGCCGTACCGACGCAGGGGTTCATGCCTTCAAACAGGTGATGCACTGCGAGATTCCTCCCTTCTGGGCTAATCTTGACAAACTCAAAGAGCATCTGCAGTTTCGTCTTCCCGAGTCCATCAAGATACGCCATCTCAGCGAGGCAAGCGAGCATTTTCATTCGCGCTATAGCGCCAAACGCAGGGCCTACCGCTACCTGCTCTGCGATGAGGAGAGCAACCCTTTTGAGGGCGGTTTTGTTACCTTCACCCGCTCAAAAATAGACATTGAAGCCCTTACCGAGGCGATAGCCCTTTTTGAGGGCGAGCATGACTTTGCGCTTTTCAAAAAAAGCGGGGGAGCTTCGGGGAGCGCTGTACGCACCATCTTCAAGACCCGGGTCTACCGCTACAAGAACAAGACCGTTCTCTATTTTGAGGCGAACGGCTTTTTGCGCTCACAGATCCGCCTGATGGTGGCCTTTTTGCTCAAGATCAGCGAGAAGAGCCTGAGCAAAGAGCAGCTTCTGGAACAGCTGAACAACCGCAAGGTCTACAACACCCGCCCCGCTCCGCCCAACGGCCTCTATCTTTCCAACATCATCTATTAAAAAATTACTTGGCTACTCTGCCCAAAAGAGATCAAGCTCTTTTTCATAGGCGTCTGTCGAGACCTTAAACAGACCCAGCAAAGAGTCAAAGAGGTTGTCGTGAGAGAACTCTTTGTCTTTTTTTGCCCGTAACGCGATTGTATTGATATCAAAGCCCTCGCTAAACCACATCACTGCCGGTACATGCTTTTGCACTTGTGGCGCGATGAAGTAAGGCAGGCCATGCAGATAGACACCATTTTCGCCCAAGGACTCGCCATGGTCGGACACATAAATCATAGCCGTGTCCATAGTTTCGCTGTTGGACTTTAAAAAATCGATGGTCTTGGCCAAAAAGTAGTCCGTATATAAGAGGGCATTGTCATACGCATTGTTAATTTCCTCATCCGTACACTCTTGGAGCTGGTTTGTCTTGCACACGGGCAAAAACTTTTCAAACTCTTTTGGATAACGCTTATAATACGCCGGGCCGTGATTTCCCATCTGATGCAATACAATAAGGATATTATTGTTTTCTGTCTTTTCTATAAAGTCTTGAAGGCCGATGAGCATTGCTTCATCTCTGCATTCACCATTATCACAAAACTCTTCATTGCCAATGTGCTTGTAATCCTCATACTCGACGCGCAACGCAACGCCTTTTGAATCAGAGTTGTTGTCTTGCCACAAAACTTTGACACCGGCATGCTTTAAAACATCAAGCACATTTTCTGTTGATGCGGCTTTTGCATCATTGTAATCATTTCGACCAAGTCTTGAAAACATGCACGGAACAGATACCGCGGTAGAGGTTCCGCAAGAGTAGATGTTTGAAAAATTGATCACGTTTTTCAGTTTGAGCTCCGGATTGGTCTCTTGCGCGTAGCCGTTTAAAGAAAAATGATCCGCCCGGGCAGTTTCGCCGACCACGAGTATAAGGACCTTTTTTCTATCCCCCTCCTTGTTTATTGCCGCATCAAGGCCCAGCTGTTCTGCTGCAACCTCGCCTTTGGACGCATTCAAACCTATATATTTGCCCAAGGAGTAAATGTAGTATGTCAGATTGCTGTAAAAACGCAGCGACTTATTTTCTCTTAAAAACGAGGCGTAAAAATCACTAAATGCAAACATCAGTGCAAAAACAATCGTAAAAGCCCCTGTTGTGACCTTCACTTTTGATACCAACTCTTTTTTCCATGGCTTGTGTTCAATTGTGCTCTTATAGAGAATAAAAGAAGGCAAAACGCCTAAAAATAAAAAGTAAAGTAAAACCTTGTAACTAAAGAGATCACTTGCTTCATTCACGTTTGTTTCAACAATGTTTTGGATCATGATGTCGTCTATGACAACATTGTAGGTCAACATAAAATAGCTGCTTAAAGAAGAAGCGATCAGCACAACTATAAGCATAGGTTTGAGCGTATATCGGGTGCTGGTAAAATGGAACAAAAAGACGAGAAGGGTTATAAACACAAAAAATATTGAGAGCAAAAAGCCGATATTTTGAAAATTCAGAGGGTAGGCTTCACTAACATTGTGCCAAAACGACAGATTGTTTGCAATCACTAAAAAAAGCGAGACTGCAAATATGGCTTGTAAACTTGTAATTTTTTTCATCTAAAATGTACCTTATTGATTTGAAAGCGTATTATACAAAATTTATGTGTAATATTAATTAAGGACAATGTTAGGTCTTACACCAAATAGCTTAGTCCATTACACTAAGCTTCATTGACAATACTTGAATAATGATAGATTTTTTTGCTATAATCGCAGCCACAAAAATTTCACTACAGGAGCTATTTTATGGCAAAACATCAGTTTCAAACGGAAGTCAATCAAATTTTACAATTGATGATTCATTCACTGTATTCCAACAAAGAGATCTTTTTACGCGAGCTTGTCTCCAACGCCTCGGATGCGCTGGACAAGCTCAATATGCTTGTCTTGACGCATGATGACTATAAAAACATCCCCTTCGATGCGCGTATCGACATACGTATAGACAAAGAAGCGCGCCAGCTTGTTCTCTCAGACAGCGGTATCGGTATGAATGAAGCCGATCTGATCGAAAACCTCGGTACAATCGCAAAGTCGGGAACCAAAGCCTTTCTTGCCAACCTTTCGGGTGATCAGAAAAAAGACTCCCAGCTGATCGGACAGTTCGGCGTCGGTTTTTACGCCTCTTTTATGGTGGCCGACAAGGTCGAAGTGATCTCGAAAAAAGCCGGCGAAGAGAAGGCCTACAAGTGGACTTCAGAGGGCACCGGCGAGTATGACCTTGAAGAGTCGACGCGCGAGAGTCACGGAACGACCATCATCATGCACCTTAAAAAAGAGGAAGACGAGTTCTTAGAGCCTCACCGCATTGATAGCATCATCAAGAAGTACTCCAACCATATCCCCTTCCCTATCTTTATGGACAAGGAGCACTTCGTTCCTGCGCAAAAAGACGAGGAGGGAAAAGAGACCACACCCTCTTCGACTGAGATCAAAAACGAGCAGATTAACAAGGCAAACGCCCTGTGGAGCATCTCAAAAGCCGATATCAGTGATGAAGAGTACAAAGATTTTTACAAGAGCATCTCTCATGATTCGGGCGAGCCTATCACCTGGATGCACAACAAGGCTGAGGGTGCGATAGAGTACACGACACTCTTTTACATCCCTGAAAAAGCGCCGATGGATCTGTACCGTGTTGATTATCAGACAGGAATCAAGCTCTATATCAACCGTGTTTTCATCACCGACGATGAAAAAGAGCTTATGCCTACCTACCTGCGCTTCTTGCGCGGGGTGATCGACTCCAAAGACCTTCCGCTCAACGTCAGCCGCGAGATCTTGCAGTCTAACCCTATTATGGCAAAGATCAAAAACTCTTCGGTCAAGAAGGTCCTTTCTGATCTTGCAAAAATGGCTAAAAAAGAGAGCGAGAAGTATGAGAAGTTCTATACTCAGTTTGGAAACTGTCTCAAAGAGGGAATCTACTCCGACTACGGCAACCGCGAAAGACTACTGGAACTGCTGCAGTTCAACACGCTCAAATCTGATAAAAAAGTAAGCATCGAAGAGTTCGTCAAGAATGTAGACGAAGAGAAAAAAGAGATCTACTACATCACGGGTAAGATGTCGCTTGCCATGCTTAAAAACTCCCCCTCCCTGGAGCGTTTCAAGGCAAAAGGGATCGACGTCCTTGTGCTGAACGAAGAGATCGACACCATCGTCTTCCCGATGGTGAATGAGTACAAAGAGTACAGCTTCGTCAACGTTTCCGACGCGAAGTTTGAAGAGAGCGAAGAGGAGAAAAAAGCGGAAGAGGAGACAAGCAAAGAATTTGATACCCTGATCAAAGAGTTCAAAGAGGCCCTTGGCGATAGCGTCAAAGCCGTTGAGATCACCTCTTCGCTCACCGACTCTCCGGTCTGTCTACGCATCGACAAAGAGGATCCGAGCTACATGATGGCGCAAATGATGGCACAAATGGGTAACAACGCTGATTTCCCTCCGGTCAAGCCGATCCTGCAGATCAACCCGAAACACGAGATCCTTTCCAAGCTCAAAGACTCCGCGGACCAGAACCTCATCAACGATGCGGCCCATGTCCTTCTTGATCAGGCGAAGATTTTTGAGGGGATGGAAGTCGAAGATACAGCGGCCTTTATCTCTCGAATGAACCGCATTATGTCAAAAGCTCTATAAGCTTTCTTTAGAAAAGCTCTATAAGCTTTCTTTAGAAAAGTGCTTTAGCACTTTCTTTAGAAAGGCCCTTTAGGCCTTTTGAGAGCAAAGAGACTCTTTGCTCTCATTCCCCTTACATTATCATCATATTAAAATCTATTTTGCTATAATGGCCACACAAATGAGACCCGTCCTTACGAAAATCTGACTGTACTTATTGTCAAAGACAATGGTGATGCACGCGCACTCTTGAAATCTCTGGCCGAATTTTACTTCAAGTATGTCTACGCTGCCAAAGATGGGCGCGAGAGTATAGAGCTTTTCCAAAAATACAAGCCCGACATCATCTTGACCGACATTCAGATGCCCTGCATGAGCGGCATAGAGATGGTGGCTGAGATACGCAAAGCCTGATCATCTTTCTCTTTGCCTACAACAATGTCTCCATGCTTCTTCAAGCCATTGTCCTCAAAGCCGATGCCTATCCTGTCAAGCCTTTTTAATACAAAGAACTTCTTTCAAAAACCTCTGTGAACCTCCCCTCTGTCTGCCTTGAAAGCAAACCGCACACTGAGCTTTCCAAGAGAGAGTATGGGGTATTTCTTGACATGACCAGAAGGATCAAGTCTGTCGACATCGCCTCAAAGCATGATCTCAAATCAAAAAACCGTCGGCACCTACCGTAAGCGAATCTTTGAAAAGCTTCATATGACAAGCAATGCCGAACTTATCAAGTATCAACAACGCAAAAAATATACTCTGCCAAGAGAGCAAAGGGACCGGAATCGGTCTATATGTGTCAAAAATGATCATTGAAGACAATACGAGAAGGGTCTTGAGCGTTGCCAACCATAACAAGGGCGCCGTCTTCACCATCTCTATGAAGGCGAAGAGAGACGACTCTATCTGAATATGCCTGCCACCATCACCGAGATAATCCTCCCCTTGAGCGTCTCATCCTTGTAAAGGCTCTGGGCATTCTCTACATAAGTCGTCGCCTCCGGATCAAAAAGCACGAGATCAGCTACCTGTGTCTCTTCGATAAGCCCGCTGTTTTTCTTGATCATCCTTGCCGGTGTCAAGGAGACCATTTCGCTGAGTTTGGAAAGGCTGATCAAACCGCTTTTGACAAGCTTGCTATAGTACAAGGGCAGGATCTCCTCTATCGCTTCCGTCCCATAAGCCGCATCATAAAAGGCGACCTCTTTATGGACCTTAGACTGCAAAGAGTGGAGCGAAGTCAACATGTCGATCTCTCCTTTTTTCAAGGACTCCCTCAGGCTCTCTTTTCCTTTTTCATCGGCAAGGGGCGGAAATATCTTTGCGTAGGTATTAAAACCTGAGCAGGCCTTGTCGTCGAGTGCCAGATGGTGGATAGAGATCTCGGAAAAAACCTTGACGCCTTCTTTCTTTGCCTGGGTGATCATCTCTATCGAACGGCGGGTAAAGAGCCCTTTGAAGAGCACCTGCACATCAAAATAACGCGCTATCTCTATCATCTTGCTCACATGGATGATCTCTCCGAGCACGGAAATACCAGGAAGCCCCAAAGAGGCGGAGACAGTGCCCTCAAACATCACCCCGTTTCCGTTAAGCGCCTTGTCTTGAGCCGAACAAAAGACCGTTCCCTCGTACATCTTCATATACTCGAAAATGCGGCGGATGAGATTGTTGTCGACCGAACTGATAAGCGAGGGGGCCACAGCGCCCTTTTTGAGAAGGATGGCGATGTTGCTCAAAGCTCTCTCATCTTGTGTCGCACAGACAGCGGACTCTATTTGTGTGCCCTCGAGCTTTCGGTCCAGCACGAACTCCAAAACGATCTCATTATTGATAGCGGGTTCGCTCCAGGGATTTAAGACAAGCGTCGTCACCCCGCCTTTAAGCGCGGCCCTGGAGAGGGCGTGAAGACGTGAAGCATTTAGCTGGCCGTCGCTGAGCGAAACATTCAGATCGATCAGTCCGGGAAGAAGGTAGGCACCTTTTGCATCAAGTGTATCGTCTCCTTCAAGAGAGGGTGCGATTTTAGCGATCAGTCCATCGCGTATCTCTACATCGGCCCTTCTTTCGCCTCTCGCGTCACACAAAATCGCATTTTTGATAATCATTAAATTTCCTGTTTTTATTCTTGCTATAATTTTAACGAAAAAACTCTCTATAAAAGGCATTCAATGAGGAAAAACATGCTTCTTGTAGCGCTGCTGCCGCTTTTGTCTTTGTACGGTGATGCCAGCACCTACACAAAAGGTGAGATCCTCTATGCACAAAAAGGATGTAACGGCTGCCACGGCATCTACGGCGAGGGACTGAGCAACTACCCGCGTATTGTCCACAAGCCCCACTATCTGCTTGTCAAGAAGCTGAAGTTTTACCGCAGCAAAAAAGGGGTGATGAACCAGACCGCGCAGATCATGATCCCTTTTGCCGAAAACCTGAGTGACAGCGAGATAAACTACCTCTCAGTCTATCTTTCACAATACAAAGTCGATGAAAACGCGCCTAAATACGAGATGCCGTTTGAGACCTGGGGAGACGGGGGGAGCTAAATTACTTTTTTGCTTCTTTGAGTATCGTTTCAAGAGTGGCGGTGAAGTCTTTAATATTGCTGGCTCCGCCGATACGGTATCCTATCTTCTTTCCCTGCGCATCCGTAAAATGAAAGGTGGGTGTTCCGGCATAATCAAAGGCTTCGGGGATCCCGTCATTTTGCGTATCGAGGTAGACGGGAATGAAGTTTTCCGTCACCAGAGCTTGAACACCCTCATCCTCAAAGACGATATTTTCCATATACCAGCAGGCATCACACCCCTCTCGTGAGATCATAACCAGCACCAGCTTCTTCTCTTTAAATGCCTGTGTCTTTGCCTCTTCATAAGAATGCGACCAGTTTTGTTCGCCAAAGAGAGAGAGTGTCAGAAGACTCAGGAGAAGGAGGCTCTTTATCATACTATTTTTCCAGTTTCTCTAGTTTTTGCAGCAGCTCTTTGGGAGGAAGAAAACCGATCGTTCTCTCTTTGGTAAACTCTCTGCCGTTCTCGTCAAAAAAGATCATCGCCGGAGGCCCGAAAAGACCAAACCGTTTGCTTAATGCCTTCTGTTCGCCTGTGTTAGCCGTCACATCCGCCTGGACAAGAACATAATCACGCAAAGCTCTTTTGACCGCTGTATTTGAAAAAGTGAGGTGCTCCAGCTCTTTGCATGAGGTGCACCAGTCGGCATAAAAGTCAAGCATGATCTTCTTTCCTTTGGACTCCGCAATGATCGCATCCAGCTCAGCCAGGGAGCCTATGGTGACAAAACTATTCTCTTCACTCTGCCCTTGCGCGCTTGATGAGATCACCGTATGCGAAGGAAGGATCTTCTCCAGTGGGTTCAGTACGCTTGAGGCATTGGTTATCGAGCCGATAAAAAGAGCCACTGCTACTAAGAAAACCATCATGCCGATGCTTTTTTGCGCCGCATAGCAAGGGTTGCAGTAAGCTTCATTTTTTGCTTCAAAAGCGCCGATATTGACCGCAACGAACATCGCCAGTGCCGACCACATAAAGATAATGATACTGTTGTCCAGTACACGGCTGAGCATCCAGATCGCCACGGCGAGCATCATCACACCGAAGATGGACTTGACCGCATCCATCCACGATCCCGGCCGCGGCATAAACTTGCCCGCACCCGTGCCCACGATGAGCAGCGGAATTCCCATGCCCATAGAGAGCGCATAGAGTGCCATACCGCCTAAAAAGGCATCGCCCGACTGGGAGATAAAGCCCAGCGCAGCCGCCAAAGGTGCCGCAACGCAGGGGCCGACGATCAGCGCAGAGAGCAGTCCCATGATGGCAATGGAGGTGTAGCCTTTTCCTCGCCCCTCTGTTTTGCGGTTCAGGTAAGACTGCAGGGCCTGGGGCATCTGAATCTCAAAAAGACCGAACATCGAAAGCGCGAGCAGGATAAACACAGCAGAGAAGGCGACGATAACCCAAGGGGTCTGAAAGGCAGCCTGCACGCCCGCACCGCTCAGTCCCGCGACCACGCCCGCAATGGTGTAGGTGATAGCCATCGCCTGGACATAGACCATAGAGAGCAAAAACGCTTTCTTCGTCGTCATCTCAGAGCCGTGCGAGATGATCACGCTCGAGAGGATGGGCACCATAGGAAAGACACAGGGAGTGAGTGAAAGCAGCAGACCGAAGATGAAAAATCCGCCCAGAATATAGAACAGATTTCCCCCGGAGAGTAGCGCCGTTATCGGGTCGTCATTGGCCTCTTCGCTCAGCTCTTTGTCTGTGATGAGGTCAAGGTCAACAACCGGTGCCATGCCGGCTGTTGTCAATACGTCCAGATCGGCTTCAAGCACAAAACTCTGTACGCTGGGCTCATAGCAGAGCCCTTTTTCCGAACAGCCCTGATAATTGACACTAAGCTCAAAGGCCGCCAGGCCCGAGCCCTGTAAATTTTTTTGAAGGGGAACACTTAGTGTTTGTCCGCTAAAATAAGCCATATCCCCGTCATGCTCGTTTCCATTTGGAAGAACAAATGCTCCCATGCTGACGTTCTCATTGGGCGCAATCTCGACAGAGACCTTGTCGGCATAGACATAGATGTCGTCCGCAAGCTCAAAGTGCACGATTGCCCTTGAATCGACAACCTCCGCGGTGAGTACGAAGGCCTCTTCGAGGCTTAGAAATTTATTTTGCGCAGACAGGGGCGAAAAAAACATAAAAATAAAACTTATTATCAGCAGTACGGAAGGTCTCATATCTATCCTTTGAATGGGGGATTCTATCCTTATTTTTGTAAACATAATATTAAGCGAAAAAGCTAAGTCTCTGTCTTATTGCTGCATTGGGGTGGCGCTATAACGCCATTTTAAGCCCATTTAGCCTATTCTTGAGAAAAAGGTTTACCATGGCAAATCATCTTGAGCATGAGGACTCTCCCTACTTGCAGCAGCACAAGAACAACCCCGTAGACTGGTACCCTTGGTGTGATGAAGCCTTTGAGCGGGCGAAAAACGAGAACAAGGCGATTTTCATCTCCATAGGCTACAGTTCCTGCCACTGGTGTCACGTTATGGAACACGAGGTCTTCGAGAACGAGGCTTTGGCTGAGAAACTCAATGCAAGTTTTGTCTGCATTAAGGTCGACCGGGAAGAGCGCCCCGACATCGACAAGTATTATCAGGAGGTGCACATGCTCCTCAACCGCCGTCCCGGAGGATGGCCGACCTCCATTTTTGCCACGCCTGAAAACAAGCCCTTCTTTGCCGGCACTTACATTCCTCCCGTATCTGCGCAGAATATGCTCGGTTTTGGCGAGCTTATAGGAATGATCTCAAAAGGGGTTGAAAAGAAAGACGAAACGCTCTTTAGCAATGCAGAAGAGATCCAGTCCTACCTTAAGCCCTCGCAGCGCCCCAAAGATGCCGCGCATCTCAACGAGACGATGGTCTCGACCTACCTCAAACAGTGCGAGGGCAACTTTGATAAAGAGTACGGAGGGTTTGGAACGCAGATGAAGTTTCCCCAGGTCTCCATGCTCAAAGGGCTTTTGGACATTGCCGCGCTCACCAAGGATGTCTCAGCCCTGCAGATGTGCACGCACACACTAGATCAGATGACGCGTGGGGGAATGTATGACCTGGTCGAGGGGGGATTTTGCCGCTACAGCACCGAGCAGAGCTGGCTGATCCCGCATTTTGAGAAGATGGCCTACGACAACGGCCTGCTCAGCGAGCTCTATCTGCATGCCTACCGCGTGACACAAAAGAAGGAGTATCTGCAGATTGCTAAAGAAACTTTGAGTTTTATGCTTAAAAAAATGAGCCGGGAGCACCTCTTCTATTCGGCCAGCGATGCAGACTCCAATGGCGTCGAAGGGGGCTATTTTGTTTATAATTACGAAGAGGTCATTGCTGTTTTTGAGCAAAACGGCATAACTTCGGAAGAGGCAAAAGTGCTCTGTTCCTCGCTGAGCATTTCGCCAAAAGGCAACTTTGAGGGCAGCAGCATTGTTCGCCTCGCGAGAGAAAAACACCCCTCATATGAGAAGGCCATCCGCCTGCTAAGCGAGATCCGCGCACAAAGAGAGTACCCCTTTGTCGACAAGAAGGTCAATGCGGCCTGGAGTGCTATGGTGATAAAATCGCTCTATCTTCTCTCGCACTATGAGGAGGCTTTCCTTCAGGAGGCTGAGCTCTGCATGGACGCCCTTTTGAACAAACTCTACCGTGAGGGCCAGCTCTACCACACGGCGATGATTGACGGCGATGCCAAGGTTGGAGCCTTTTTGGAGGATTACGCTTATCTCGGTCTTACGTTGATACAAGCCTATCAGACTACGCTCAACACAGAGTATCTTCTGCGTGCGCAACGTCTGTGTGACAGGGCGCTTGAACTCTTTTTTGAAGGGGGACGCTGGTATTTCAGCAAGGCGGAGCTTCTTGTCGAGGCAGATATCTCTGACAGCTCCTATCCGGGCTCTGTCGGCATTATCGTCGATGCCCTCCTCTCTTTGGGTATTTTAGTAGATGAAAAGTACCGCCGTTTTGCCTTCATGAGTCTGGAGTACTACTCCTCACAGCTGGTCAAAAAGCCGGTCCATTTCCCCTATCTCTTTACCCAGGCGCTTCGTTTCATCAAAGAAGACAGAGTGCTCAAAGGAAGCAGAGCCGCGCTCGAAAAGCTCAATTCGGCCTACATTGCCCTTGAGTACCCCTACCTTCTTCGCTCGATTAGCGAGAGCGAAGAGACACTCTTGTGCGGGGTGCAGAGCTGCTTTGCCAAGATAGAGGCGCACTCCGATCTGCGCGAAGAACTCAGAAAAACACTATAGGAAAAACCATGCAAAATATGCACCGCACTCTCAGCGATGAGTTTCAAACGAAAACAGAGCTTGAAGAGAATATCCATCCCGACCGCCGAAAAGATGGTGACAAAAAATCAAAAAACAAGAAGCTTCCCGTTTGGATAAAAGAGGAGACGATCGCCTACGAAAAGGAACTCAAATTTCTTCAGATCGAGCTTTTGAAGATGCAAAACCACATCAAGGAGCAGAACCTAAAACTGCTGATCATCTTTGAAGGGCGCGATGCGGCCGGTAAAGGGGGCACGATCAAGCGCGTTACCGAGCATCTCAATCCCCGCGGTGCGCGCATCGTCGCCCTGGCCAAACCCTCCGATGTGGAGAGATCGCAGTGGTATTTTCAGCGCTATACAGGGCATCTTCCTGCCGCAGGCGAGATCGTCCTCTTTGACAGAAGCTGGTACAACCGCGCCCTGGTCGAGCCAGTTATGGGCTTTTGTACGGAAAAAGAGCAGAGAGAGTTTTTACACGAGGCACCGCTTTTCGAACAGATGCAGATCAACTCAGGGACCATACTCATCAAGTTCTACTTCTCCGTCAGCAAGAAGGAGCAGGCCAGGCGTTTCAAGCAGCGCAGAACTGACCCGCTGAAGCAGTACAAGCTCTCGCCGGTCGATCAGAAGGCCCAGGAGCTCTGGGACGAGTACACCGACGCCAAGCGCGCAATGCTCCAGCAGACCCATACAGAGAGCTCACCCTGGGTCATTATCCGCTCAAACAACAAAAAATTGGCGCGGATCAATGCGATTAAATATATTTTAAATAAAATAGAGTATCCTCATAAGGCTGAAGCCTCGCAGCTTCAAACCAATAAAAAGATACTCACAGACGGCTCAAAAGAGCTGGCTTTGATGCAAAAAAATGTGAGATTATAGATTATAAACAAAGGAAAAAAATGAAAAAAGTACTGTTATACGCGGTTTTGATTGTTATGGGACTTGGGTTGTCGGCTTGCGAACGCAACGACTATCAGCATCCTGCCCACAGAAGCAACTAGCAAAAGAAGGAGCATCTATGCTCCCTTTATACAAAAGAGAGTATCTCTTCTTCTATCTTCTCTTTGTCGATAATCGTGTTTTGGACAGCCTCTTTGTCAAAAAGAGCAGTGATCATTTCGGGTATCTTTACTCTAGCTAGAGAGGATATTGACTTTAAAGCATCGATATCATGCGCATCAACCTCTCCACTCAGGGCATTGGCGATTACCGGAGAGAACTTTGTCCACTCCGCTGTCGAGTAGGCGATCGTCTTGATCTTTTTTAGGGCGCAGCTCTCATAAGCCTTGAAACAGGTAGCCGTATGAGGATCCATCAGGTAGCCCTTTTCAAAAGCCTTTTTGATGTACGCCTTTCCTTCCTCTCCATTGCAGAAGTCTGCTGAAAAGACGCTCCGTAGCCTCTCAAGTTCATCTTCACTCAGCGTGTAGACGTGTTTCTCCTCAAGCTCGTCCATCAGCTCTTTTGTGCGTTTTGAGCCGAACATATCGAAGAGAATGCGTTCGATATTTGAGGACTTGAGTATGTCCATCGCCGGCGATGTCGTCGAGACTACCGACAAGTGGCGAAGGTCGTATTTTCCTTCGTTTATCAAATGTGTCAAAACATTGTTCTCATTGGACGAAATGATGATCTTTTCGACAGGAAGTCCCATCTTCATTGCGTAGTAGGCACCCAGGGCATTGCCGAAGTTTCCGCTTGGCACGTTGAGATAGACCTTTTCGCCCATGCGGATCTCGCCCATGCGCACAAGCTCAAGATAGGAGTGGATATGGTAAATGATCTGGAAGATGATGCGCCCGAAGTTGACCGAATTGGCCGCTGAGAGCGATATCTTCTCCTCTTTTAGCTTGGCCTTGAAACTCTCCGAAGCGAGGAGCTTTTTCAGTGCATTCTGCGCATCGTCAAAGTCGCCCTTGATGCCGATAACTTTCAGGTTTGGCGCATCTTCAGTCACCATCTGAAGGCGCTGCACATCCGAGGTGCCACCCTCGGGATAGAGGCAGGCTACCTGCACATTGGCGCGGTTTTTGAAGGTTTCCAGAGCGGCAGGGCCCGTGTCTCCGCTTGTTGCGGCCAGGATAAGGTAGTTTTGTTTCTGCTTCTGCGCGATGGAGGAGAGCACGACGCCAAAAGGCTGCAGTGCCATATCTTTAAACGCGCGGGTCGGACCATGGTAAAGCTCGCTCACATAGAGGTCGTCAAAGACTTTGACCACAGGAACGGGGTTGTTCTTGTCATCAAAATTGTCATAAAGATCAAGGGCCTCATAAAGCACCTCTTTGTCTATGTCGATGTCAAAGGCGCAAAGCATATCCATCGCCATGTTCTTGTAGCTCGAACCGGTGTGTTTTTCCAAGAAGACCTGTCCGAGATCAGGAAGTTTCAAAGGCACATAAAGGCCTCCGAATGAAGCGATCGGACTCAGTATCGCCTGCGAAAAAGTTGCATTATAGGGACGTGTGCCGTCGTTACCGCGTGTTTCAATAAATTTCATATCACTCTATCCATCTAATTTTTTTGCAATTATAGCGTAATTGTCACTGCTGCAAATATTTCTCTTTGGCACTTTTGTTCAGACCCCTCAGCTCTCTTGCGACCGAGTGCATCACCTGTTTTGCCTTGTAATCATCCTCAACACTGTCAATAAGCCCTGTGCTCATGATCAAAGAGTAGATACCGTTATAGTTGAAAGCCTCCACGACCAGAAGCCAGTTGAGCGTCTTCATATAAGGGTCATAGGCCGAACCCTTAAAACTTTCGAGTACTGGGTATGGGGCCAAAATATCTTTTTTCTGACCTATCGTATACGGGAAATAGATCAGCATAGCAAAGATAAGCACTTTTGCTACGGACTTTGCCGCTATCATGGCGGCACCATTCTTCGCGTGAAAAGCCAAAAACATGATCAGCACGATCACACTAACAAAGCTTAACAGTCCCGCGACCAGAGACATAAAGATCACAAAAAGCGGGATATAGAGAATAATATAAGCCAAAATTATGCTTAATCCTCTTTAAATCTTTTCTTCCCGCTTTACTGCTTGTTTATGGATATCTTTGAGGCAGAAGCTTCGCTTTGACGCAGGCACACAGGCCATCGTTGACGATAGCTTTGCTGTGTTGATGACATTAATGAAGTGTTATCTGTGTCCCGATACCCTCGGAGGTAAAAAGTTCAAGCAAGATGGAGTGTTCTATGCGGCCGTCGATGATATGCGCCTTTTGCACTCCGCCTTCTATCGCCTCAAGGCAGGCATCTACTTTCGGCAGCATTCCGCCGCTGATCGTGCCATCAGCCTTCAACGCCTCGATCTGTGCCTCGCTTAAAGAAGAGAGAAGGTTTTTCTCCTTGTCCAGAACTCCTGCGGTATCTGTCAAAAAAATAACCTTGTTCGCACCGATCGCCTTGGCCACCTGCGAGGCGGCGAAGTCTGCGTTGATGTTATATCCCGGATGGCCGATGCTCTCGCCCGCCGCTATAGGGGCGATGACGGGGATAAACTTCTCGTTGATAAGGTTGTGCACAACTTCGGCTTTGATCTTTGTGATCGTTCCCGTCAATCCCCATTTGGCATGTTCTTTGGGCTCGGCCATGATGAAATGCGCATCCTTGCCGCTGATCCCGATCGCTTTTGCGCTATAGCCGTTGAGTAAAGAGACGATGCTGCTGTTGATCTCGCCGCTGAGTATCATCTCCACAATGCGCATAACATCGGGGGTCGTTACACGCTGTCCGTCTATAAACTCGCTATGGATATTGAGCTTCTCCAGCATGTCGGTGATCTTTTTTCCGCCGCCGTGGACGATGACGGGCTTAATGCCGACCAGATACAAGAGCAAGACGTCCTGGGCAAAACTCTCTATGAGTTTCGGATCTGTCTGCGCCGATCCGCCGTATTTGATGACGACGATCTCCTTGTTAAAGGCTTTTATAAAAGGCAGAGCGTCCAGTAATGTTTTGACTTTATCAATTTTTACCTGCATGATAATGACTCTTTAGTTGCGTGGATTTTGTGACGAAATTCTAACATATTCTTGCACACTTTGATGTATCTTCTCATCGACTTCAAGCGCGAGTTCAAGATAAGAGAGCGCCAAAGAAAAGGCCTCCATCTTAACCGCGTCTTTTCGCGTGACCAGGAGACTCTGCGCCCGCGTTTTTGAAAGAATCTCTTTGAGCTCTTCTTCTTTAAACGGATGGTGGTCTGGAAAGTAGAACTTCTCGATTACGCGCACATCCAGATAGCTGTCCAGACGCTGTGGCTTCGAGATCCCTGTGACCAAGACCATCGTCTCTTTTGGGTTCGAGATCTCCACCCTACGGGTAAAATCCCTCCCCTCTTCGATCTGCACAGCCTCTTTTCCCTGCCACAAACGCTCTCTGAAAGGTCCTGCCGGAAGACAGAAACTATTTTTTTGTCTGGAGACGATCAGCAGGTCAAGTTTTTTGATTTCATGCTTGCTATAGCCGTCATCCAAAAAAAGTAGCTCCGCACCCAGAGACTTCGCTTTTTCTATCCCCTGGCTCCTCTGCTCGCAAACGATGACGATGGCCTGAGGCACCAAGGCCGCATAAAGCATCGCCTCATCTCCGGCAACCGACACATCGCACAAGGTTCGGCTGCCGTTAGAGACAAGATACATCCCTTTTGAGCTGCGTCCGTAGCCTCGAAGGACAATGGCAGGCCTGCTATAGCGCCGTGCAAGAGCAACAGTGAGGGGCGTTTTTCCGCTGCCGCCGACGATCAGGTTTCCCACACTTATGATGGGGAGTCCATAATCAACAGCTACTACCCTTTTGTATTTTACCCAGACGACAAAACAGTAGAGCAAGGACAGAGGATAGAGCAACAAGGAGAGAAGACGTTCAACACTACCGGGCGAAAAGAGATACTTTTCGCCCCAGAAAAGAAGTGCTTTTTTCATTAGACCCAGTGTTTGGTGATGCTGAGTATAGTGTCACAGACATAATCCACTTCAGCGTCGCTCATATCGGCATAAAGCGGGATAGAAAGCACCTGCTGGAAGTTGCGCAGAGCCACAGGGAAATCGTTTACGCGGAGCGAATATTTGCTCTTGTAGTAGGTTAGAAGATGCAGCGGAATATAGTGTAGACCGGTCTCAATCCCCTTTTCCAGCAGCTCACGGGCAAAAGAGTCTCTGTTCTTTCGCACCTTGATGATATAAAGAGAGAAGATATGGTCCGTCAAGATCTCAGGAAGCGTGATATGCGCGGCATCTTTGAGTTTTTGATTGTAGCGTGCGGCGATCTCTTTTTGGCGTTTGACTGTCGCATCCTGTTTTGAAAGCTGTCCGAGGATATAGGCCGCATCAAGCTCGCTCATGTCGTACTTGCTGCCGATATCGACGACGTCATAGATGTAGTTCAGGTTCTCGTCCGGCATAACGATCGCATGGTTTCGCAGCAGCTGGGCACGTTCAAGCAGATCTTCATCATCCGTGACCATCATTCCGCCGCTGCAGACGTTTCCTTTGAGGTGAGGGTTGAAACTAAACGTCGTGATATCAGCTCCCGTTGATCCGATTTTTCCGCCCTTATAGGTCCCGCCCAGCGCTTCGCTGGCATCTTCGATGATACGGATATTGTAGATCTTGGCGATGTTGTAAAGGCGCTCTAGGTCGATAGGATAGCCGCCGATGTGGCTCACAATAACCGCTTTTAGCTTTTTGGACTGGTTGTCAGAGAGCATGTTCTCAAGCTTATCCAAGTTGATGCTGTAGCTGACATCTTCTGCATCGACAAAGATAGGTTCTGCATCAAAATGGCGCACGACTTCAGGCACAGAGGGGTAGGCATTGACCGAACACAAAACCTTGTCACCGCGTTTTAGGTTGATCGCCAGCATAGCCAAATGCAGGGCCGAGGTTCCGTCCGAAGTCGCAACGGCATACTTGGCCCCAGTAAATTTGACAAAGGCCTCTTCAAGCTCTTCGATCTTATGCGTCTTTTGTGTCAGGACCTCTTCGATCTGGGCCTTCTCTTTGTTGTCTATTCGAGGTCTATAAAACGGTATCTTTTTTGACATAGTTTAATCCCTTATTTTAAGATTGAGTTCTCTATCACAAGCCAATATCGCGCGGATAGTTGAAATCATGGTTGATCGATCGGCTGCTGAGTTTGGCGATCAGCGGCATGCGGCGTTTAAACTGGTTTTGGTAGATGCGTTTGATCACCATCTTCACCAAAGCCTCTTCAAAGCCCTCGTTCAAAAGGTCCGCCTCACTGGCGCGCTCTTCGACATAGCGCCGAAGCACCGCGTCAAGCTGCGCGTAGGTATAGCCGAGTTCGATTTCGTCACTTTGTCCCTCCCAGAGGTCTGCCGAAGGCGCCTTGTCTATGATGCTCTGTGTTACACCCAAATGGCGTGCGAGTTCAAACACCTCCGTCTTATACAGATCGCCGATGGGGTTCAGCGCCGAGGCGAGGTCTCCAAAGAGCGTTCCGTAGCCCAGCATAAGTTCGCTTTTGTTGCTTGTTCCAAGCACCAGGGCATTTTCACGCGCTGAGATGTCATACAAGGTGACCATCCGCAGACGCGCAGAGAGGTTTCCGATGCGTAGACGGCTCAACTCTTCAATCCCGTAGCTCTTTAAAAGAACCGAAATATCTCTGGTCTCGCTGCGTATCGCAAAGGTTTTGCACAGGGCATCCGCATCGTCCAGACTGCTCTGCGAAGAGAATTGAGAAGGCATCTTGACACTCAAGAACCTCTCGCCAAAGGCTTTGCGCGCCAAAACGGCCACCACTGCCGAGTCCAAACCGCCGCTCAAACCGACGACAGCATGTTTTAGACCCGTTTTCTCTACCTCATCTTTTAAAAAAGCGATAAGATAATCTGCAATCTGTGAATATTTACGCATTGGACCCCATAAAACTAAAATCAACTTTAACTCAAATGATTATATCTAATTTTATTTATTAATATACTAACTAATAAATTAACTTTAAAATTTTATATTTCCATAACTTTCCTGGCATAGATGGTATACTGTGTCAAAAAGAGATTCTGATGCCTGATCTACGCGAACAAATACTCCTGGCCAAACACGAAGGTAAGGAACTCTTTTACAACAGCTCGGGAAATAAAAGAGCCTATCAGCTCGGCGTAAAGCATCTCAGTTCTGCCGAATATCTTGGCTTTGCCGACACCCTTCCCAACAAGAGCATACGCGTGAAAAAACCTTTTTTACTGGTTGATTTTGAAAACGGAAAAATTGTCGAAATTAAAAAAGACACACTGCTGTTTCCTCTTGCCTTGGCGACCTAGTTGCACTCCGCCTGCGTATTCATCCGCTTTAACTCATTGCAACTGAAGCCCGCTTTTTGGCGGGCCTCCATGTTGAGATCTTTTTTACGGGGGAAACTTCCGGGGTAGTACTTTTCGATGATGTCAAAATAGACGCTGTAGGGCATATTTCGTGCATCGCAGGCGTATTTGAACCAGTGGTCTCCCTTATACACATGATCGCACTCCTCTTCGAGAATGAGTTCCAGAGCAGAAATGATCTTTTGTGCCATTTCATCCCCTTTGAGATGGCGCAGCTTCGCTATCATCAAAGGCGTGGCGTCAAGACCATTGGCTTCAAGGTAGCGCGGCACTACGGCCATGCGCTCATGAAGCTCGAGTGTGCGCATAGAAGCTTCAAAAAGTGCATTATGGACGCTCAGCTCGCCGTAAAAACTTCCCATTTCAACCAAAAGTCCCTCCAGCATCTCAAAATGGCGCACCTCATCATTGGCGACACTCAGCCAGTCGTCATAATAGGCTTTGGGAAGATTCTTAAACCGGTAGGCCGTGTCGAGGGCAAGATCGATCGCAGAGTACTCGATATGGGCTATCGCGTGCAGAAAGATCGCCTTTCCTCTGTCGCTGCTGAGTTTCTTTCGTTTCAAGACCACGGCGGGCGGGACGAGCTGGCAAAAGAGGGCATACGAAGGCTGCTCAAATGTGAGTGCCTCATGGGTGTGCTCAAAGCTCAATTCATCCGCCAAATAAGCCTGGTAAAAGGCTTTAAAGCGGCTGCATTTGTCTGAGGGTTCGGCAATAGTCAATATCTCTTCGAGTGTTCTAAAAAATTCCATGTTCGTATTATGATAGAATTTCGCTAAAAAGAAGTCATATGAAGATACAAGTTCAGCCTATGGGCCCTTATCAGACCAACTGCTATATCGCCAGCGTTGACGGAAAAGATTTTATCATCGACCCCGGAATCGGGGCAACGCAATGGGTTCTGAAACATGCGAAAAATCCCGTTGCCATCTTGAACACCCACGGCCATTTCGATCATGTCTGGTCAAACCAGGAGCTCAAAGAGAAGCTCAAGATCCCTCTGTACACCCCAAAGGGGGATGTTTTCATGCTCAAAAGCTCCTCTATGATGCCCGGCCTTCCCCCCTCCACTCCCGATGTCGAGGTAGAAGGGGACGCGGAGTTTATGATCGAGGGGGTGAAGATCAAATTCCGCCATTTTCCCGGCCACTGTCCCGGCTGTTCGACGATAGAAATAGAGGATGCTATGTTCAGCGGGGATTTTATCTTTGCACGCTCCATAGGACGCTGCGACTTTCCCTTCTCCTCTGCAGCGCAGATGAAAGAGAGCCTGAAAAAGTTCAAGCGCATCAACTATGACAAAAAAATCTATCCCGGCCACGGCGGAACGACCAGTATCAAGGCCGAGCAGGCAAATGTGGACTATTGGATCAGAGCGATCTAGTACAAATTACTCTTTGATGGCATTCATCAGATCGAGTTTCAAGACATGTTTGTCCAAAATAACCGTCTTCATCGATGCTTCAAAGACTTTGATATCCAAGACATGGCCGACTACGATCACCTCGCGCTTACGTCCCTCTTTGTGGCGCAGTTTTGCCGTAAAGACAACCTCATCATAGACGCGTACCGGAGAGAGAAAGGTGCTTGTTGCCGCAGAGAGCACGACATTTGGATCGTTCACCGCGGCCATAGCAGCAAAATCGGCCGCACAGAAGATAAAACCACCGTGTATCAGTCCGTAGCTGTCCACACGCATCTCTTCATTCGTCATCAGGCTTACTTTGGCAAACCCCTCTCTTAACTCTGTCAGCTCACCACTATAGTAGGTGTTGATCAACTCATGGGTACGCAGGATCGATAAACCTTCCGGCTCGACCTTCTCTTCGGTCTCTTCGATGTTTTCTTTATTTCGTTGCACTGCCATCTTATTTCCTTATTGCTTTTATATAGACACGCTTGGGTGCCGGGTAACCCTCCACCGTTTTTGTGGGGTCTTCTTGATCCAGAAAGCTTCCCAGACTCTCTCCCTCTATCCAAGGTGTAGCGCGCTGTTCATCTTCTGTCGTCACGGTTACCGCGAGCACTTCGATATCGCTAAAACCTGCGCGCAGACACCAGTTTTTAAGCGCCTTGATCGTCGGCACAAAATAGATATTGGGTATCTTGGAGTAGGTGGTTTCGGGAGTCAGGCAGATATCCTCCTCGCCATCTATCATAAAGGTGTCCAAAAAGAGCTCGCCGCCCTTTTGCATCCCCTTTGCCAGCGCCTTCAATGTCCCGACAGGATCAGGACGGTGATAGAGCACCCCCAGGCAGAAGACAGTTTCAAACTTCTCCTCGTAAAAGGGGAGATGCTCCACGCCTAAAAGCTCAAATTTGATATCACTTTTGATAAAATGGTTGATAAAATCGAACTGGCACTTGTAGAGTGCGGAAGGGTCAAAACCGACGATCTTTGAAGGCTCATGTGCTAGCATCCTGAACATATAGTAGCCGTTGTTGCAGCCGATGTCCGCAACACGCTTGCCTTTGAGATCAAAATGGGGTTCGAGAAGATTGTATTTCAAAAAACTCTGCCACTCCGTGTCGATAAAAAGATTAAAGATCTGAAATGGTCCTTTTCGCCAAGGCATCATCATCTTGGCAACACGCTCTATTTCAGACGCAAAGGTTTCATCTATCGGAGTGCGGCTTTTTATGCCCACTACATCGCCAAAACTGCACGCACACTCTACGCTCTCGAGTGCGTCAAGCGCTTCACGCAGGGGCAAAATGTTTTTCCATGTCATCCATTTTTGGCGTTCTTGACGTATTTCTTCTAAATTCACACATTTCCCTTAAAAATAGTGCCTAATATTACCGATAATTTGCTAAAATAATTCTCATAGAATTATGCAATATTTCTAATAAAACAACTGGAGATCTATGCGTCTAGAAAAAAAAGCCTCGGTGATTGCGAGCTTGACTGCCGCCCTTTTGATCTCGATCAAACTCTTTATCGGGATTATCAGCGGCTCGGTTGCCGTCTTAGCCTCGGCCATAGATTCGATGCTCGATCTTGCCATCTCTCTTTTCAACTACTTTGCCCTGCACAACACCGAAAAAGCGCCCGACGATAAGTTCAATTACGGACGCGGAAAAATAGAGGCCCTGGCTGCTGTGATCGAAGGCTTTGTCATCACAGTCTCCGGGCTTTACATCTTCTATACTGCCATAGAAAAACTCATCCACGAGCATCCGACGGTTTATCTGGAAGAGTCCATCCTTGTTATGCTCCTGTCTTTGGTGATCACAGCGGCGCTGGTCGTGTACTTGAACTATGTGGCAAAAAAAACCGCTTCCATGGTCATCCGCTCGGATGCGCTGCACTACAAGACTGACCTCTACTCTAACGGGGCTATCCTTCTTGCCCTGGTTGTTATCCATTTTACAAATTTCCAGATGATCGACTCTATCTTAGGTATCGCTATCGCTATCTATATCATCTATTCGGCGTATGGCTTGATGAAAGAGGGGATTTTAGTGCTAATGGATGTGGCCATGCCAAAAGAGACGGTAGACAAGATCAAGAGCATTATAGAAGAAAACCCCAACATCACCAGCTACCACCAGCTTCTGACACGATGCACGGGAAAAGATGCCTTTGTCAGCGCCCATCTTGTCTTCAATATCTCCACCTCTTTATTTGAGGCACACCGCGTATGTGATGCCATCGAAGACAAGATCAAACAGATCGACGAAAACCTTGCCTGGAATCTGGTCCTTCACCCCGATCCCTATGACGACTCTTTAATGCACCTAACGGAGGAATAAATGAAAAACATACGTCTGCTTTCTTTGCTAATAAGCCCGCTGCTCTTTGCACAGGGTATCCCTCAGGAGATTTTAGATACCGGGGAGAGAGCCTCTCAAGAGCTTATTCAGCAGCTTGGCTCCAGACTCAAGCAGGAGGTCGCTACAAACGGCCTCGTCAAAGCCGCAGAGTTTTGCAATCGCAATGCGATGACCCTGACAGAAGAGGTAAATCTTCATCAGCTCGAAGGGACAAGTCTCAAGCGCATCTCACTGAAGGTACGCAATGCGGCCAATGCTCCTCAGGAGGATGAACACAGGGTTTTGGAGTCTATGCAGGAGATGCTCAAAGAGGGGAAACTGGGTGAATATCTTATTGAAGAAGATGGAAGGTTTTACAAGTATTACAAGCCATTGGTGATTAAAAAAGAGTTCTGTCTTGCCTGCCATGGCGATCTCTCAAAGAATCCGGAGCTGAGCCAGTTTATAAACGAGCACTATCCCCAGGACAGGGCGACAGGCTACAAAACGGGGGACCTGCGCGGAGCGGTCCTGGTGAAGATCAAGAAGTAAAAGACGGCCAAGGGGGCGCTAGTGCGCATACTCGATTGCCCTGCTCTCGCGGATAACACTGACCTTGATGTCTCCTGGAAAGTTCATCTTCGTCTCGATCTCATGGGCGATCTCTTTGGCCAGCAGAGAGCTCTCGTCGTCATTCAAGAGCGCCGCATTGACGATAACGCGCACTTCGCGTCCCGCATTGAGTGCATAAGCCTGCTTGACACCCTGCTTCTCAGAGGCGATCTCTTCGATCTCTTTGAGACGCTTCAGATAACTCTCCAAGACCTCACGCCGCGCACCCGGACGTGCCGCTGAGAGTGCGTCACCCGCACAGACAGCGGCACACTCTATACTTTTGATCTCTTCAAGCCCGTGATGCGCCGGAATAGCGTTCAAGACGACAGGATCCTCTTTGTAGAGGGTGGCCAGTTCGATGCCAAGATCGACGTGGTTTCCGCCCTTGTCATGTGTCAGCGCCTTGCCGATGTCATGCAGCAGTCCTGCGCGCTTGGCCAGGGTCTCTTCCCCGCCAAGTTCGGCCGCGATAATGCCGGCAAGGTTGGCGACTTCAAGCGTGTGTGCCAGGGCGTTTTGCCCATAGGACGCACGGTAACGTAGGCGTCCGATGAGTTTCAAGAGCTCGGGATGAATGCCGGTGACATTCATCTCCCGTGCTATCTGCTCGCCCTCATTGAGAACAGACTCCTCAAATTCATTCGTCACTTTTTCAAAGATCTCTTCGATGCGCGCCGGCTGAATACGTCCGTCTTCGATAAGAAGCTCGATCGTACGCGTCGCTATAGCACGCCTATAGAGGTTGAAACTGCTTAAAATGATCGCATTTGGCGTCTCATCGATGATGATGTCCACACCCAGGAGCATCTCAAGGGTCTTGATGTTGCGTCCCTCTTTGCCGATGATGCGCCCTTTAAGCTCGTCATTGTTCAGATGGACCATATTAATAAGACGTTCAGAAGCGAACTCGCCCGCAAAACGCGAGGTGGCCTGAGCCAGAATATAGTTCGCCTTTCGCTGTCCCTCAGTCTTGGCCTCTTGTTCGTATTTACGGACAATATGTGCGATATCGGAGCGCGAATCTTCTTCTACCTTTTGCAGCAGAAGCCGTTTCGCCTCATCGCGTGTCAAGCCCGCACCTTCTTCTAGCACCTTGATCGCTTCGTCTGAGCGCCTGACGTAATCTTCTTTTTGCTTCTCCATTGAACGTACAGTACGCGAAAGCTGCAGATTTAAATTTTCTGTTTTCGATGCTTCTGACTTGATGCGTCGAAGCTCAGTCTGTTTAAACTCAGCAAAATCTGCCTCTTTGTCTTTGAGTAGTCTAAACTGATCTTTTAGCCCTTTGCGAGCATCTTCTGCGGCCTCGTCATATTTTTTCTGCGCTTTTGCTTCTATCTCTTGCGCTTTAAAACTTGCCTTGTGCAGCAGTAGTTCTGCTTCGGATTCGATCACTTTAGCCTTGGCCTTGGCCTGCTCTACAAAGATATCAAATTGCGCGCTGCTTAATTTTTTGGAGATCAAAAATCCGACTACTCCGCTGACGGTAGCGATCCCACCGCCTAAGAGAATCTGATTTAACATTTTTATTCCTATATTTTATACTTTTTGGAGTGAGATAAATGTCTGCTTGTACATCATAGTGATCTGTTATTTTTGTGTTGCAGATGCACTCATCAAGCTGAACAAAAATAGTGAGAGGTTTTTCAGCAAGGTTCGAAAAAAATCTGTCATACATTCCCTTGCCAAATCCTATTCGCTTTGCATCCGTGTCCACTCCCACAACAGGCACAATAGCAACATCAATATTTTTTATAGTTAACAATGAATTATTTGGCTCACTTACCCCGAAATTACCGAGTTTTAGTGGGCCCCGATATGTTACCATCTTAAAACTTTCGCTCACCATAAACGGCACATAGCATTTTATGCTCTTTCGCCTTGCTTTTTTCAATAATGATCGCAGGTCTACTTCAAAAGACAAGGGGAGATAAAATAAAACGGATTTTGCGCCTACCTCGTGCAATATCTCTTCCAAGACAGAAATAAGCTTATGTTCTTTGCTCTTTTTCGCGCGCAAAGAGGCATCTTTTAGCCTTTTCATGCATACTTTTCGAAATGATGCCTTATCTATACTCACATTAAGCCTTGAATTATTATAATCTCTTCTCACATTTAAGATGCCGCAAGATCAGACAACAATATATCAAAAGGAAATTATAAATGTCATTAAAACATATAGCGATTGCGATAAGCACAATTTTACTTCTTGGAGGCTGCAGCGACTCTTCATCAGGTAATAGCGGGGCTGATTCACTTGTTTCTACAAACGCTTACGAACTCAAAGATCTCCAAGACATAAGCTATAAAGTCGTCAAAGCCGGCAATGCTTTTACGGTGGAAGGCTTAGAAGAGAAGGTCATACTATTTGATATCTTTGCTACCTGGTGCCCTCCGTGCCGCGCTTCTGCACCCAATCTCGCCTCACTGCAGGAAAATTACAAAGAGCAGATCAAGATCATCGGTATCTTGGTTGAAGATGACAAGCCAAACAGCTATGTTCAAGAGTTTGTAGACAAGTACGGAGCGGATTATTCCATCTCTAATTCACAAGACAACAGAGCCCTCTCCCGCACTATAGCAAACAGTATCGACGTCGGCCAGGGCTTTCCTATTCCCTTGATGGTAATGTACTACAAGGGCAAATATATCAATCACTACATCGGCGCCGTGCCTGAAGAGATGATCGAGAGCGATATCAAAAGAGTACTGAAACAATAATGCTGGGATTTTTTAAAAAAGGGCTGAGCAAAACAGCGGACGCCATACGAACCGTTATACCCAAGAGAAAAACTAGGCTCACAAAAGAGGAGCTTGAGGATATTCTCCTCGAATCCGACGTCCATTATGACCTGATCGAAAAGATCCTCTCCGAGATCCCCTACAGTGAGGTCACGCGCGAACAACTCGCGTCAAAGCTTCTGGCCTGTTTCAACTGGACCTATTACGATGAAAAAGCCTTTGTCTCCCCCAAAGTACAGCTCATCATCGGTGTCAACGGCGCAGGAAAGACAACCACCATCGCCAAACTCTCCCAAAAATACCTCAATGAGGGAAAAAGCGTCATGCTCGGTGCCGCAGATACCTTCAGAGCGGCCGCTATCGAACAGCTCACCCGCTGGGCCGAGAAGATCGGCGTACCCATTGTCGCAACGCAGCAGGGACATGACCCCTCTGCCGTAGCCTTTGACGCCATCGCTTCAGCCAAAGCCAAAAACCTTGACCATGTCATCATCGACACCGCCGGGCGCCTGCATACGCAGACAAACCTTGCTAACGAGCTCAAAAAGATCGTACGCATCTGCGACAAGGCCCACCCGGGTTCACCGCACGAAAAGATCCTGATCCTCGACGGCACACAGGGAAACTCAGCCATAGACCAGGCACGCGCCTTTAATGAGATGATCTCCATCGACGGAATCATCATCACCAAGCTCGACGGCACGGCCAAAGGCGGCTCTGTTTTCAGCATCGCCTTTGCACTAGAGATCCCTATCCTCTACATCGGCATCGGCGAGAAACCCGAAGACTTGCTGGCCTTTGACAAGCGTGAATTTGTCAATGACTTTTTGGATGCGATCTACACTGAAGAGGAGAGATAATATTGCATATTGCAATATTATCTCTCAAGGCACCTGTCTATTGACTACACTCTCTTTTATCTCTTATCTGAATAAGGCACACTGATGGCAAAGAAAAATGTACTGTTTGAGTGTCAGCACTGCGGTTTCAGCACCTCGCGATGGATGGGAAAATGCACCAACTGCGGCGCCTGGGACTCTCTGGTTGAGCTCAGCGAGCAGCAGCAGGAGATCGTAAAACTCACCGCCTCACCTACGGGAACTGCTAAGGCAAAAGCGATCACCGAAGTCGTCGAAACAGAGGTCGAGCGTTTCTCTAGCGATGATGTTGAACTTGACCTTGTTCTGGGCGGGGGCATCGTTCCGGGCTCCTTGACTCTTATCGGCGGAAGCCCCGGCGTAGGCAAATCCACTCTCTTGCTAAAAATTGGCTCAAATATCGCCAAACAGGGCAAGAAAACCCTCTACGTCACGGGGGAAGAGAGCGAAGGGCAGATCAAGCTGCGCGCCAATCGTCTTAACGCCAACAGCGAAAATCTCTTTCTGCTCAGCGAGATCAAACTCGAGCAGGTGCTCTTTGAGCTGACGCAGCGGCGCTACGAGTGCATCATCATCGACTCCATCCAGACACTCTACTCCGAAGCCATCACCTCCGCACCGGGTTCGGTCACGCAGGTAAGGCAGATCACCTTTGACCTGATGCGCATTGCCAAAGAGAGAAAGATCTCTATCTTCATCATTGGCCACATCACCAAAGAGGGCTCCATCGCTGGGCCGCGCATTTTGGAGCATATGGTCGATACGGTCTTGTACTTTGAAGGGGACAGCTCTCAGGAACTGCGCATACTACGAGGTTTTAAAAACCGCTTTGGTGCCACCAGCGAGATCGGCGTCTTTGAGATGAAGGCAGAGGGCCTGATCTCCGCCAAAGATATCTCATCGCGCTTCTTCTCCAAGACCAACTCCCAGCCGGGCTCCGCGCTGACCGTCATTATGGAGGGCTCACGTCCTATCGTTCTTGAGGTGCAGGCCCTCGTCTCAGACTCGCACTCCCCCAACCCAAAGCGCCAGGCCACCGGTTTTGAAAACAACCGTTTAAATATGCTGCTTGCCCTGTTGGAGCGAAAACTCGAGATCGGCCTGAACCAATACGATGTCTTCATCAATATCACCGGGGGCATCAAGATCACCGAAACCGCCGCAGATCTCGCCGTACTCGCTGCCATCATCAGCAGTTTTAGAAACCGGGCCATCTCCAAAGAGACGATCTTTATCGGCGAGGTCTCTTTGGTCGGCGACGTCCGAGAGGTCTTCCAGCTTGACCTGCGCCTAAAAGAAGTGGCCCTGCACAAATTTACAAAAGCCATTGTCGCCAAAAAGCCCACCGACAGCTTCGGCCTTAAATGCTACGAGGTCAACGAAGTAACAAAACTAATCGATTGGATGTGAGTTCGGATAAATCAACGCCCACTGCTGGGCGTTGATCCGAACGCGCTGTGAGCGGAGCGAGGAAGTCCCCTTGGGGGAAAACCAGAGGTGTTGTACGCTAGCGTACCACCGGCGGCTTAACATAAAATGTAAATTGCGTAGCAATATTCTAAAAATTCACTCCATGCCGCCCTTCTGCGCACTCCAGCAGACAAGCTCCGAAAGCGCCTTTCCCAAGGCCTTATTGATGGCCTTCACCCCGCCCTGCGCATCATTTGTCTCAGCTTTTATTTTTGATGCAAAGGAACGGCTACCGAGAAGCTTTCGGCTTTGATTCTCGTAGAGCAGCGCATCAATGCTTACTATAGCGTAGGAGTCTGCGTTCTGCGCAAAACTCTGTTCAAACTGCATCACTTTTATCTCGAGCGTCAGATCACTCTCTATAGGCGTATTGTAGACAACCTCACTGTAGTGCTGCTGCTCTTTAAGGGCCGCGTAGAGTGAGCTCATAATACCATGGCGCGGGCTCTGGTCCCATTTGCTATAGAGATAACTGCCCGTTTTGAAGTCGGACTTTTTGTAGATAATATTTTTGCCCATGAGCGAGGGAATCGCATCGACAAAGCTCAATTGAAGCAGCTTGCTGCTCTTTTCCGGCATACAGGCAGGCACGATCTCGGGCTGCAGATAGTAGCGCGTAATAGGCGGTTTTATTTCGGGACGGAGTGAACAGCCGCTGATAAGTACTAATAAGAACAACAAGCTTGATAAAAGTCGCATATTTACTCTCCCGGTCCGGCTGTGGGTGTCGTCGATTCAAACAACAACGCATTCGGATTTTCTTCAAATTTCTCTATCGCTTCTGAAAGCTCTCTTATCAGCGATCTGACCTCGCCCAGCAGCAGGCCAGTCTCCCAAGGAAGGGTTCCTGCTATCTTTTTGAGATTGTACTCGTTCTTTTCTATAGAGGTTTTCAGCGTCCGCAGCGTCTCTCTGGCCTCATGTGCAACAACATTGTACTCCGCTATCATCTTGTCGCTGTTGCTTACGAGGGTGTTTGTGTTGGCAATAAAGGCGGAGGTATTTTCTATATTTTTGTCGCTGAAAAGCTTATTTAGCTGCCGGCCAAGAAGGCCGACTTCATCTACAATCGTCTTTGAGCCCTCCCCGTTCACATCCAGAGTCTTGTCTATTTTGTTCAAAATATCCTTGAGTGTTTGGGTAATCTCCTCGGCAGAGTTGCTTAGGCTTCCCAAAAGCGAGGGCTTAAAAGGGATCACCGTATAGTCTCGTCCAAGAAAATAGATCTTTTGAAGGGGTGTTGCTCTGCTTTGCACCTGAACATCAATAAAAGAGAGCCCGGTAATGCCCTGAGGCTTGATGGAGGCCATCACTCCGTCTCGAATAGGCACGTCTCGCCGTATCTCCAACGTCATCATGATCTCGCGCGGGTTGTTCGGGTTGATCGTGAAACTTTTCACCCTCCCCACTTCAAGCCCCTGATACTTTACGCTTGTTCCTATATTTATCCCTGTGATCGACTCAGTGACTAAAAGACCGTAAAGAGAGACCTGTTCATCGCTACTAGGCTTGACGATCCAATAAATTCCGGCAAAAAATAGTAGACTGACGACGCTTACAAAGGCTCCTATGAGCGTATAATTGACCCTGTTATTCATCTTTTACTCCCTACTGTAAAAAGAAACTCTCTATAATCGGATGCCTGGTTTTAAGCACATCTTGCAAAGTGCCTCTGGCGATCACTTTTTTATCGGCGAAGAGGACCATCGTGTCCAGTGTCTTTCGGATCGATGCAAGATCGTGGGTGACGATGACGATTGTAAGTCCCAAAAGCTCTCGGAGCGAAAGGATGAGACTGTCGAACTCTGCGGCCGAAACGGGGTCAAGACTGGATGTCGGTTCGTCCAGAAAAAGCAGTTTCGGATCCATCGCCAGGGCCCGGGCCAAGGCTGCTTTTTTTTTCATTCCTCCGCTGAGTTCGGAGGGGTATTTGCGTCCATCGCTTTGGCTGAGCCCAACCATCTCCAGTTTTGTCGCGACTACCCGTCGTATCAGAGAGGGGCTCATATTTGTGTATTCTCTCAAGAGAAGGGCAATATTTTCCTCAACACTCAAGGAGGAGAAAAGCGCGCTCTCCTGAAAGACCACGCCCCACTGTTTGCGCAGTTCGACCGCCTCCTTCTCGCCCAGCTTCCACACCTCTTTTCCCAGCACTTCGATACTGCCCGAATCCGGCTCTTGCAGAAGGATCATCTCTCGCATCATCGTTGATTTTCCGTAGCCGCTGGGACCAAGCAGGCCGAAGATTTCCCCCTCATAAATATCAAAACTGATATCATCATGTACAAGATACTCGCCAAAACGCGTCGAGACGTTTCTGACGCGCACAACAGGCGCTTTCATATTCCCAGCTCCAAGAAGATGATCGAAAAGATGGCGTCGCAGATGATGACCATAAAGATGGCGCTGACGACACTTGCCTTGGTGTTTATGCCGATACTGTCGGTGGAGTTTTCTACGGCCATGCCACGCATGCTTCCGATGCTGGCAATGATCAGAGCGAAAAAAGGGCCTTTTATCAGGCCTACGAAAAGGTGATTGATATTAAAGATCTCTTCCATCCGGCCGACAAACTCAAGAACAGTGATACCCAACTCCACTCTGGCCGCAAGCATTCCCCCCGCTATACCCATGATATCGGCCAAGAAAATGATCATGGGAAGCCCTATCATCAGGGCAAGCACATTGGGAAGAACGATGAAGCGGAAGGGATCAAAGCCCATCGTGCGCATCGCGTCGATCTCTTCGGTTATCTTCATCACGCCCAGCTGCGCGGTATAGGCCGAACCGCTGCGCCCGGCGATAACAATTGCTGCGATCAAAGGGGCAAGTTCGCGTGTGACCGAGATGACCAGCATGTCGACCACAAAGATATCTGCCCCGTACTTTTGAATCTGCAGAGCACTCTGATAGGCGATGACAAGACCAATAAGCATACTGGTCAAAAGTACGATAGGAAGCGCTTTTATGGAGTGTTCCTGGATGCTTCTGAGCATCTCCTTGATGCGAAACGAAGAGGGATAGCGAAGGGCGTAAAAAAGGGAAAATGCCAACTGGCCGCTGAAGGAGAGGTACTCTGTGAGGCCCAGATAGACACGATAAGCGCCCGCACCTATAGTGGCAAACAGACTCTCCTTAGCGCGTATTGCAGACAAAGAAGCCTCTTCACTCAGACGTGTAATATTTAAGAGATGCTCGGCCTCGGAGGGAAGATTGTATAGTATGACGGTGATCTTTTTTTTACGCAGTCTCTCTATCAGCGCATGCAAAAGAATCGCGCCGTTGACATCGCACGCATCAAGAGCAGAGAGGTCCATAGCAAGATCTTCATACGAAGGAAGAACGAGCTTGGCAAACTCTTTTTCGACAAGGCCGAGGTTTGGCGTCAGCCATGCACCCAAGCAGAAAAGAGTCTTCTCCTTGAAACCGATATAAATATTTTCAGTCTGCCTCATAATAGACGATTATAAAAGAAAAATTCTTTCACCCGTCTTTATCTCTTCACAAAAATTGTGCAAGCTGTAGATGTTCGTGTTTTTGCGTAGATTTACCATTTCTTCTGTATAATCTGCTTACTAAAAAAGAAAGGCAATTTACATGGACAAATGTTCGATAGACGCTGAACACCGCGGAGAAGAGCGCTATAGCAGACTCTCCCTTGCCTGTGCAAACAGCGACGAAGAAAAAAGGATCAATGAGGCGATCGCCGAGATCACGCCGCAATATTCTCTTCTGCCTCTGATCTACACGTCCAAAACCAGCGACGGACGAAAACTCATCATTATTGAGTACCACGATGATTACGACCGCGATGCCGGCGCTGTGTTTGAAAAACTGATGAAGAAGTTAGACATAAAAACCTGTAAATAGACAGACACCCTTTTAGAACGGAACCTTATGAATATTAGCAGTTTTGCTGAAGGAAATGAACTTTTTCAGCGTGTCTATTTTAAAAAACATGAAGAAGAACTTCTCCGGCTCGCAACAAAAGGACAGCGCCCAAAGGCTCTATTTATCGGATGTTCAGACTCACGTGTCATTCCCGACCTTATGGTACAGTCCAATCCGGGCGATCTGTTTGTTATCCGAAATGTCGGAAACTTTGTGCCGCCATATAAAGTAGATGAGGACTACCACGGAACCGGGGCAGGCATCGAGTACGCTGTTTCGGTTTTGAATGTCGCTGAGATTATCATCTGCGGACACACCCATTGCGGCGCCTGTAAAGCCCTGCATGAACCTCTAAGCGACCCCTCCTTGGTCCACGTTAATAAGTGGCTTGATCTGGGTGAAAAAGCAAAGTCTATGGCTAAAATAAGCCTGGGGCCTAATGCCGACAAAGAGGAACTTTTGCGTCTGACGGAGAAGCTTTCCATCATCACACAGATCGAAAACCTGATGACCTACCCTTTTGTAAAAGAGAAGCTTAAAAATGACAAACTCTACATCCATGGGTGGTGCTACGATATAGAAAATGGGAACATTGAGTATTATGATCCGGACAAATATGAGTTTATCTCCTTAAGCAAGGCTTCCGGGGTTTCGATGTAAACACCTCTTCTTTCTTCTGTCCGGGCTCACCAACCCAGGAACAAAAAGAAAGATGACAAAAAGTAGTTGGCTACAAAGATAGAGACTGCAGAGTAAACAACCGCATGGATGGTCGACAGCCCCACTCCTCTAGCACCGCCTCGGGTAAAGTAACCGATGTAGGTACCGATAGAACTGACAATAAATCCAAAAACGGCTGCTTTTATCAGGCCTGTTCCGATGTCACTAAAATGGCCAAGGCGCATAATCGTGTCCTGATAAGCGATAGGATTGATATCCAAGACAACAGTCGATATGTAGAATGCGCTGGTGATCGCGACAAAGTCAAAGACCAAAACGAGCATCGGCAAAGAGAGTGTTGTCGCGACGATACGCGGAACAATCAGGTATTTTTTTGAGTCTACGCCCAGGGTCTCGATCGCATCGATCTGCTCTGTCACCCGCATTGTTCCCAGTTCAGCAGCCATCGCACTCACTGCACGCGATATCAGCATCAGTGTTGCGAAAACAGGTCCCAGTTCTTTTGTGATGGAAACAAATATCGTGTATCCCATGAAGTTTTCAACGCCAAAATCATGAAATCCGTTATAGAGCTGAATAGCCTCAACCATGCCGGTAAACAGAGCCGTCAAGGCGACTACCCCCACCGTACCGATGCCAATAAGTTCGATCTGTTTCATAAGAAGCTTTGTGCGGGAAAAGGTTGTAAAAATCAGGGGGAAAACACGCGCTTGAAAAAGCAGAAATGTCCCAAGACTATTGAGCACTCCTACACTTTTTACAATAGGTGAACCAATGGCCGAAAAAAAATTTTCTGTTATCACACTCAACTCCACTGAAAACTAGAGCCAAGCTCTTTAGCAAATTGTAACGAAATAATAAAAAATAATGTCTGAAATCCCCGGCAAGGCGTGTAAAAATCGCTCATCTTGGCTATAATAAGCGCAAAGATCCCAAGGAGCATAAAAGTATGGCTGAATTAGAGAAAGAAGAGAACACTGAAGCAAAAAAGTCAAGCAACCTTGTATTGATCATCATTATTGTCGCACTTGTCCTCGTACTGTTGATCGTCGGAGCGGTGGTCGCCATCTTGTCCGGCGGAGATAACGAACAGACACAAAACAGCGCTCCCTCCGCAAAAGAGAAACCGAGGAAGTCAATGGAATCTATGCAAATCGGTCCGATGTTTCCTTTGGACTCCTTTACGGTCAACCTGCTAAGCGACAGTGGACGACGCTACCTAAAGGTACAGCTAAACCTTGAACTTGACGAAGAAAAAGTGGCGTCTGAGCTTGAGAGCAAAACAGCAGTGGTACGTGACACGGTGATCCGTCTTCTCTCCTCAAAAACGCTTGAAGAGATCTCCACTGCCAAGGGCAAAGACAACCTCAAAGAGCAGATCGTCAACCAGCTGAACCTTCGCCTGCGCGATGGAAATATCAGAAATGTCTATTTTACTGAATTTGTAGTTCAGTAGGCAGATGGTAGGCGTCGATCTTATCAAGCTTGATCGCATGAAGCGCTCTATAGAGCGTTTTGGCGACAAGTTTCTTCTGCGTTTTTTGTCCCCTGACGAAATGCTTCTTGTTAAAAATCCAAAAACGGCAGCCGGATTCTGGGCAGCCAAAGAGGCCTGTTCAAAGGCGCTGGGGACGGGGATAGGAAGAGAGTGTAGCTTCCATGATATCGTGCTTTTTAAAAGTGAAAAAGGCGCACCCCAGATCTCTCTGGCACAAGAACTTCTGCAAAAATATAAAATCTTAGACATATCCCTCTCTATCTCACATGACGGCGATTATGCTATTGCCGTCGTGGCCATCGAGGCAGGCAGGCCCTAAAGGCTTATCAGCCTCCGCCGACGAAGTCCAGGAGCTCGACCTTGTCCTCATCTTTTAGCAGATACGTCTTCCATGACTCCTGTTTGACAATATTCATATTGACGGCGGCCGCCATCACCTTGTCGGAGATACCAAGCTTTTTCATCATCTCTAAAAGCGTTAATTCGCTCTCATACTCTTTTGTTTCACCGTTAACTTTTAGTCTCATATTTTCTCCTTTTTAAAGTGTTTTCTAAAACTCATCATCTTAAAACGCTCGCCCAAAAACGAGGGGAGAATAAGCTGTTTGGCACGTTCAAGCTCATGCAGATAAAGCTCCTCTCCGCCGTGCTCTTTGAGGATCTCCAAAAGCTCCAAAAGTCCCATGTCGACCATAGCTAAAGCCTGCGTCTTGTAAGAAAACATCTCTACGCCGACTTCAGTATAGGCATCTTTGAGGTGCTCAAAGGTCACGTCATAGGTGATGTCCGAAGTCCCGAAGAGTTCGTTTAGATTTATCGTCTCGTCAAAGAGCGCAAAGACCTCATGCTCTTTATAGACGCGTATGGAGAAATCGGGCCGGGCCTGCATTTCGCCGTAGTCAAAGGTCATAAACTCAAATATTTGCGCCGCTGCACTCATCTCGCGGGCAAACGCTTCATAGCCGCGCGCGATCTCGCCCCTGTCTTTGTGGTATTTTTCCGCTTGTTCGCTGACCCAGGCATCCTCTTGCTCAAAAACGATCTTCCCCTCTTTTAGCGTGCCTATCTTGCCTTTATAGAAGAGCTCGCAGCTGAAGGCATCGAAGATCTCGTTGGCGACAAAAAAAGCGCTTTTGAGCTGAAGTTCCGAGAGCGATTTAACCTGTTTCAGTCTGACCGCATCTCCAAAGGACTGCTCAAAATAGCGCTTCTGCTCCTCTTGCAAAAAGTCAAAGCGCTCTACTATAGCAAAGGAGAGTGACTGCAAGAGCTCGGGCCGCAGCGTATAGATAAACTGCACGATATCCGCCAGAAGATAGCCTTTGTGCGCACCGATCTCGCAGATCGTTGTCTCTTTGGGTAAAAAACCCTCATCGATAACAGAGATGATATGCTTTGCGATCGTCCCGCCAAAAAACTTTGAAGCGCTCACCGAGGTGTAGAAGTCGCCCGCCTTTCCGATCTCTTTGTACTGCGTGTAGTAGCCTCGCTCCCCGTAGAGCCAGTCGTGCATATAGTCGCTAAACCTCGTCATTGATAAACTTTTCATATAGATTTAAGAGCTCCAGCTGCTTCTCCAGCTCAAATATTTTCTGTTCAAACCCTTCGATCTCTACGGAGTTGGCAAGGTTTCTGACATCATACTCCGTCTTGTAGCCGGCGCTATAGAGCGCTTTGGTGTCAGCCAAAAGCGTGCTGTAGAGTGCAGTGTTCTCTTCTGAAAGAGCGATCTTCTTGTCAAAATTTTTCATATTCTGCATCACCTGCGCATACAAAGCGCTGAACTCGCGCTTCGCGTCATCCACCAGAACCAGGGATTTAAGGTAACCCACACGGCTCAACTCAATGTCTCTGAAAGTGTTAAAATCCAGCGGCATCGTCAGTTTTAGTCCATAATTATAATATTTTGTCTCAGGAGGACTCTGCAAATTTTGAATTCCTTCAAAAGAGGGATTTTCAAGCTTGTCCCAGTTATAACCTGCAGTGAGACTGAGCGTCGGCAGGTATTTAGCCGCGGTAACGTTGATGCCATAGGAGTCTCTCTCGTTTTCACTCTGTATCTGTTTGATGTCGACATTATTCTCTAAAAAGGACTCTTCGCCAATCAGCTTTAGGCTGGGAATACGGGCCTCTTTGTAGTCAAGGTCGCTGATCGCTTCAAACTTCGAGACAAGACGCTCCTGATTTGTCTGCAGGTCATACAAGACCTGCATAGCCCTGTTCTTTTCGATAATGGCGCTGTTCAAGAAACCCGAATCGAGCTGGCCGTTGAGATACTGCTCTCTTTTTTGCTCCAGGTTGATGTGGGCATTGTCGATCTGAAGTTCCTGCTTTTGTATGCCCAGCGTATTTTGGCGGATCTGCATCAGCAGCGCAACCGCTTCCTTGATCAGCTTGCGTCTGGCGGCATCTATGCTGTAGCTGTTGTATCTATAAGAGGCCTGGGCGAACTTGATGCCATAGTAGATCCCCCCACTTTTGAAGATGGGCTGGTCCATGACGATGGCCGCATTTTGCGTCTTTTGCGTTTGCACGCCCAGTTCATTATAGGGATTGCTTTTTGAGATGCTATAGCGCATCTGCAGGGGTTGGATCCAGGAGTCTCTGAGTTTCTTTCTCTCCAGATCCGCCTTTTCATGCTCATAGGCAAACTCTTTGCTTTTAAGCCCGGATACATACGACTCCAACTCCTCTGCACTCAAGGCGCCAAAAAGCAGAACGCTACAGAGTGCTAAGTGCTTCATCTAATCGCTTAAATCCTTCGATAATCTCAACCTCGGTGATCGTAAGCGGCGGCAGAAGGCGCAGAGTATTGCGTCCCGCTTTGAGGACAAGGACCCCTTTTTCATGCCCTGTTTTGATGATGCTGGCCAGGGTCGGCGCATCAACGACACGTAAACCGCGCATCATTCCAAAGCCTACACTTGAGCTGAAGATCTTCGGATATTTCTCAAAAAGTGCATTCAGATGCAGTTCAAACTTAATTAGCATACGGTCAAGCTCGCCGCTGTTCTTATACTCTTCCAGAATATCCAGTACTGTGTTGGCCGCGGTCGTCGAGAGGTAGTTGCCCCCAAAGGTCGAACCGTGGTCGCCTGCTTTGAAGATCTCTTTTTTGGTCGTCATCACAACGCCTATGGGCACGCCGCCGCCAAGCCCCTTTGCCATGGTGATGATGTCCGGTGTGATCTCATAAAGATTCGAGGCCAGAAATTCACCGGTTCGGTAGACTCCCGTCTGGACCTCGTCGACGATCAGCAAGATGTCTCTTTTTTTAAGCATCTTTTCAAGTGCCTGCACTTTAACCTTATCCAGTGGCTGAACCCCGCCCTCGCCCTGGACCACTTCGATCATAACCGCGACGGTATGCTCATCGATCATCCCCTCGATCGCATCAATATCTTTGGCATAGGTAAAACCGTCGGGAAAGGGACCAAAATAGTTGTGCATCGCCTCCTGGCCGGTTGCCTTGAGCGCGGTGATCGTACGGCCGTGAAAGGACTGGTCAAGCGTGATGATCTTGTAGCGCTTCACCTGCCCTTCGACCTCGCCGTACTTGCGCGCGATCTTTATGGCGCCCTCGTTTGCCTCAGCTCCCGAGTTGGCGAAAAAGCACTTCATGTCGTAACCGCTTTGTCTTACGATACGCTGCGCGCACTTTGCCTGCGGTTCTATTGCGTAGAGGTTTGAGATGTGTGTGATGCGGCTTACCTGCTCGCAGATCGCCTTGGCGACTCTCTCGTTTCCGTGGCCAACGCTGACAACGCCGATGCCTGAGGTAAAATCGATGTACTCTTTGTTGTTCTCATCTTTTAAAACAGCATTTTTGCCACTTACGAAGTTGGTGTAGTTGCGTGTGTAGGTCGGTAAAACGTATTGCTCTTCTAATTCTTTCAACATCCGAACATCCTTTTATTTAAATTCTATTTTGTATAAGGCCGAAAACTGCTTTGGTGCGTCTATGAGTATCTCTGTCTTGTAGGAGGAGATGTGCTCTTCATCACTCAGCGGCCAGATCTTGTCGATCGTGTATTCGCTTGCCTTGTCGTTAAGATATATCTTCTTCTCACGCACTCCGTCAAGCTCATCGCTGTTCAAAAAGAGTGTGAGCTTGGCCTTTGTGATGTCAGCCACTTCTGCCAGATTCATCCCCGGTGCGACGACCTGCCCTTTTTTCGCATACAGCTTGTACAAGACCATCCCCTTTGCTTCAAGATGCTTCTTTTTGAGTGAATAGCGCAGCTGTTCCAAACGCAACTGCGTATCGTTTAACTGTGAGGCTATCGTCTCTATCTTCTCAAGTGTCGAGAGGAGCTGGTTTTGCGTATTGGCCAGATCAAAGAACTCCTTGTCTTTTTCAATAGTTGATTTTATCGGAAGATCTTTAATCCTTTCGTAATTCTCATTTTTCCTCGAAATGATCATCTCAAGGTTGGCCGCCATCTTTTTATTGAGCTCCAGACTTCTTTGCAGGTTGCTCTTTTTTTCGTCCAAAAGATTCAGTTCTTTGCGGTCGATCTCGTCATCAATGATGATAAACGCTTCATTAGAGAGAATCTTTCCCTCCATGTTCTCATCCGCTTTGACGATCAGACCCGAAACACTTGCCTGAAGGGTGTAAAACCTGTACGGTTCTGCTTTAGAGTAGTATTCTGATCCCATCGCATACACTGATATTGCTATCCATAAAATTATATTTTTCATACGAAAATTATACCTAAACAAGCCTGCAAATTGAAGATGATATTTGCTTAAAGTTTTTTTATAAAATACACTCTTTTTCTATGTTATAATCTTCGACAAAACTTGCTCAGGGAAACAATTATGTCACTAATGGATCACGTCGATGCCTCGACACAGCTTGCTAAAAACAATGAGGTGCAGCTTCTTGTATTTAAGGCCTCTACGGGTGAAGACACCCCTTTTTATGCCATCAATGTCTTCAAAACACGAGAAGTCGTCGAAGCAAAAAATCATTTTCTCACGCAGATCCCCTCGGCCCATCCTCTGCTGGAGGGAACCGTTGTACTCCGGGGTATGCAGATTCCTATCTTAAATCTTCCGCTTTGGCTGGGCCACTCGATAGCACGTGAGGATACTCCGCGCTCTCGCTTTCTTATCTGCGATTTTAACGGGATCATTATCGGTCTTCGGATCATGGAAGCCTACCGTGTCATCAAGAAGAACTGGTCGGCCATGCACGCGCCCGACAGTTACAACATGCAAAACCATTCAAAAGTCGTCAATGACACCCGTCTTGAAGACGGGAGCATCTGTATGGTGCTGGACTTTGAGCAGCTTCTGGCCGATGTCATCCCTTCTGCTATGGTCAATGTCGACGAGTCGCCTGAAAACCTTAAAGACCTGGTCATCCCGCAAAAACTCCTCGACGGGGAGATCCTGATCGCCGAAGACTCCAAGGTTGCCCAAACCCACCTGCGCAATATTCTCGACAGGGCTCATATCAAGCACCGCATCTTCAATAACGGAAGACTTCTTATTGAGCATATCAATTCCCTCGAAGACAAAAGCATTATCCCTGCCGTTATCACCGACATCGAAATGCCGGAGATGTCCGGTTTTACGGTCATCAAAATTCTAAGAGAGAGTTCAGAAACACGCAATATTCCCATTATCGTCAACTCCTCTATGACAGGTGAAAATAACAAACGCGAAGCTGAAGCACTCGGAGCCGACGACTTTGTCAGCAAGACCAAGAGCCACGATATCATACCTTTAGTTGTAGGTGTAATGCAAAAAAGAGGAAATATTTAAGAGATTGTAGAGGCATTAGCGCCGGTACCCTCACGGATATCAGCAGGAAACTAGAAGCGGTATCCGGCTTTAAGCAGCAGACGCATATTATCCAGCTCGCCCACTTCTTTCTGGGCCGTCCACTGGTAACGAAGGTCAGCACCGATCAAAAAATCATCAATATAGTACTTCACTCCCGCTCCGGCCTGAACAGCAAAAAGCCATTGGCTCTCTCCTCTATCAACATCAGCATGCACACCACCTATTCCGGGACCGAAACCCAAGACAAGGTCTTTGGAGAGATCGACAAAGTAGTAAGGGTTCATCTCAATCGTCGTAACCTGTAGGCCGCTTTTGTCGTAGCGGCTAAGGGTGAGCTGCTGTCTAAGCAGATGCTCACCAGGAAGGGTAAAGACGGGACAGTCAAAAGAGAGGTCAAGGCCGTAAACCGTGCCGTCTTTTACACCGGCACGGTCAAAATTTACATGAGCAACGACCGCTGCGACTTCAACATTGGCTTTCCAGTTGTCATCGGTAAATATCGGGAAGGCTTTAAACTCATCGGCGGCCGACAATGAAGCCACACAGAGCAGCGCTGTTCCAAGAAGAGAACTTAGGTATTTAGAAAAGTTGGTCATTAAAACTCCCGTATTTATTGAATAGCATATTTTACTCTGCTGCCGTAAAAAAATCGTAAAAAACTCTACGCCTCTTCTATCTTGCGGTTGCGTGCAGCAACAAGAATAAGGGCGAAGATGATCATATAGGTCCACGGCACAAAATCAGGTACCGGCACCGGGTCGCCCTTGGCGTAAGAGTGAAGTCCTGCAAGGTAGTAGTTCACCCCGAAATAGGTCATCACGATAGAGGAGAAGGTCAGCAAAGAGACGGTCGCGAAGATAAAAGGCGTATAGATCGCCTTGATAAAACGCAAGTGGATCACAACCGCATAAAGCAGAATGCTTACCAGTGCCCAGGTCTCTTTTGGATCCCAGCCCCAATAGCGTCCCCAGGACTCATTCGCCCAGACACCGCCCAAAAAGTTGCCCACCGTCAGCAGAACAAGGCCGACGATCAGACTCATCTCGTTGATGGTGTTCAGCTCCAGGATGGAGAGGTTGATGCGGGCCTCGTTCTTTTTGTTGCGAAGGGTAAAGAGGATCAGCACGATAAATCCGAGCAGCGCGCCCAGAGCCAAAAAGCCGTAGCTCGAGGTGATCATCGAAACGTGGATAGAGAGCCAGTAAGACTTCAGTACAGGTACTAGCGTCGTCACCTGAGGATCCAGCCAGTTCAGGTGAGCGACAAAGAGGATGAGCCCCGACAAAACTCCCGTAGCGGCCAGTGTGATTGGCGAGTTGCGAGAGAAGATAAAGCCAGCCAGAACCGTTGCCCAGGCGATAAAGATCATTGACTCATAGCCGTTTGACCAGGGCGCATGGCCCGAGATGTACCAGCGCGTGAGTAGTCCTATGGTATGCAGTACGAAGAAGACTATCAGAAGCGCCATCGCCGATTTTGAAAAGATCTGCAGTTTGAATTTCGGTTTGATGATCTTGACAAAGCTCAGTACCAAAAGAACAAGTCCCATCACCAGATAAAAGGGCATCAAGGAGGCGAAGATATTGTATTTATTGTAGAGGATCTCCGCCTTTATCTTGGTCTCGTTCGGGTAGACCGCCGCGCCAAAAGCCTGTTGATAGGCAGAAATCTTCTCAAGACCCTCATCTGCCTTCGCCCAGTCACCCGTCTGCAAGGCTTCTTCTATTCCCATGAAATAGGCCACGGCGGCCTCGCGAACCTTCATCCCCTCTTGGGGAGGAAATGTCTGCAGGGCCTCTATCGTTGCAAACCATTTGTTGTTCTCGTCTTCGGGTTTTGGAAAAAGGTTGAAGATAGAGCCGGTAAAGACCATATAGATGATGTTAAAACGCTCATCGACTTTCAATATCTCTTTGTCAAACTTGTTGCGCTCTGCGGGTGACTTTTGGATAGCCTCGGAAACATACTGCTCTAGCTTGTAGCCCTGAAGCTCCTGCGGAACCTCCAAAAACTGAGAAAAGGCGGCATACTTGCTCTTTTCATCAACACCGAGGATCTTGTTGATCTCGTCATTTTTTGTCTTGATTAGGTTGATCTCTCTCCAGACTTCCGGACGCACCATCATTCCCAGTACCATCTGGTCCGCACTCATGCCCTCTATCACCTCGCCGCGGACCTTGTTGACAATCTCGACATTGAGGGTGTTAAGCGGTTTCATGCGCCCTGCACTGTCCTGCGTGACGAGCTTGCCGAAGTTTTCCGCATGCGCCTTATCGAAGGAGTTGATGACCTGTACCAGAGGATTGACATCCTCGGCCTTGGCCTGACCCGGGTTGAGCAGGAGCAGAAGTCCCAAGAAGGCCGCCGCCAAAGATTCGCGCTTGCTTGCATATCCTTGCCCTTTTTTCATCAGCTTTCTAAAACGCCCGCCGGGAGTAAAGAAGCCGCTGAACATTCCTATAGCAAGCATGGTGTAGCCGATGTAAGTCGGCAGGGTTCCTGGATCATTGTTCACCGAGAGAATTGTTCCTTTCTCATCCTGGTCAAAGGAGGATTGGAAAAAACGGAAATTGCGGTGTTCGAGGATATTGTTCATATAGATCCTAAAAGGCATATTGATATTCTTTTCTTTATCGATCAGGATTACTTCACTCGCATACGAAGAGGGGCTCATCGAACCCGGGTAGCGCTCAAGCTGAAAATCAACAAGCTTAAGAGCAAATGGAAGGGTCTTGATCGCGGCGCCGTAAGAGAGCTCCACCTTCATGCCATCAAAGTTGACTGTTTTTTCCATTCCGATATTGCCCGAAGAGCCGACTAAAACCACCTCTTTGCTCTTGCCCTTATAGCCGACACTCAATCTCAGCGCATCTTCAATGCGGCTTCGGCTTCCCTTGACCTTTTTCGAAACTAGCTTCTCCAGCACATAGGGATGGAAGTTTCGCATGACAAAATTGGTGCCGTCAGTCTGGTAGAGGGTGCGCGTTTTCAGTGCGTTCTTCTCGCTGGCTTCGAGCGTGGCGCTTTCACGCGTTCCCATATCCAGGGTTGTCATTGCTATCGAATGCGACATATAGAGTTCTTCACCCTCAAGCCTAATGTTGATCATTGCTTTTTCAGACTTCACGTCTGCGCCGAAGTTCAAAATAAGATCGGCTGCTTCAAAAAACTCTCCTTGCGTCAGTGTGATCTGCTGGGGTGCGCCCTCAACCGTGATCATAAACTCCAAAAGCGCCTTGCCATTTTCCTTGTCTTCTACCATCTCAAGCACCGCATTGGGGATGTACTCCTGCAGTGTGATAGAAACCTTCTCCTCGCCGACATTGACAGTTTCGTCAAAACGGTTGGTACTCAGCTCGGAAAAGAAGATCTCTTTTTTGAATTCAAGTTTTTTCCCCTCTTTTTCAAACAGTGCGCGGATATAGCTCTCTTGCGTCGTGATGCGGTTTTCTGTCTCATTTTCGCGGATGTGCATACTTCCCTCGTACCCTGCATAGCGGGTGATGGCAGCACCGAGCAAAATGACCAGAAACGAGCCGTGAAAAAGGACGATGTTCCACTTTTTCTGCTGCAGCATCGAATGGCGCACCATAGAGGTCATAAGGTTTATGGCGATCATCACCAGCAGCACCTCAAACCACCGTGCACTGTAGACTTCGGCCTGTGCAGTTTGTGTGCTAAAATCACTCTCAATAAAGGTCGCAACGGCTATAGCAACAGCAAAAACTGTCAGTAAAAAGGCGGTCAGCCTCATTGATGATATAAAATTCCATATTTTTTTCATGTCTATCCTATGTGGCGTATTTTGAATTTTTATTATTGTAGCTTCCTAATGTTAAGTGAACGTTAGATGGCTACTTTAGCTCGCCCCAATTGTCTCCGATGTTTACGGATGAGCGCAGGGGAACAGTTAATGTAAAGACACCTTCCATGATCTGCTTAAATCTTTCGGCCAAAGCCTCGGCCTCTTCCGCCTTGACTTCAAATATCAATTCGTCATGGATCTGCAGGAGCATCTTCGCATGCAGATGTTCTTTTTTGATCACCTGCGAGATCTCATTCATCGCCAGCTTGATCAGGTCAGCGGCCGAACCTTGGAAGACGGTATTGACCGACTCGCGCTCATAGGCGGCTTTCATCATCGGCGGCGCACTCTCAAAATCAAAATAGCGGCGTCGCTTCAGGAGCGTCTCGACATAGCCGATCTCTTTGGCGCTGTCTGCTATGGAGCGTAAAAATGTCTTGACGGTGGGGAACTTCTCAAAATAAGCCTCGATGATCTCTTTGGCCTCTTTGGTGCTTACGCCGACATCGACGGAGAGTTTTTTAGGACCCATCCCGTAAAGAAGACCGAAGTTGACGATCTTGGCAATGTTTCGCTTCGTATCCGCCAGCTCTTCGCCAAAGATCGCCGCAGCAGTCTGGCGGTGGATATCTTTGTCATGTGCAAAGGCGTCGAGCAGTACCTCGTCCTGCGAAAAGTGCGCAAGCAGGCGCAGCTCGATCTGGGAGTAGTCGATGCCGATGAGTGTGTTGCCCGACGAAGCGACAAAGGCGTGACGGATCTTTGCACCCATAACAGAACGCGTCGGAATGTTTTGCAGGTTCGGGTTTTTGGAGCTCAGTCTTCCCGTTGCCGTTCCTGTCTGCAAAAAGGAGGTGTAGATGCGTCTGTTGTCGTTTTTCAGTCCGAGGCTCAGGAGCGGGTCGATGTAGGTTGAGTAGAGCTTGAAGACCTCGCGGTAGTTCAAAAGCTCCGGAATGATCGCGTGGGCATCGCGCAAGGAGCTTAGGACTTTTTCATCCGTGGAGTAGCCCGTCTTGGTCTTTTTCCCCGAAGGAAGGCCCAGTGTCTCAAAAAGGATGACGCCGAGCTGCTGAGTAGAGTTGATGTTGAACTCTCCGCCCGCAAGCGCGTAGATCTTCTTGCGAAGCTCGTCAAGCAGGCCTTCCGTCTCCGCCTTGAAGATCTGCAGAAAATCCGTATCGACCCGGATCCCCTCCTCCTCCATCTCGATCAGCGTCTGGATAAAGGGAAACTCCACCTCTTTTGCCTCCTCGATAAGATGCGCCGCGTTTTGAAGCTCAAGCTGCAGCAGAAGGCGGTGGTAGAGTTTGAAGGTGATGACGGCATCTTCCGCGGCGTAGTTGCTCGCATCTTCGAGCTGCACAGAAGAGAAATCCTCCCCTTTTTTGACCGTATCTTTAAAGGCGATCATCGTGTGTTTGAAGTAGAGATCGGCAAGTTTGTCCAGCCCGACAGGCTTTTCGGAGTTGACCAGCCAGGCGAGTATCATCGTGTCCGCATACGGCGCGTAGCTCTTGATGCCCAGGTAGGGGCAGATAAACTTGAGATCGAACTTGAGGTTGTGGCCGATGATCTTATGCTCCAGCAGTGAGCGAAGCGCGCGCACGCCGATCTCTTTTGAGACCTGCTTCCCCACGCCCAGATAGCTGTGCGCCAAGGGCACATAGTAGCCTCTCTCGTCTTCATACGCAAAACTGAACCCCACCAGCCTATCTTCTCGTGAGTCCAGCCCCGTTGTCTCCGTGTCCAAGGCGAGGATGCTCTCTTTGGGGATGGAATTAATGACATCAAAGAGCTTCTCTTGCGTGTCCAAAAGGATATACTCCAGTTCCATGGCCGGCGGCTTTGGCTTCTCATCAGCAGCGGGGATGTGGTTTTGCTCAACCAGCCCTTTCGCCTTGAGCTGGCGCAGTATTCCGTTGAGCTCGTAGCGGTGCAGATCGTCCAAAATGCCTATAAAAGGGTTCTTCTCATAGCTCAAAATGAAACGCTCAAAGTCAAGGGTCTCATAAATGTTGTCTACTAGGGTCACCAGCTTTTGAGAACGCCAGGCATCCGCCTCGTAGGTCCGCAGCTTGTTCTGCACGCCGGCGGGTTTGACCTCGTCGATGTGGTCGTAGATCCCCTGCAGCGTCTTGAACTCTTTGAGGAGTTTTTCCGCCGTAACCTTGCCGATGCCCTTGACGCCGGGAACATTATCCGCGCTGTCGCCGAGCAGGGACTGGTAGTCGGTAAACTGTGTGGGATGAATGCCGTACTTCTCGATGCAGGCCTCTTCGTCGATATCCTTGCGCTTGATCGCGTCCACGACGACTATCTTGCCGTCGTCTATCATCTGGTAGAGGTCTTTGTCGTGCGATACGATACGCACATTCATCCCCTGCTCCTTGGCGAGTTTGGCAACAGAGGCAATGATGTCGTCCGCCTCATATCCCGCTTCGCAGACCGTAGCAAACCCCATCTGCTCCACCCACTCTATGGCGATGGGAAGCTGAGCCAGAAGATCCTCGGGCGGGAGCGGACGGTGGGCCTTGTACTCAGGATCAATCGCGTTTCTAAAGGTCGGCCCCTTCATGTCTAGAGCAAAGACGATGTAGTCCGTGTTGTGCTCTTTTTCGATGCTGGCGATGAAGTTGATGAAGCCCGTCAGCAGACCGGTAGGAAATCCGTCCTTGTTTTTTAAAGGGGGAAGCGCATAAAAACTGCGGAACAAAAAACCGAAGGTGTCTATTATGGTGATCGTTTTAGGCAAAGAGCAATCCTGAGAAAAATTTTCTTAGTATAAACCGCTTCGCCCTAAAGTAAGATGAAATCACTTCCCTGCGCAGAAATAGGGTAAAATTGCACGATGCAAACACTAAAATATCTTGGCCACTACAGCACGCAGACCCAAAAACAGGTAGAGTCGCTCATCCAAAGAGAGAAGCTCTCCGAGTACCTTCTGCAAAAATACCCCTGCGTGCATCTGATGAAAACCGACAAGGCGCTTTTTAACTACGCCACCGAGCTCAAAAACACCCACATCAAAAAGTCTTCTCCGCTGAGCAAGGTCGTCTATGACGGAAAGATCAACGTCATCCACAACGCCCTGGGAACACACCGCTTCATCTCCCGCGTACAAGGCGGCAAGCTCAAAGCCAAAAACGAGATCCATATCGCCTCGATGTTCAAAAACGTGCCCGAGGAGTTTTTATGCATGATCGTCGTGCACGAACTGGCCCATTTTAAAGAAAAAGAGCACAACAAAGCCTTCTACAAACTCTGCGAACACATGGAGCCTGCCTACCATCAGCTCGAGTTCGATCTGAGGCTTTATCTGACGCATATTGATCTTTTTGGGAAGCTTTATTAGGGTGGATAGGGGGATGGGAACGCCTCGTTTTAAACGTCCTCGCTGAAATGCATATTAATCTAAATAATTGTTATAGTACACCACCTACTATAGCTTGAGAACAAAGAAATAATATTTTTATAATTTAAGACATAATGGTCCTAGTGTACCAAAAAAGAGCTTCCCACATCCCCCCCCCATAAGCGAAGCGAACCCACCCACCTAGCAAAAAAGCACACCGCTTATCACACCAGCCAAGCCCCATCCCTGTAGACCACTTCATCTGCCAGCGTAAAGGTCTGCGTATCGACAAAGACATCGACGTGGTACTTTCCGTCCGAGCGTTTGAAACCGGGCTTGCCGTATATGCCGTGTTTCGCGCCCAAAGAGATGTGGACACCGCACATGCGCTCATAGGTGCCGGTGTCGCTGACGGTGCGTGTTTTGCTGAAGGCTCTGTTCAGACCAAAGCCCAGTTCGCGCACCCAGACGACCCCCTCGTCTCTTCGTATGTTGGAGAGTATAAGATCGAACGCGGGGGTCGAATCTTCGCATGCAACTACCTGTCCCTGTTCTATAACAAGGGTGATCGGCGCTTGGGGCGTGTTGAGCTTATAGCTCACATCGCCGAAACAAAATATCCGCACGCGTCCGTTTACCGCACGCAGATCCTGAGCTTCGGTAAAGACCTCGCCGAGGGGAAACTGCCCGCCGACATTGGCCATCTGCGAATAGTCTCCGATGTTGAGTTTGGCCGACTCGAAAGCAGAGCCGTAGTGCAAAATCGCCCCGCCACTGTCCAGCATTCCTGAGGGCGCACTGTCTATTTTCGCCTTGAGTGCGCGGCCGGTTCCGCGGTAATACTGCGCGTCATACGCCAGCGAATCGACATAGTAGGCCGCCTCGGCGTCGGGCATACGGCTAAGATGCGGATGCTCAATGACCTTTATCTTGCGTTTGAAGAGCTCCACGCGCAGGCGAAAGGCATCGAGACGAAAACTGGTCGACTGAACCAGCACCGCCAGGTCTGACGTACGCAAGGTGCCAAGGACTTCGAGTATCTCTTCGGGTGAGTTCGCATCAAAATCGACACAGACCGCATTAGGCAAGGCGCGGCTATAGGCCTGTGACAAGATCTCAGACAAGAGGCATCTTCTGTCATAGACCACGACGGCTCTGGCCTGGTCGCTGTGTTCAAATGCGAGGCTCAAAAGCCCTTTTAGATGCTGCTCAGCTGTCAAGATCAGTGTTTCTGTATTTAACGACGCGTTCTCGTTCATTTTTTTCCTTCATATAGGGGGAGGTTTTGTTGGATGGTTTGGAGGAAGGGGTCGTGCTATAGTACTACTAAAAGAGAGGCTCTTTTAGTAGTCGCTGACGATGCCGAGCTGCTCAAGGACATTGTCGATGATATCTTCAAGCATCTCATGGTCATAGCCTGCGTCATGCGCCTTGCGCAGTCCAAAGGTGATCGACTGCTCACTGAACGGGGCGTTGATCGGGGCAATCGTTTTGACGATGTTGAGTGCGGTGGCGTACTCTTTGATCTCTTCGGGCGCTTTTTGGTAGCTGTCTGAAAAACGGATCATCTCGACAAAGGTCGGCTCAAACTTCCAGTGCTCAAAGATCGCCGCCGTCACTGTCGCTGTCGTCTCTTCGACATAAGAGAACTCAACCTGAGGGATGTTGTTAGTGGTCTCTATTTCGGACTTGAAGTTGTACAGAAGACCCTCTTTGATGATGTCAGAAGCAATAATAATCTTTCCAGTCTCCTGAAGAAAAGAGGCCAAAAAGAGGTTTTCCATCTTTTTTCTGTCGATCTTGCTGTACCAGCTGTGCATCAAGACGGCCTGCTGGTTGGAAATATCCGCAAATTTTTCCGAAGTGATCCCATAAGGCTCCATGTCGACATTCAAGAGCTTGCGCACAGAGTTGCCTATGGCGATAGAGCGTGTCATACTCATACCAAAAAGCGAGACGGCCTGTGAAACGCTTTTGATCTCTTTGCCGAAACAGTAGAGCGGAGAGTTGGCCGCTTTGAGAAGGTTTGCCACGATCATCGGGTCTTTTTCTACGACCAGCACAAGATCATTGATGCCTGACTCCGGGTTGGCACAGACTCTTTGCATCTCCACAATAGTTTTTGGCAATGCGGGAAGGGATTTTATACTTTCTACTAAAGAGGACTTCATTATTGTTTCACCTGTCTGTTTTTATTTATTTTGACTTATTGTACCACTACTTGATTGTTTTTTATGTAAAGCAAGCTCTTTTTTCAGATACTCGCCCGTATAGGAGCCCATTTTTTTGTAGTCTTTTGCGATCTCTTCGGGCGTTCCGACACCGACGATGCGCCCCCCCTTTGCCCCGCCTTCAGGCCCCATGTCGATGATGTAGTCTGCATTTTTGATCATGTCGAGGTTGTGCTCGATCACCAGGACAGAATTGCCCAGTTCGACCAGATGGTGCAGGACATCCGTCAAGCGGTTGACATCATGAAAATGCAGTCCTGTTGTCGGCTCATCCAGAACATAGAGAGTGTTTCCCGTGTCTTTGCGACTAAGCTCTTTGGAGAGCTTGATGCGCTGTGCTTCCCCGCCCGAAAGGGTGACGGCATTTTGGCCGAGGGTGATATACCCCAATCCGACGTCATGAAGCGTCTGCATTTTCGCTTTGATCTTTGGTATCGGCGAAAAGAACTCCAGCGCTTCGCTCACGCTCATGCTCAGCACATCTGCGATGGATTTGCCCTTGTAGAGGATCTCTAGAGTCTGAGGGTTGTAACGCTTGCCGTGGCAGGCGTCGCACTTGACCATGATGTCGGGCAAAAAGTGCATCTCGATCTTGATCTCGCCCTCTCCCTGACACTTCTCGCAGCGTCCACCTTTGACGTTGAAACTGAAACGCGAGCTGGTATAGCCGCGGATCTGCGCCTCTTTTGTCTTGGTAAAGAGAAGGCGCAGTTCATCCATCGCGCCCGTATAGGTCGCGGGATTGGAGCGCGGGGTGCGGCCGATAGGGCTCTGGTCGAGATAGATCACCTTGTCAAGTGCCTCAAGTCCGTCGATCTCGACGCCTTTGATCTTTTTGACCTTGCGAGCATGGTTGAGAAGCTCCCGCGCAACAGGAAGAAGGGTCTGCAATATCAGTGATGATTTACCGCTTCCGCTCACCCCGCTGACGCAGACGAGGTTCTTCAGAGGGATCTTGACGGAGAGGTCGGTAATGTTGTTGATCGTGACGTTTTTGATCTCGATCCACTCCTTCTGGGCGCGGCGAAAAAAGTACTCGATCTGCTTGCGTCCCGAAAGGTAATCCGCCGTCAGCGTCTTGGCCTTTTTCATCTGCTCGTAAGTGCCCGCAAAAACGACTTCTCCGCCATACTTGCCCGCACCCGGTCCGATGTCTACGATGTAGTCCGCGTTTTCGATCGTCTCTTTGTCATGCTCGACGACGATGACCGTATTTCCTCTCTCCTGCAAGGATCGCAGGGTACGGATGAGTTTAAGCGTGTCTCTTTCGTGCAGGCCGATGCTCGGCTCATCCAGGACATACATCACCCCCGTCAGTCCACTTCCTATCTGTGAGGCGATACGGATGCGCTGGGCTTCTCCGCCGCTTATCGAGCGGGCATCGCGCGAGAGCGAGAGGTAGCCAAGGCCCACGTCGTAGAGGAAAAAGAGCCGCTCGTTGATCTCGTTTAAGATCGGCTCGCCTATCATGCGGTTTTGCTCACTGAAATGCGCAAAGTTCTTCTTCTCTTTAAAAAAGGCGTAGGTCTCTTCGATGGGCATACGGATAAGCTCGAAGATCTTTTTGCCCGCGACATCCACAGCCAGACTCTCCTTGCGCAGACGGTTTCCACCGCATTTGCTGCAAGTCTTCTCGCTCATATAGTCCTGCAGCTCTTTTTCGTCTTTGAACATATCGTAGGCTATCTTGGTGATGCCGGGCCAGACTCTTTTAATGGGATGATTTTTCCACAAAAAGGGGATCTCGTCGATGCTTCCGTGCAGGATCGCTTTTTTCTGGTACTCCTCAAGCTCGGAAAATGGCTTGGTAACAGAGATCTTCTCATGCTCACAAAAGCCCTTCAAAAAGGTGAAGTAGTAGCCCTTGTTGAAGCCGTAAACGATCTTCACCGCGCCCTTCTCCACGCTCAGGTCAGGGTCAATAATCTTGTCCACATCTAGGGCGTAGCGGATGCCCAGGCCGTCGCACTCCGTACAGGCACCCTTTGGCGAGTTGAAGGAGAAGGAGAGCGGTTCAAGCGGTTCAAAACTCACCTTACAGTCGTGGCAGGCCATGTGCTCGCTGTAATGAATCATCTTCTCTTTCAGCCCCACCTCGTCGTGGTTGAGTATCTCAACTTCCAGCTCGCCGTAGCTCTCTTTTAGTGCTTTTTCGACATCCTGGGCAATGCGTTCGGCATTGTCCTCTTTGATCACGATGCGGTCGATGACGACCTTGATCGTGTGCTTTTTGGTCTTGGAGAGCTCGATCTCCTCGTCCAGACGCACCATGACCCCGTCGATCATCGCCCGCACATAACCCTTGGCCGAGAGAGACTCCAGCAGATCGGAAAAACTCCCCTTCTTCTCGCGCACAAGCGGCGCCATGATAACGACTTTTGAGTCCAGCGGGAGTTTCGAGACCTGTTCAATGATGTCCGAGGCATTCATCTTTGAGATCGGTTTGGAGCAGATATGGCAGTGCTGCACGCCGACACGCGCAAAAAGAAGCCTGAAGTAGTCATAGATCTCGGTGATCGTTCCCACCGTCGAGCGGGGGTTTTTGGAGGTAGTCTTCTGATCGATGGCGATGGCCGGAGTAAGTCCCTCTATCTTGTCGACTTCAGGTTTACCTATCTTGTCGAGGAACTGTCTGGCATAAGAGGAGAGGCTCTCGATGTAGCGGCGCTGCCCTTCCGCATAGAGAGTGTCGAAGGCAAGGGTGGATTTTCCGCTTCCGCTCAGTCCGGTAAAGACGACCAGGGAGTTTTTCGGGATCTCAAGGGAGATATTTTTAAGATTATTTTCGCGCGCGCCGGTAATTTTGATCATAGTAGCCTCGTCAATAGATAAGATAGTATTAAAACATAAAAGATAAGAAGCAGACGTTTCTGTGCTCTACTTGAGCTCACGCCTGACAACTGGACACCGATATAGACCCCTATCAAGGAGGCTGCGCCGATGAGTGTGCCCTCAAGGTACTGTATCTGCCCTGCTATAGAGAGACTGATGAAGCCCGAGATGGACGAAAAGACGACAAAGAAGAGCCCCGCCGAAATCGCTTTTTTAAGCTCGAAATGGAAAAACCCGACCAGTATCGGCACCAGCAGAATCGACCCGCCTACCCCGATAGAAATGGCAAATATACCCAGCAGCGTCCCTATAGCAAAGAGAACAAGAGGGTGGACGGCCCTGCTGTGTTTGTATTTCGCCGGTTTATAACCCATGCGGACCAAGGCGATCATCACAAAGAGAATGAAGACAAATTCAAGGGTCCGCGAAGACAGAGCCGAGACTACCCAGCCGCTCAAAAGTGCACCGACAAAGCCGCCTGCTCCGATATAGAGCACCGTTTCAAACTGCAGGGTCCCTTTTTTGAAGTTCAAAAACGACCCGTACAGAGAACTAAACACCATCTGCACGACAGAGATCCCGATGGCGGTTTTTATGTCATAGCCCATAAACAGCAGCACAGGAACAAGAATAGTTCCGCCGCCGATGCCAAAAAAGCCCGACAATGCGCCAACGGCTATGCCCAAAAAAATCATCTCTATTATTAGAAGTAGCTCTATAATTTACTCTTTGTCGTATTATTTTTATCTCAGAAATACAAAAACGAATAATACTCTACTTTCACTAATCGGGGCATTAAATCTGAATGTAGGCTATCATAGAGAAGCTTTTGTTCAAGATGCCCTCAATTCGGCGCAACTTTCGATCAAAAAGGATGATTATTAAACTCAAGTTAATTAGATTTTCATATAATTAGATATCTTTCAGAGCCAATAATTATCAGGATGAAACATGATCTCACTTATCAAACAGGCTGCTAAAAACTTTCTTCACCATCAGATCGCGCTCGAGAGCCATTTGACGGACACTTTGTCGCATGTGAGAACGATTATTGCTTCTATAGACGTTAAGCTGGATGACGGGGAGATAAAGACTGTCTACCTTGGGTTTAACGAAGGGCTAATTAAAGAGATTGTTTCTGTCTATCTTGGCGAAGATGAGGCAGACGAGCAGACGATGAAAGACATGACCCTCGAATCCACCAACATGATCGTAGGAAGCGCAAAAGTATTGGCGGAAGAAGCTGAAAAAGAGCACTTTATGATCACCACGCCTGAGTTCAAAGCGATTGAGACATTTCATAACTGCCAGTGCAGCGAGATCTCGATCCTGCAAACGCACAAAGAGGCTTTGATAATCGGTATTAAGGGATAAGCCATATGGCAGAAGAAAAAGAGAAGACACTCCAAGAACAGATGGCCGAAGACAGCCTCTCAAACATAAATCTAAATGCCGAAGAGCTCAAAGAGCTGGCATGGATGAATTATGAGGGGCTGCTTGACATGAAGGTCGAGTTCATTGCCGATCTGGGGCAGACGACGCTGAGCATCAAAGAGATTTTAGCGCTTCAAAAAGGCTCCGTCATCGACCTGGGAAAACCCGCGGGTGAAAGTGTGGAAGCCTACGTCAACAACCGCATCATAGGCAAGGGAGAGGTTATGGTCTATGAAAAGAACCTCGCTATCCGTATCAACGAGGTACTTGATTCTACCTCGGTTATCTATTATCTATCGAAAGAGCGTTTATGAGATTTTTCCTTTTGCTGCTGCTGCCCTATCTTCTTTTCGGATCGAAAATCCTCTCCTATAACATCTATGAGCGTTCAAACAGGGTCGACATCATGCTCACCTTTGACACGCCCTACGAAGGAAGGCTCTCGCAGATCAGGCAAGGTGACAAGATCGTTTTAAAGCTCCAGGACGCCTCCATCGAAGTACCCAAGATCAAGAACATCAACACCTCTTATCTACATAAGATGACGATCACGCCGATCAACGCACACACAGAGATCATCCTTGAGACGGCTTCGAGCGTAGCCATGAGCGTTTCCAAGACCAGTGATGCTTACGGTCTGCGCCTGCGGTTCAACAAAGAAGCATCTGCTGGCAAAAACGAGAGCATACGAACCGATCCCGCGACAGGAACAGCTTCTCTGCCGACTAAAAAAACCAATGATTTCAATGACTCCTACTATGTCGTCATTGCTATTTTGCTTATCGGTATTCTCATCATGCTCTGGCTTAAGAAAAAGATGGGCGTGACGCCGACCAAAGGCAAGACGCCCTGGCTCTTCAAAGGCGCCGCAAAAAAAGAGGGGATCAGCGTGCGTTTTCAAAAACCGCTTGATCCCAAAAACCGTGTCGTTATGATCGATTATGAGGGACAGAGCTATCTTGCCGTGATCGGCAGCTCCAATGTGCTTCTTGACAAGTACAAAGGAAACAAGCCGGTGACTTCGCAAAGCGAGTTCGACAAGCTGCTTGATGAGAACAGAACAGAGCTTGACTCCTATCTGCGCCTTGACAACGTCGCAGAAGTAGAGCCGCTTGAGTCTTACAAAGAGAAGGCTTCAGGAAAATTTCCCGAGTTCGCCTAAGACTTTATGCCCATTTTCTTACGACTCTTCGGTCGTATCATAGAAGTTTTCCAGCACGTCTCTGAACTCCCCAATATCGTTGATACTGTTCACCTGATTTCTCAAAAACGAGGCACCTTTGAGCCCCTTGCAGTAGGTGTGAATATGCTTTCTAAACATCGCCACCCCGTGAGCTCCGTAGAACTCCACCATCTTGTCGTAGTGTTCTAGCACGATTTCTTTTTTAAGCGCGAGCGAGACCTCTTTTTCGCCTGTTTTGAGTTGGTGGAAGATCCACGGCTGGCCGATGGCGCCGCGCCCTATCATCAGACCGTCGGCCTTGGTATGTTCCAAAACCCATTGCGCCTTCTCATAAGAGGTGATATCTCCGTTGGCGATCACGGGTATGCGCAAGGCGGCCTTAACCTCTGCTATAGCGTCGTAGTCGACCTCAGATTTGAACCGTCCTGCGCGGGTGCGACCGTGTACGGCAATGAAGTCAGCGCCCGCTTCCTCCACGACCTTGGCGATCTCGAGATGGTTGTTCTCGCTGAATCCCAGGCGTATCTTAACACTGGTATAGGGCTTGTTAGAGGTCTTTTTGATCGTCTCGATCAGACGGCCCATCTGATCCAGGTCGCGTAGCAGCGATGAGCCCGAGCCTCCGCCAACGACTTTTGGTACAGGACAGCCGCAGTTGAAGTCGATGACGTCTATCCCCTCTTGGGTGTTGAGAAACTCCACTGCGCCGCGCACCACATCTATCTCCCCTCCCGCGATCTGCACCGAATAGGGATCTTCATGGCTATTTTTTTCAAGCATTTTTATCGACTTCTCAGAGCCATGGATCAGAGCATTCGAACTGACCATCTCCGATACGGTGAGGTCTGCGCCGAATTTTTTCACAACAGCGCGAAAAGGAAGGTCCGTATAGCCTGCCAGAGGCGCCAAAACATATAGAGTTTTATCAAAAGAGAGTTTCATAATATAAATATATCCTCGAAATAATTGCGAAACTATATCAAACTTATGCCCTCTCTTTGTTAAATTTATTTTCCTAATATTCTTTAATAGCTATAATACGCGCAATTTACACAAGGATAATTTTTATGGGAAGAGCCTTTGAGTACCGCAAAGCATCAAAAGAAAAACGTTGGGGAAATATGTCACGTGTATTTCCTAAACTTGGAAAAGCGATAGAAAAAGCAGCAAAAGAGGGCGGAAGCGACCCTGATATGAATCCTAAACTCCGTACGGCGATACTCAACGCCAAAGCGGAAAACATGCCCAAAGACAATATTACTGCCGCGATAAAGCGTGCTTCGGGCAAAGACGCCAAAGATATGATCGAGGTCAACTTTGAGGGCAAGGGACCGAACGGCACGATGTTTATCGTGGAGTGCCTTACCGACAACAACACCCGCACTGTCGCCAATGTCAAAAACATCATCAACAAAAACGGCGGAGAGATGCTGAATAAGGGCGCACTGGACTTTATGTTCACCCGAAAGGCGATCTTTGAGTTCAAACTTCCCGAAGGCAAAGATCTTGAAGAGCTGGAAATGGAGCTCATCGACGGCGGTCTTGAGGAGCTTGAAGAAGAGGAAGGCGAGTGCATCGCCTACGCCGACTACGGTGACTTCGGAAACCTTAACCACGCGATAGAAGAACTGGGGCTTGAGATCACCAAGGCAACTCTGGAATATGTCTCCAATACGCCTATAAGCCTGAGCGAAGAGCAGCTTGAAGAGCTCAGCAAGATCACGGAAAAGCTTGAAGATGATGAAGATGTGCAGGCGGTCTATACCAACCTCGGTTAAAGATGCTCTTCGTTGAGGCCGATCAAAAACTCCTGATGCAAGGAGCGCTTTGCCTGATGAAGCAGATCGATAAAGCTCTGCAGATAAGGCTCCTCACTGTTAAGTCCAGGGTATTTCCTGCTGTGCATGAAATAATCCCGGCTGCTCCCCTGTTTCAATAAACCTGCAATACCTTCAGGAATAAAAAAGCGGTGTCGCTCATGAGAGAGCCTCGGCACAACCTCATTGAGGTAAATATGCACGCCGGCGAGGTCAAAATCGCCAAAATGAAGATAGTCGTTCCTGCACTGCGCCACAAAATCAAGCATCCCTGCATTGCGATAGATAAAGAGCTTTTTTCTCTTAGCATCAAAAAGAGTTTTCTGCGCCTGTATCATCGTCAGGTTCTCAAAGTTCTCAACCCCCACAAGCAAAATATCCTCTGCGATCTCAAGGGCCGCACTTTTATGCACAAAGAGCGCACTTTTTGAAGGGGTTTGCAGTCTTGTCTTCTGTGCATCGATACTGATATCAAGAGCCTCAAACGAGGCGATATAGAGGCCGGACTGCACCTGCGTCTTGTGCACTTTCGAATCCGAACTCGCCTGCGCGTTCTCGCTGCGGCTGCGTTCATCTTTCTGCGCGGCGTTGATATACAAGTCAAGATCATTGATCGCATAATACTCTTTTAAAAAAGTCCCGAGCCGTCTTTCATCGCTCAGCCAGATGACACGGCTTCGTTTTCCCGTGATCTGTACACGAACAACGCCGTTCTCCTCAAGCGCGTCCAGCAAGTTCTTGTCGCTGATCACACTTCCCTTGAGTCTCTTTTCCTTGGCTAGTCTTTGAAGGGCTGCAGCCAAAGAGAGGGAGAGCTTTTTCATTGTTGAGAGACCAGCCTTCGCACTATGGTCTGATGGCGCTCGTTTGTAGAGAGCATATAGAGGCGTTTATAGGTCGAGACCAGTTTCTCATCCGGCGCGCCGTTGACAAAACGGATCTTCTTGTTGTTGGCATAAGCAATCAGCTCTTTGAGGTAGGCCGGAGAGAGGATGCCGACCTCATCGAGTATACAGTGGAAATAGACAGAGGCCTCGTGTTTCGCCGACTGTTTTCGCGCCAGAGAGAGCATGGCAATGTTGACCATCGCCTTGACCATGACATCCGTTCCGTTCGAGCCAATGCCATCCAAAGATGAGACAAACCCTGTGTCATTGCCGTTCTCCACCGCCCTAAACTCCAGGACAAAACTCTCGTCAAGACTCAAAGAGTCCTCCTTCTCTTCGCTTAGATACCTCGCCAGTTCGTCGAGATGCCGGAGCGCTTTGTGATTGAACTGCCAGTCTATCTCCTGGGTGAAGAGGTTGATCTCATTGCCGTAGGGGTTCTCATCGACCAGTTTTCCTATCGCCTTGAGAACATTCAGAAGAAGGTTGTCGCTCTCTTTATAACGCAGCTCAATTGAGCGGATGACCTTGATGCCCTGAAGGTCCTGTAGGGTCTTGTTGATCTTATTGACTGTTTTCGAGATCTCTCCCTCGGCTTTTAGCAGCTGTGCGATCTCCGAAGAGAGATGGCGCAGCGTCATCGTAAACTCTTTAGCCACCTGCTCTTTATAGGTTTCGATCTTGTTTTCAAGCACAAAAGATTTCAGTTTCTGCGCAGAGTCCAGGATCTCTCTGTCCTCATCCGTAGAAGGGGCGTAGAGGTTAAAAATGTTATGCAGACTGATGGACAAGAAGGCACGATTGAGCTTTTTTCGCAGCTTCTCTTTTGAGCTGGCATGTTCAAAGCCAAGGTCACGCAGCCGGTCTATCATATCGCTAAGATTTTCTTCATTCGCCTGCGATGAGGAGTTCTCGATCAGCAGACTCAGCTGGGCATACAGTGCCGACTCCTTAAAAGAGGCGTAGGCCTTGAGGTCTTTTTGCAAGAGTGTGACTTCAGAAGTATGTTCGTCTTTCTTCTGCTCGATCTGTGTTTTTGCACTCGTATAGGCCGCTTTCAAGGAGAGAAAATTCTGCTCTTCCTCCTTGATCTGAGTACTTAGAGTCACCAGATCTCTTCTCTTCTGTCCAAGCGTAGAGAAGATTCGCTTCTGGTCGATTCGGTACTCCGCGATAAGCTCAGAAAAGGCCTCGATCTTTGAAATTTCGGCTTGTTTAAGATCTATCTCTTCATGGTAGCGCTTCAACAGTTCCGCGTCCACACCGCCTTTTATCAGCGTCTGCTGCTCTTGCTCTCTTATCTGCTCCAGCTTCTTGTCGCACTCAGCCTTGATCTCGGCTCCCGCCTCGTTTTTGCCGCGCAGTGCCTCCTCTTTGGAGAGTTCCAAGCGTGCTCGTCTCTCCTTCAGCTCTGTTTTGAGGGCATGAAGCTCAGTGTGAAGCGCCTGGCTTGCCTCGTCAAACACCCGCTTGTGTTCACTGTAGCCTTTCTGCTGCTCTTCTTTCTGCGCCCGAGCAAGCACTATAGCTGCTTTTTTCTGCTCATCGGCAGCTTTACTGACCTGTTCAAAGCGCTCTGAAAGAAGAAGGCTCTTTTGTTCGCACTGAGGAAGAAGGCGAAGATGCTCGTCGATAAGCGTTTTGATGCTCCCCTGCTCCCGGCGAAGGGCATTCATCTCATTGCGGCATCTGTTTTCGATCTCCTCTTGTTGGAAGAGATACTGGGAGTCCATCTTCCTAAGACGTTCTTCGCAGGCATGCAGGCTGATCGTAACCGCGTTCTCCTCGTAGGCGGAGATGTCCAGAGCGGAGCAGTCAATGCGTAGTCCTAGCAATGTACCGTCCCCTAAGGAGAGGGAGGGATTGAGTCCCTCGGCGTGAAGGATCTCCTCTTTCAACAAAGCGCAGAGCGTCGAAGCCTCTTTGAAACCGCTCTCTCTCATATAGCCCAGTAGAGATGCCGCATTCAGGTTTTTGTGCTTGAGCAGGAGGGCGATCTCGCCCTTGAGCGAACGGGTCTCTTTCTCGTGCTGATGCAAAAGGGCTTGCAGATCAAAGACCTTCGACTGTTCCGCGGAGTAGATCTTTTCGGAGAGCTTTTCAGCCTTAGACTGTTCCAACAAAAGCGCAGACTTCACTTCGCTGTAGGCGCGTTGGGCCTCGTGAAATTCACTCTTCGCACTCTCGATCTTTTCCTTCTCAAAGGATCTGTTTTGAATGATCTGTTCATTCGTCTGTGCCTCGCTTAGCCTCTCTTTTGCCTCGGATAGCTCTTGAGAGAGGCGCTGAAGTGCCACCTCTCGCTTGTTGTTATGCTCGCTGTAACGCGTCTGCTCTTCGTGCATCAACAGCGCATTCTCTTTGTTATAGGCGCTCTCGATCTCGCTGAGCTCAACGCGAAGTCTCTGCTCCTTCTCGCGAAGACTCCTCATCTCCTCCTCGCGCATCGCATCAAAACGCTCACTCAAAGAGCCCTTGTCATCAAGAAGTTTTCCAAGCTGCTGTTGCAGCGCTGCAAGCTCTTCGCCAAGACGCGGTTTTTTCTCCCACAGCGCGAGTTTCTCTTTTATTCGGGCTTTTTCATACTCCTTCTCTTTGGCCTCCGCCTCCTTGATCTCCCTCTCCAGACCGCCCTGCTCTTTGAGGTTCTTCTCATGTTTGTCCAGGTAGCTGCTCAGCTCGCTCTCATAGGTGCCTGTCAAGGCCAAAAGCTCCGCTTGAATGGCGAGGCTTGTGGCTTTTACGCTTTCGAGCTCCTCTTCGGCAAGCTTGGCGTTCGCTCCCAGCGCCAGCGCATTTTTATGAAGCAAACTGCCCTGCTCTTCGTACACGCCCAAGGCTGAGACCGCTTCGTGGATATGCACGCTGTTCTTCTCGAAAGAGCTGATATCGTCATGCTTGGTGCGGAAGTCGTTGATATTACGGCGCATCTGGTTAAGATCGATCGCATCAAACCCGCTGATCGTAGAGACCAGTGACTTCTTGATCGAGCCCGAGTCGAGTTTTGAATTGATGAAGATGTTTGAAAGCGTCTTGGAGATCTGCTCGTACTCTGCATTGGCATTGAAAAAAGAAAAATGCTGAAGCTTTCTGTCCTGGCCGTAGAGTACGGATTTGTACTCGCGCGGCGAGTTCAGCACAGGGCTGAGTTCGTACTCTTTCTCCAGCAGGCGCGCCCAAAGCTCTTTGGGTTCCAAGGCACTGTTCTGCTCAAAAAAGAGACTCTTCATCTCCTCTTTGTTGCGCTCCAGGGCAAAACGGTACTTGACTCTCATTCCGCCGGCCTTGTAGATGATCGCCAGCACGTCTGCGCCCTCGTTCTGGAAACGGTAGACCAGGTAGGAGTTTATCGTCGCAAAATAGTACTCTTCAAACCGCTTCTTCTTGCGGCTGATACCCAGGTTTTCCGAACGCTGCGCGCCATAAAAGTAGAGGATGGAGCGGAGGATCGTCGTCTTTCCCGCTCCATTTCCCCCGCTAAAAAGGGTGTTTCCGTCAAGCTCGATCTGCTTGAAGGGAATGGTGGCAGAATTTATAAACGTGACTTCTTTAAGCTGGTTCATCAGAGTTAACCTTTACTGCATTTAAAAATGTTTCGATGTAGTGGTAGGAGTTCAAGACGACGTAGCGCTCCGCGTGCTCATCCTCCAGGGCCATAAAGCCCCCTTTTTTGAACTTCTCGAAGACCTTGGCACACTGGGCATGCAGGGTCTGCGGTTTGGCAATGTTTTTTAGCCGGTCCAGCCTGTCCTTAAGCACAACATTTGACTGCACCGCGTCAGAGAGTTCACTGACGGTAGTGCGAAACCCCGCCCCGAAGGTCGCGGAAAACTGAAGCATCAACTCGACCAGATCGATGTACTCCAGGATCATTTGGAGCTTGTCCTCCACCTGTGAGGCGCTGCTCTCCTTGGAAAAGTAGAAGTAGCCGTCTTCGTGGATCAGATAAAAACCGATATGCTCGAAAAAATCATACTGCGCACCGAACTCGCGTTCGCAGACCGCATAAAGGTCGCGCTCTGAGCGCACAGGGCTGTTCTCGCATAAAAAATTGCCGCGGCTGAGTATCTCAAAGATCTCTTTGCTTTGTTTAGGCAGATGCATCTGTCTCCTTTGGTGTGATCAGTAGGTAGTGGTACTGCTCGATCTCTTTTGTCTGTGATGAAAATTCGTAGTCGCTCTCGTACATCAGCGCTAGCTGGCAGTAGAGGGTGATCTTTGCCTCAAGACTCTGTTCGACTCCGAACTCTTTGGCGTCGATATAGCCAAAAAGGTCACTTCGTGAGCGCATAAACTCCTCATGCAAGGCCTGGGTATCGACCATATAAAGCGCTTCATCTTCCTGGTCAAAAAAGCTCTCCTCCAGGGCTTGCGACTTCAAAGGCTGTGCACTTTGAAGCGGGAGCGCGTGCTTCAGCTTCTCCACCATCTTCTCAAAACCGAAATCATACACCTCTTCGGTATCCAAAAAGGTGCTAAATCGCTGCGGTTTGGCCATAAAAAGCGGCGTCGTCTCCTCGTCAAGGAGGGAGAGAATATTGCTCTTCTCTTTGAGCTCAAGCGAGCTTTTAAGCTCTTTGAGTTTGATGATGTGCTCAAAAAAGTGCTGCTTATGTAAGGTCTTGTTAATGTACTCAATGACCTGCTTTTGCAGTTCAATCAAAGAGACACGCAGCTCGCGCAGACGCGCCTTGAGACGCAGGGAGAGCAGTATCGTCTCGTGCGAGGAGACAGTGCTGAAGAAGTGGCTCTCCCGCGAAAGCGCCTTCTCGACCTTGGCCTCAATGCTGATCAGTTTTTCCAGTTTCAGCTTGTAGTGCTGCAGCTCAAGGATCTTGTTCTTGTGCGAACTCTGCGTCTTGTAGGTCAGTCCGATGTGCAGCTGAAGAAGAGAGAGGTTTTTTAAAATCGTGTTGGGGATCTTCTTGAGGATGCGCTTGATCTTGCCCAGATAGCGTTCGCGCGAATGCTCGTTCTCTTTTTCGTTTTGATAAAGCTCGATGTTGTAGCGCAGGTTGATCAGCGGCTCGTCAACATCCCCGATCTCCACATCCTCGTTCGTCTCCAAAAACTCCTCAAAAAAACTCAGTATACGCTCATCCAGCTCGATACTCTCATTGCTGTGGCTGAGCAGCTCCGCCGAGAGCAGATACTCCAGCTTCTCTTCGCCGATCTCACTTGCCACCTCATGAAAACTCACCAGCGAGTTGCGTTTTTCAAACAGGGATTCAAAAAGTTTTCTGTCCGTATAAAGAAGGCTGAGAAGGCGGCAGATATCGGCTATCACGGGAAGCTTCTCCTTGGGCATTTGTTTTTGGCTATTTTATCGGATTGGTTTTAATATAAGGTCAACTTCTTTTATTTTTGAGGCCAGAGCACCCAAAAACAAACTCTAAACATTCTTTATTGTTATATAAAATTAAGCACGTGTAACCATAACGACACATAACTTATTTTTGGGCACCTCTAAAAACCCCAACTGCCTTCAGAGGGAAAAAGAGAGATGAGATTGT
>JACUTT010000065.1 GCA_014859655.1 Campylobacterales bacterium
GGTATCTGGAGGGGAGTCTTATTCCTCAAACACAACAAACAATCCAAAAATACTTTTATAACATCATCAACAACCCTGCGGGCCGGCCTTTGCGGTGCCATGCACAAGGCAAAGTCGCGTCGGGCTGAAAAGGTGAAGCAGTTCACCTTTTCTTGACGCCCTTTGGCGGTATCTGGAGGGGAGTCTTATTCCTCAAACACAACAAACAATCCAGGGTCACTTCTTTTTAAACTCGCAAGCAATTTTTTACAACTATCGAAAAAAAAAGAAAGATTTTTTTATATTCTGCTACAATTAATTTGAATCACCATTAGCAGAGCCTACAAGAGCATGCTCCTGTTTACCTTGCGGTGAAAATTTAAGTATAAGGATAAACGATGACACATAGAACAAAATTGGCAACACTGGTCTTGGGTGCATTACTGATGGCGGGGACGGGAGCAACAACGCTTGCGGCGAACGAAGGCAAATGTGGAGGCGAAAAAAAAGAGAAGGCCGGAAAATGTGGCGGTGACAAAGCCGAGAAGTGCGGTGCCGGAAAATGCGGCGGTGACAAAAAAGAAAACACCAGCAAATGCGGCGACGGCAAAAAAGAAAAGACCAGCAAATGCGGCGCAGGTAAATGCGGTAGCGAAAAATAAAGCTTTGGTGTTCTTTTAGCGGGAGTCTCTCCCGAAAAGAGAGGCATTTTGCACAAAGGCATTTGCGGTCATGAAAATTAGCGCTGTTTGTACATGGTGCACTCGCCTGCGTTTGAGGGCGGATTCTCTTTGAGGTAGGTCAGATCCTCTTTGGTCTGCTCGAGGACGCGTTTTTGCTGTAGAAGCGGCAGCATCTTCTCGTTTTTTGCCGTCATGTCCATATTGAGATCCATAAGACACTCCTGCACCTCTTTGTCGAGCTCGTCCAGAGCCATCTGAATATACTCCAGTGATTTCATTCCAGGTTCCTTTAAAATAGTGTCGGTTGCAGGGCTTTTAGCTTAAAACTTCTGCGGTGGATGTCACAGTAGCCGTGCCGCTTGATGGCTTCGATATGTTCCGCGGTCCCGTAGCCTTTGTGCGTTTCAAATCCGTAGTTGGGAAATTTTTTGGCCAATTTTACCATCTCTGTGTCCCGGCTTACTTTAGCCAAAATAGATGCCGCAGAAACTTCAGGAATCTTTTCGTCCGCCTTGACCAGCGTGCGCAGACCGCTGACGCCGAAGGTCGTATTTCCGTCAAAAAGAAAGTCCTCGCTCTGAAGTGTCTGCATAATGCTCTTCAGGCCCTGGCTTAGGCATTTTGAGATACCCAGTGTATCGACCTCAAGCGCTGAAAAAGTGACGATGTGGTAGTGCGAGTGCGCCAAGATAAGCGGAAAAAGAGCCTCACGCTTTTTTTCGCTAAGCTGTTTGGAGTCGTTGAGACCTTCGATCTCTTTCGTCAAGATGACACCCGCCATCACCAGAGGTCCTGCTATAGGACCGCGTCCCGCCTCGTCGATTCCGCACAGTGCCATCAGAACCCTTTTTGGTGCTGAAGGTTGTAGATCTGCTGATGGGCAATGAAAAAGCCGATACTTCTTTTGATGTGCTGCTTGGCATCATCGCTAAGATTGGCCGTGTCGAGCCATTCAAAGAGCTGCGAATAGGACCAGCTAAGTTTTTTTTCAGCGTAATTTATCTTCCACTCGTGCAAAGCGCTGCGTACCTCTTTTTGGGCGATGGAGAGCTCGATGATCTCTAGCATCTCGTAGAGCATCATCACTTTTTTGTCTGTTTTAAATGCGCGGACGAAGGCTTTTTTCTCCTGCGGTCTTGGGGGTGTCTGGCTCAATAGTGAGACTTCATAGTAGTTTAAAAAGTGGCCTGGAGTGTGCGGTGCTATAGCGAAGGCCTCGCGAAAGAGTGCGGATGCTTTTGCATACTGCTTTCTCTCCCAGTAAATGGCGCCGAGCCGCGTAAATACCAAGAGTTCCCGGCTTCCTGCATCTATCGCGCCATGCAGGTGCGCAACGGCTTCTTCTGTTTTGCCTAGTCTCAGTTCGGTCTCTCCCAGCGCTGCGAGAGAGGCGGCGGAGGGCTGAAACAGGACGCTTTTTATCAAATGTGCATAGGCCTCTTCATCATTCTTCTCTTCGGCAAAGATTCTTCCCAGAGTTAGGTGCGCCCGGGCCTCATCGGAGTTGAGCTTCAAAGCCGTGAGGCTGTTGCTGCGAGCAGAATCTTTATCATTGAGTACGTGATAGATTGAACCCAGTCGGGCATAAAGCTGCGCATTTTCGCCATCAAGATAGAGGGCTTTTTCAAGCGCAGTTGCGGCGGCGCTGTAGTTTCTCTCTGCTATAGCCTCGTCGGCCTGCGCGAGATAATCGCTAAGCTGCAGGGGCGAAAACTCGGTTTCGAGATGTTTGAGAGGAATTTCCTTTGTCGTGCATACCTTCCATTTTCCCAAGATACCGCAGTAGGTTTTAAGTGTGATCGTATCCTCTGCTGATGATATATAGGCGGCTTTTGCCTTGGCGGAGCAGTAGCTCTCATTTGACAGGTATGTCGCCTTCAGAACGCCCTCTTCCAGCCTCTCGAGCGTCGGAGGATAGAAACGGTGAAAGACAAAGAGGCTGAGCAGAACAAGGGCAAATAAGCCCGCAACTTTTTTCTTTTTACTTAGGGAAAATAGATACAAATGAGTTTCCTGATGTAGGGTTTGCCGCGTCATGCGAGAGGGCGGGTTGATGCTGCAATAGTAGTACGATTAGGATTATAAAGGGCTTTCAAAAAAGCGCTCACTTAAGAGAGCGTCATCTCATGCAGCCATTGGTGCAGGTCCAAAAGCTCTTCGTAGATGCCAAAACAGCGATCAACAATGGCTTCTGAAAAGAAGACTCTATCGGGCGTAAACTTTTTATTGGCAAAGATTCCGCGCATCAGGGCCAGTTCGGGATAGGGATAGCTCTTCTCAAAGCCTTTTGGCAGGCGTTTGTAGGAGGGTTCAGCAAGTCTATATCCCTTTTGTCTGCAGGCATCTAAGATCTTATGTAGCTCTTCGGCCCTCTTTTTATCCCTAATGCGCTCCCTGTACGTATCCAGCAGCTCCTTGCCAAACTCCCGTATGCCTGCGCCGATCACGTACTCCTGCGGTGTTGCGCGCAGATAGAAGCTTGCCGACTGGGTACGTTTGGCGCTTCCCTGCCAGAAAATAACCCCAGTATGTGTTTTGAGCGGCGCCTTGTCGCGGGCAAAGCGGGTGTCGCGGTAGATACGGTAGAGCGAGCCGTTGACCTTGGGGAGGGCGGTTATCGTCGGCACAAGGGCCTGAAGGTGCTCACCCATCTCGACGACAAAGGCGCGGTTGGGTTCTAGAATATATTCCGTGTAGAGATGCTTATGAACTTCGAACCACTCTTTGGTGTTGTTCTCTTGCAGTTCGCGCAGAAAGTCCAGCCCTTTTTTGTTAAAGCCTTTAAAAAGCATAGTGTTTGTTTGATAGGAAGAGGTGTATTTTCATGTAAAAATTATACATTGGCAGGGTATAATCTTCAATAAATTTTGAAGTAATGGTAAAAAAGGATGAAAGATGAGACTATTTGCAGTGTTAGTGATGGCGGGGATCTTAGGCTCTTCTGTGCTCTTCGGCGCTGATTCGGCCTTGATTTCAGGCTCAAAAAAGGGCGATCTTGCCAAGGTGAAGGCGGCTTTGAAAGCGGGTGAAGATGTTAACACGGTCTCCAAAGGTGGCGCCTGCGCCTTGATGTGGGCGGCGAAAAAGAACCATATAGAGATCGTTGCGCTTCTTCTGGCAAAGGGTGCGGATGTGAATGCAAAAGACAGCGCGGGCTTTAGCGCTCTGATCTACGCGATCAATGAGCGCAATGCAAAGGTTGTTGAGCTGCTGCTTGAACACAAGGCCGATGTCAATGCGCAGACTAGCAACGGCAGTACGGCCCTGATCTCGGCGGCGCACCGTGAGGACCTGCCCACGGTAAAACTGCTGCTTAAAAAGGGCGCGCAGGTCAATCAGCATGACACCAAAGGATATACAGCATTGATGTACGCGGCGCAGAGTGAAGAGAAAGCGACGCAGCTTGCGCAGTACCTGATCGAACAGGGTGCGGATGTGAATGCGAAGGACAAAGAGGGGCATACGGCATTGATGGCTGCAGCTGAGGTTGGAAACGTCGAGATGGTGAAACTTCTTTTGGAAAAAGGCGCGGATAAAAATGCAAAAGACAGTGAGGGTGTCACCGCCTTGGAACTGGCAGAGGAAGAGGAGCATGCAAAGGTGATAAAACTTTTGAAGTAACTACTTGTCCATCCCGCGGCTCATATAAGCCAGGATAAGGGCAATAAAAATAAGCACGCCGAACATGACAAGCCAGATCGTAAGATCCGCCCCGCCTGTCATAGAGGCATTGTTGATCGGATTCATTTTAGTCTTTGAAGTAGGAGCAGCAGTAGTCGCTCACTGTTTTGACCTTGACCTGGAACTTGGTGTTGGCCGGAACAGCAAACTCCTCTCCGCCCTTGATCGTCACAAACTCTTCTGCACCGGGAAGCTTGACATCCATCTCTCCAGCGGTGATCTCCATCAATTCTCTCTCCCCGGTACCAAACTCATACTCGCCCGGCATCATAACACCCAGGGTCTTTGTAGATCCGTCGGCAAAGGTGAGCGTACGGCTGGTTACTTTCCCGTCAAAATAGAAGTTTGCCGCTTTGGCAACGGTAACATTTTTGAATTCTGTCATATGAAATCCTTGAAATTTTAAGAAAGTGTAGCATAGGGGCGGTCCAAAGTAAATGAGAACCGCAGAAGCTAGATGGGCCGGATGGTTTTTTTGATCTCTTTGGGGAGATGGGCGAAGGGGAGTTTGTCTACCTTCTTCTTCTGCCCCTCCTCGGAGATGGAGACTTCGACCTCCATCGTGTTCGGGTTAAAACTGATAATCCGGATATGCCGCTCATCTTCTGTGTAGGAGATGTTTTGTTCTGATAAATTGATCACTTTTTTCTTAGCCATAGCAGATTTTAGCGTAAAGTAAATGATAACTTCTTGATCTCGCGCGTCCGGCCTCGTCTATATCTCGCTCCCCCAGCGCAGGGTGTCCAGTCCGTATTTTTCTCTGAGTTTTTTGCTCTGTCTGCTCAGGGCGTGCTGCTCCTGGTCGGCTTCAAACTCGAGCAATGAGAGCGCGCGGTGGGAGTGTGTGGTAAATTGCGAGGTGGAGATGCCGATGCGGATGATTTGCAAAGAAGGGGAGCTGTCCGCCTCTTTGAAAAGTTTTTGGCAGGTATCTTTGAAAAATCTGTCGCTAAAGAGGCGGTTGACGCAGAGCGATGCCTTGCCTTTGTAGCCCAGTTCGTAGGCGATCTCGAGGCAGAAGTGCGTGGGGATCACCTCCATGCGCATGATGGCAAACCCGAGGTGGCGGCTGAGAATGGTAAGCCGGCGTTTTGCCTCTTCGCGGCTGCGGATGGGATCGAAGGTGCGCGAAATGCCGATGGATTTTCGGATATGTTCTTTTTCTATGGGGGTGGTGTCGATGCCGCAGACGCGAAGATAGAGCTCCCAGGTCGATTTTGTTCTGTTGAGAAAAAGCGATTTTGCATTTTGTACGTCGCCTAAGGTCTGCAGGCCGTAACCTTGGAGATTTGCCCTGGTCTTTGCACCTATGCCGGGGAATTTTCCGATGGGGATATCTTTGATAAAGGCATCCACCTCGGCGGGATAGACGGTTCTGGTGCCGTAGGGTTTGGCTATGCCGGTCGCAAGTTTGGCCGTGTATTTGCTTTTTGCCGCGCCGATAGAGAGGGGAAGCTTCAACTTTTCAAGCACTTCAGCTTGGAGTGCCTTGATAAACGAGGGGACATCTTCATCTTCCACCCAGCCCTCAAGGTCGCCGTAAAACTCATCGATGCTTCCCTGCTCAAGCAGGGGAATGCGAAGGCGCAAAAAGTCGTGCAGTTCATGCGAAAGTCTTTGGTAGAGTTTCATGTTTGGCTTTTTGATGATGATCTGGGGGCATTTTTGCAGGGCCTCATTGATCGTGCAGCCGGTGTAGATGCCGAAAGCACGGGCTTGGTAGGAGGAGGTGGTCAAGATACCGCGCACCCTGCCGTCGGGATCGATGAAGGCGTCCAGATCGTTGGTAGTGCTCGAGCTGCTCTCTTGAAAAAAGCTCATCACAAAGGCGCCGCTGTTGGCAAGGCTCATCGTCTGCCGGGTGTTTTCTCTGGAGAAGATGTGCTGGTCGGAACGTCCGCCTATGCCGACGGCTTTTCCCTCCAAAGAGGGGTCAAGGATGCGTTCGGCAGAGACAAAAAAACAGTCAAGATCGATGTGGATTTTCATAGGCGTAAAATACTCTTTTTTATTGCGCGGGTAAAAAAGTATGGCGCTATGCTATATAATCCAGAAAAAGCACTTCAGCGAAGAAAACCGTGTGCCCTACATAAAATTACAATAGTTCTAAAAATAATTTGACAAATAAAGGGCGTTTGTTTTCAATGCCAATAAAAAGAAGATAAAATACTTTTTGAATTTGACAGGAGAAGCGATGCGCTACATGGCAAGACTGTTTATTGTGAGCCTCGGTCTTTTTCTGTTTTTGGGCTGCGCGCCCATGCAGTATGAAAAACATGAGACCCGTCTTATCATCTTCAAAACAGCCAAGCTTAAATACGCCGATCTGGGATACATCCGCCGCAACAAAGATGCGGTAAAAGTGGATCTTTTTATGGCAGGACAGGCGGCTCGGAGCATAGAGGTAGGAAAATCGGTCTGTTTTGAAGAGGGGTGCATGAGCCGCTCAGACTTCAACAAAGAGTATCTGCACCCCTCCTATCCGGACGATCTTCTGCTCAATGTCCTCTCAGGACGGCCCATCTTTGAAAAGGCTGCTATAGCACAGACGGCGCAGGGCTTTACGCAGGAGCTCAAAAGTTCAGAATACGACATCACCTACCGTGTTGAGAACGCAGAGATCTACTTCAAAGACAGAAAAAACATGATACTGATAAAAATTTCAAAGACAAAAGGCTAAGATTTGAGCAATAAGTATGTCGGAGCACACACATCCGCATCCGGAGGGGTCTTTAACGCCGCTGTGAATGCGAAAAAGATCGGGGCGCAGGCCTTTGCACTTTTCACAAAGAACCAGCGCCAGTGGGCAGCCAAAGAACTCGATGAGGAAACGATAGAGAAGTTCAAAGAGGCGATAGCAGAAGCAGGAATAGAGCCGAAACACATTCTGCCGCACGACTCCTACCTGATCAACTTGGGCCATCCCGAGGAGGAGGCGCGCCAAAAATCGCTCGAGGCCTTTATCGATGAGGTGCAGCGCTGTGCGCTTCTGGGTCTTGACCGGCTTAACTTCCATCCGGGCTCGCACCTGAAAAAGATCAGCGAAGAGGAGTGCCTTGACCGCATTGCCGAAGCGATGAACATCACACTGCGCCAGACGAAAGGGGTTGCACTTGTGCTTGAAAATACCGCGGGGCAGGGCTCGAATCTGGGCTGGAAGTTTGAACATCTCGCCCACATCATCGACAGGATCGAGGATAAGAGCCGCGTCGGGGTCTGTCTGGACACCTGCCATATGTTCACGGCGGGCTATGACATCCGCACACGCGAGGCCTATGATGTCACCATGGCGCAGTTTGAGAACATCGTGGGCTTTAAGTATCTGATGGGGATGCACCTCAATGACTCCAAGCCCGATCTGGGCTCGCATGTCGACCGCCACGAGTGTTTAGGCAAGGGCAAGATCGGGCTGGAGGCCTTCCGTTTTATCATGAACGATAAGCGGATGGATGATATACCGCTGATCCTCGAGACGATCGACGAGAGCATCTGGGCGGAAGAGATCCGACTCCTCTATTCGCTCGAAGAAAAATAAACTTACATTTTAAAGGGAATGCATGAAAAGATTTGGATTACTGTCGCTTGCGGCAACAACGGCCTTGATGGCAAGTGGCTATAAGATACCCGAACAGTCGCAAAAAGGGGTTGCCCTCTCGTCGGCCTATGTGGCCAATGCGCATGGGGCAGACGCCTCCTACTATAACCCGGCAAATATGGCCTTTGAAACAGGAAATGGTTCATTTGAAATTGATGTGAGCTATATCCATCTGACCTCTACAAGGTTTGAAGGAACGGTGGCTGCAGATCCTACAGGCCCTACCAGCGCATCATCTAAAAAAGAGCACTTTTTGATCCCGACTTTCTACTATGTCTCCCCGGCAGTTGGCAATCTTCGTTTTGGTCTGGCCTTGACCTCTCCTGTAGGACTGACGAAACGCTGGGAAGATCAGCCTGCAAAAGCCTCGGCAGAAGAGTTTAGTCTGATGACGTATGAGATCAATCCGACTCTTGCTTACAAGGTGAACGAGAAGTTCTCTGTTGCCGCGGGGCTTAGGGTGATCTATTCGGACGGAACAGTCAAATCTACAGCGGTAGCAGCTGACCTGACCCGAAATGTGAGGGGTGACGGTCTGGACTACGGATACAACCTTGCGCTTACCTATAAGCCTCTGAAAGAGCTGACTTTGGCCGCGACCTACCGCTCAAAGATCGATCTGAACCTTGAGGGAGATGCGACACTTTCGGAAACAGCTACCGGAGGAGAGTATACAGGACCTGCATCCGTCCGCATACCGGCACCTGCAACACTGAACCTTGCCGCTGCGTACACATTTAATGAAAAGACAACAGTAG
>JACUTT010000066.1 GCA_014859655.1 Campylobacterales bacterium
GATAGAAAGGGTGTATTCTCCTTCAAGTAGCTCCAAAGCCACGCTTCCATCCGCCGCACTTTTAACATCTACACTCTGACCCTGCACAAAAACACGCGCATCTTTGATCGTTTTTTGATCCTCTGCAGAGCGGAGCGTAAGCTGCAGTGAACCCTTCACTTTACTCAGATTGCTGTCACTGACGACTGCTTTTTTATCCGCCTCGGGTGCTTCTACATCTTCAAAGGCAACTGTATTGTCCTCTTTCAAAGAGACGATGATCTGAGACTCTCTGTTTTTCTTGATGACAAAGTTCTTTTTTACAGCCGCCTGCGCGATGTTTTTATCTTTGGCGATAAGCTGAAGATTGTAGCTTCCTACCGGCAGCACGCTCTCTATATATCCGTCACTGTCGGTAATAAACTCAGCATGGCGGGCATAAGTGCTCGGCATGTCGATCATTGCAGCATCAGATTTTTTAAATACAAGTACCTGCTGGCTGGCAAGCGGCTTGCCGTCTTTCATTAGATAAAAGGAGAGGCTTCCCGTATCGATCGCCCACAATGACGCCATCAATACCATTAATACAACTAAGCTTCTCATGATTCACACTCCCAAGGGTTGTCTTTGCATTTTTGCATGTTTTTTCTCAACTCCGTCGCTTTGTTGAAGAGGTCCGGCTGGGTGAGATGCTTTAACTGCGCTTCGCTCTGCTCGTAGTTTCCTGTCATGTAGTAGGCGTATGCCAGGGCGTAGCGGATGGACTCATCCTCGACAAGTCCGCTGCGCTCAAGCGCATCACGGCTTGCAACAATGCGTTCAAAGGCACCAAATTCGACAAAGATGGCGATACGCTGCTTTAGCTTCTCTTTCTGCTCGAGCATCTGCGAATTTTTGTACAGCGACATGGTGAACTCGCGTGCGCGGCGCATCATCTCGGCGGCCTCTTTGGTGTATTTGCTGTCTTCTATCGAGGCTTCATTAAAGAGATCGGCCGCAGCCTGAACCATCGACTTGTCCAGATAGAGGTGCGCGAGCATCACCGTGATCTCGGCACTCTCGTAAAAACGGATATTTGCCTCTTCGGCAAGTTCTATCGCCTTGTCGGTAGCACCGATTTTGCGAAGTGCTGCTATAAAAGAGAGTACGCTCTTCTCATCCGGCGCAGCATTGAGTATGTAGATGCGGGCATCGTCCAGTGCGCTTCGATACAGCCCGAGACTGAGAAAATAGTTAAAGCGCTGCTTGTAGAAGTTCCAAAACTCGCCAAAAGCGGCCAGGCCCTCTTTAAGAGTTTGCAGTGCCGCATCGGCTCTTTTCAACTGCCACAAGCACTCCGCTTTTAGCGCGAAGGCGGAAGGGGCCTGCGCGGCTACATCGCCGGCATTTTCCAAGGCGCTCAACGCGCCCTCAAAATCTTTCAATTTGAAACTGTTTTGCGCGATGTAGAGGTAGATCGTCTTGTCCACTTCACCGTGCTTCATCGACTCCATAAAGAAGCCGTTTGCCTCTGCAAATTTCTCCTGCTTTGTAGCGACAAGCCCTTTCAGCGTGAAAAAGCGCGCCTTGTCGATCTTCTCGTCTTCGAGATCTACCTGCGAAAGTTCTTCACTCGCACGAGAGACAAAGCCGTCTTTGAGCAGCAGTGCCGCCAAAGAAATGTGGTCGATCTCATCGGCGTTCTTCTTCTGCGTTGCCGCCGCGTTCAGGCTCAGCATGCACAGCAGCAATAAAGTTAATAGTTTAGTCATCATCTTTCCTATTCCAGATCAAAGCGGATTTTTTGTTTGGCCCAGACTTTTACCGCTTCGCCTTTGTATTGGGCCGGCTTGAACTGCCATGTTTTTACGCCGGCTATAGCAACGGATTCAAAAACATCCACAGGCTCCGACTCAAGCACTTTGACCTGTTCGACCCTGCCCTCTTTGTTGATAAGAAGGTTCATCGTCACATAGCCGCTGATGCCCATGCTTCGCGCTTTTTTAGGGTACGCCATTGCGCTCCGCTCAAGCGGCTGCGGTATCACATCGACAGAGTCTTCGCTCATGACGAGGTTTTTTCCGACATCTCCCAAAAGCGCGTCCTGCATGTTCATGTCGCCACTCATAAAGGCATCCAGACCCGTGTCAATCCCGCTCAGAGCTGAATCGAGAGAAGGTGAAGGTGCCGTTCGCTTGGGCGCAGAAGGCTCAGGCTTTTTTTCCGGTTTCGGTTTTGGCTTGGGCTTTGGCTTGGCAATCTTTTGCGCGCTGAAACTGCTGCTCTCTTTGGCAACCTTCGTCTCGCTAAGGCCCCCTGCTTCATTCATATAGATGACCGTGCCGAAGACAAAAAACAGTCCGAAGAGCATCCATGCAAGCGCTTTAAGCTGTCTGCTTGAATTTTTCACCTTAGCCAACTTCTTTTTCAGTGGCAACCGCGACGTCCTTGGCTCCTGCCATGCGGCACTGATCAACCACTTCGATCAACTTCTCGACTGCTATGGTGTCATCCGCGATCACCAGAACAGCGCCTTCGGCAGAAGCACGCAGCATGTCGCGCACCTTTCCCTGGATCGCCCATACTTTTACCGGCTGCGTATCGACATAGGTCTCGCCCGCCTTGTCGATGTAGACACGGATCACCTTGGAGGAGGCCTTTGTAGCCGATGATGCGCCCGGACGGTTAAGATCGAGTTTCATATCTTTGACAAAGGTCGAACTGACCATAAAAAAGATCAACAAAATAAAAACCATATCGATAAGCGGCGACATATCGACACCGATCTCCTGAGACTTTCTCTGACGAAAACGCATCTATTCTCCCTCTTCTTTCACACATAAAATATCTTTGATCTGGTCCAGATCCAAAAGCATCTTGTCCGCTTTTCTATCCAGTATCCGTCCGATAATAAGGCCCGGAACCGCAACTACCAATCCCAGCTGCGTCGTAAAGAGCGCCTGGGAGATACCGCCGGCTATACCGCCGGTCTGGCTGAAAAGTTCCGCGTCAGCCAGCGAGTCAAAGGTCTCAATCATTCCGATGACGGTACCCAAAAGACCGATCAGGGGCGCGGCTGCGACCAGCATTCGTATCAACACCGTGTATTTCTTGATGGCTACCGTGTAGCTGTTAAAAGCGTCATCGAGGTAGCTTCTCGTGGCGTGTGTATGCCCGTAGGTTTTGACGATGCCGATCGCTTCGATGATGGCGCCATCGATCATTCCCCTGGACTCAGTGCGGATGCCCTCCTGGTACTTTCGCACCAGGTTGCGTACGGTGGCATTCGAGCCGCGTTTGAGGGTGTCATATCGGTACCCCAGGGCATACCAGAGCACGATGACCGAGAGCGCGAGCGGCCACATTACAAAGCCGCCGCTGCTCATATAGGTCAAAAACTGCTCAAAGACTTGGATTAGGTACTCCATCTTAGCGCTGCTTGCTATACTCGTTGATCACATGCAGGGCCGAATGCTCCATACTGTCTTTGATGCGCTCTGCCCAGCCGCTCAGAAGGTTGCCCACCATCAGCACCGGAATAGCGACGATCAGACCAAGCTCAGTCGTTACCAGTGCGATCGAGATACCGCCGGAGAGAAGCTTAGGATCACCCGTACCGAACTCAGTGATGATGTCAAATGTCGCGATCATTCCCGTTACCGTACCCAGAAGTCCGAGCAGCGGCGCTACCGCGGCGATAACCAAAATGACGGAGCCGAAACGGTCAAGTCTTCCGCTTTCGTGCATGACCGATTCGGAAACGATATCTTCGATGTGTTCGCGGTCGCGGTCAAGGTTACGGATCGTCGCCTTAAGCACACGTGCCGTCGAGCCTTTTTGCGTTTTTAAGAAGATCAGTGCGCCCTCTTTGCCCTCTTTGAGCAGTTTTTCAAGGGCGGACTTCGCAAGATTTCCGGTTGACTTGTTTGCACTCATCAAGAAGACAGAACGCAAGATTGCAAGGGCAAGCGCGACAAGGCCCAGAACCACGATAACCCATCCGATCACACCGCCGGAGTTGATCACATCGACCACACTCTTCTCACGGAGGTCTTCGATCTCTTTTTCTGCATTTTCATACAAGAAGACCGCAATCTCTTCAGTTTTCTTGCCCTCTAACAGTGCCTTTGCACTTTCAGCCGATTCTGCGGCTTTCCAGAGTTTCAGTTTTCCGTCGCCTGCCGGCACCAAAGCGCCTGCCACATCAGTAGAAACACCGTAGGTGGCAACATTTCCGACTCTGACCAGCATGCCCTCTTTTTCACTGCCGTCTTCGACATAGAACTTGCCTGCGCTGCTTTGGACGCTGCCTAGCGTGGAAATGAGCTTCTGCGTACGGCTAAAGACCTCTTTTAACGAAGCCTGGTAGTTATTTGCATCTATCGCGACTTCGATGCCGTAAGGCTTCAGCGACGAGGTCGACTGCATCATGACGTTCTCGATCAGCGAGGTGTCGTCAGAGATGGACTGTACGTTTTGCTGTGTGCGAAAGAGCGTGTCTTCAAGCTTCTCGCTCTGGGCGTTTTTCTTCAGTACGACGTTTTGAAGAAGGCTAAGCTCTGCATTGAGGCTGTAGAGCTTCTTTTCCTGGGTCTTTTTGACCTCGTCCAGTCGTTTTTCGAGCATGTTTTTCTGCGCTTTGAGGTAAGCGAACTCTTTGGCGTAGGCACGCTCCAGCTCCGTTTCGCTCGCGGCGAAAAGAACAATACTTAATGCGATAAACAGTGATAGGATCTTCTTCATTACTTGACCTCCGTCATAACAATCGCGTTAGGAAGGGTGAAATAACCTGAACGGATCTGCTTTTTAAATGCCTCAAAGAGCGCTAGAATCTGCTCTTTTTGATTTTTTGCCATAGCCTCTTTATAGAACCAACCCTTGGCGTCTTTGGTAACATAGCCCACTCTCTCGTCGGGGAGTTTGAAGTACATCATCACCGTACCGATGCGCGCGACCTCTGCCAGACGCTCTTCGTTGTCGATCATAATCGTCTGCTTGAAGACACCGTTCTCCTTGCTCATACGGATCGCATCGCCGTAGGCGTTCCACGTCTGAGCCAGGGCTTTTTCGGGTGTAATCAGGCCGCCGTTGAGCTGTGACTTGATCTTTTCGATGTCGGCAAGACGCTCTGTGGTTTTAAAAGGAAGGGCGGCTTTGACATTCTCTTCAAGTGCGCCAAGCGCTTCGATGATGAGCGGCTTGAGCCCCTGGGTGTTCTTGCCCGCCTCGGTGATCTGCTCGCGCGCTTTTTCAAGTTCGCGCTCGATCTGCTTGATCTTAAGATCTTCGCGTGCGACCACCGACTCAAGGTCGTTTTTCTGGCGGTACAATGATTTCATTGCAGCCTGATAGGTGTCTTTTTCGTCATTGATCGCCGCATCGAGCTGCTCCACATCCGCGCGGAGCTTCATAAGCGACTCGGCCATATTTTCTGAACTGGCGCAAAGCGTTGCTGCGCTAAGCAGCGTTGCTACGGCTATACTTAGTATTTTTCTAGACATAGGTTCCCCATTAAGTTTTAGATGTTGAAATGATAGAAGAGAATGATTACTTGGAGGTTACTTGCGTGCTACAGTATGGTTACAATTACTGCGGTTGGTGCTTTTAGGGGATTCTGCTAGAATAAAAAATTAGAAAGAGAAGGAGCAGGTGCTCCTTCTTGGAAAAGATTATTGATTAACGATAATCACTTCTTTAAACTTCGTAGCGTTTTGCTGTTCCGTCGTCATCTCTTTTCTTACATTGATAGCCGCATCTGTACCGTAAGTTTTTACATAACCGTTGATGTATTGAACCGCAGTTGTGTCGTCCTTGATATAGATACCACCCTCATCAGCTCCAGGAACCTTGTTAATGATAAAGTTTACGATCTTGCCGCTTGTCATCGGGCTTGCACCACCAGAAGAGATCTCAAATCCTGCATGTGAACCCGCTTCTGTTTGCTGTACTACGATGTTTGTAGCAGTTCCGCTCCAACCAAAGTCAAGGTCAAACGAGTCATCTTGGCAGTTGATCATCGTAGCATTTGTAACATTTACAGTACCACCCCAGATCTCGATACAGTCATCTGAAGAGTTTTCAACATAGATATCTTCTACGACAGTTCCGGCACCAACACCGCAAAGTGAAAGACCGTTGATCTCCAGGTCAGTTCCGATAGTTTCACCTGAGTTGAGTACATAGATATTTTTAAGCGTACCAGAACTGTCATTTGCATCAGATCCACCAAAATCAAAGTCTACATCAGACTCATCGATCTCATAGCGTGGACTTGGCTGATTTGTAGGCGCTTGCCCTAGAAGTGTTAAACCACCCCATTGACCAACATCTGCATTAGCAGGATTCAAAAGCGCTGTTTCAGAAGTAAAGATAATAGGCTCATCAGCTGTACCGGCTGCTTCGATTTTAGTTCCCTTAGTGAAAACCAAAACATCTTCACCCTCAACACCAAAGATAACCGTTCCCGCAGGGATAGTGATTGTCGCACCACTTTTAACTTTTGTAGTTCCCAGGATTCTGTAAAGCTTTGTTTTATCTAATGTTATAGATGTTTCAATATTACCAGTAAGCAGTTCAGCTGCATCAAGCTGTGCTTGTGTTCGTATTGGATGGGCTTTAAGACTTGCAAAGCTTCCTGAATTTGCTTCATAGATTGCTTGAATCTGTGCTGCCCCTGCTCCGCCGTATTTAGTCTCAGCTTCTACTAAAACTTCTTTAAACTTCGTAGCATTTTCTTGCTCAGAGAGCATCTCTTTTCTCACATTGATAGCCGCATCTGTACCGTAAGTTTTTACATAACCATTGATGTATTGAACTGCAGTCGTGTCGTCTTTGATATAGATACCGCCCTCATCCGTTCCGGCTACTTTGTTGATGATAAAGTTTACGATCTTACCGCTTGTCATCGGAGTGCTACCACCCGAAGAGATCTCAAATCCTGCATGTGAACCCGCTTCTGTTTGCTGTACTACGATGTTTGTAGCAGTTCCGCTCCAACCAAAGTCAAGGTCAAACGAGTCATCTTGGCAGTTGATCATCGTAGCATTTGTAACATTTACAGTACCACCCCAGATCTCGATACAGTCATCTGAAGAGTTTTCAACATAGATATCTTCTACGACAGTTCCGGCACCAACACCGCAAAGTGAAAGACCGTTGATCTCCAGGTCAGTTCCGATAGTTTCACCTGAGTTAAGAACATAAAGGTGTCTAAGGATTCCAGAGTTGTCATCCGCATTACCTGAACCAGCACCAGCCCCGCCACCATAAGCAAAGTCAGCATCAGACTCATCTATCTCATAGTGTGGGTCAGCTTGGTTTGTAGGCGCAGCACCTAGAAGTGTTAAACCACCCCATTGACCAACATCAGCTTTAGCAGGATCTAAAAGAGCTGTTTCAGATGTAAAGATAATAGGCTCATCCGCTGTACCATCAGCAATGATTTTAGAACCTTTAAGGATAATTAAAACATCTTCTCCTTCAGAACCAAAGATAACTGTACCTGGCTCAATCGTAAGTATTGCATTGTTTCTAACTTTGACAGTACCCTGGATTCTATAAAGAGTGTCTTTGGTTAAAGTCGTATTTGCTGTGATCTCACCTGTTAAAACAACAGCACTGTTTGCTGTATTAATTTGAGCTTGTGTACGGATTGGGTGTGCTTTAAGACCTGCAAAACTTCCTGAATTTGCTTCATAGATTGCTTGAATCTGTGCTGCCCCTGCTCCGCCGAAAAGAGTAGTTATATTTGTGTCAGTAGGACCATCTATTACTACCGGTGGCGTAGTTGTATCTCCGCCACCGCCTCCGCCACAGCCTGTAAATGCCAATGCCGCTACTGCCAAAGAACTAAGAACGATTTTTCTTGAGTTGATTTTCATCAAATCTCCCTTTTCTAAAAATTTCCAGCATTATAAAAACTCTTTATTACCGAAGCGACTCCTTTGCGCAACAATTGAAGAACAGTACGGCTACATTTTGGTTACATTTTTTTGGATCTTAGTAATCTTGGCGTAACCAATGATTTATATGATTGCACGTATGAAAGCATTAATATTGATTATAGAAGATGACAAAGACCTGCTTGAGCTGCTTGAGCACCGTCTGCAAAAAGAACAGTATGAGACCCTGGGGTTTTTAAGTACCAAGTATTTGAAAAAAGCCCTGGACGAGGAGCCTGTTGACCTTATTATTATGGACCGAAATCTTCCCGATGTCGAAGGAAGCGCCTACATCTCCGTGCTGCGGGAGCGGGGCCTGGATGTGCCTGTCATCTTTTTGTCGGGCAAAAATTCGAAGGCGGATATCGAGGAGGGTTTTTTGTGCGGGGCGGACGACTACATCACCAAGCCTTTTGAGATCAAAGAGCTACTTTTGCGCATCAATGCCGTCTTGCACCGCACCAAGAAAGATGCGCATAAAAAGATACTGAGCCACAAGGATATCCTTCTGGACACCAACCTTCGCCTGGCGCAGATCGACGGGGAGCCTGTGGAGCTGACTAAGCTTGAGTTTGACCTGCTGCAGACCTTTATCGAAAACAAAAACACGGTGCTTGAGCGCGACTTTTTGCTGCAGCGTGTCTGGGGTTCCGCCAAACAGACCGAAAAGCGCACCGTCAACGTCGCCATCAAACGCCTGAAAGAAAAGATCGACCCGGACAAAGGCCACGACTACATCAAGACCATCCGCGGCATCGGCTACGCCTTGCAGTAGTCGGCTGGGATTTGGCTAAAAT
>JACUTT010000067.1 GCA_014859655.1 Campylobacterales bacterium
GAGGAGCAGATATGAAACACCCTATCCACTACGACCTCTCTGTGCTCAGTGAGCTTGATATCTACCTCTTCAAAGAGGGAAAACACACGAAACTCTACGAGAAGTTCGGTGCGCACGCGATGAGGCACAAAGAGAAAGAGGGGGTCTATTTTGCCGTCTGGGCGCCCAATGCGAAGAGTGTGAGCGTGCGCGGCGACTTTAACGACTACAGCGTGGACGCGCATCCGCTGCAGCTGCGAGGCGACAGTTCGGGCATCTGGGAGGGCTTCATCGAGGGCGTGGAGCAGGGAGTGACCTATAAGTACCATGTCGTCTCGAAGTTCCACGGCATCGTCCACGACAAGAGCGATCCCTTCGCTTTTTACAGCGAAAAACCCTCGAAGTCCGCCTCGCGTGTCTGGAGTCTGGAAGGCTACGAATGGAAAGATGTGACATGGATGCACGAGCGCCATGCCCGCAACTCTCACGAGGCCCCGGTCAGCGTCTATGAGATGCATCTTGGCTCCTGGATGCGAAAAGTAGAGGAGGAAAACCGCTACCTTAGCTACGCGGAACTCTCCGTCGAGCTGGTGGAGTATCTCACGTTTATGAACTACACCCATGTCGAGTTTATGCCCCTGAGCGAGTACCCCTATTTCGGCTCCTGGGGCTATCAGGTAGTGGGCTACTTTTCCGCAACGGCACGTTTTGGCGAACCGCAGGAGCTGATGCACCTGATCGACACCCTGCACCAAAATGGCATCGGGGTCATCATGGACTGGGTCCCTTCGCATTTTGCCGTCGATATGCACGGCCTGATCAACTTTGACGGGACCGCGCTGTATGAGCACGAGGACCCGAAGCAGGGCTATCACCCCGAATGGGGAAGCATCATCTTTAACTACGGCCGCAACGAGGTGAGGTCTTTTCTGATCAGCTCCGCGATGTTCTGGCTGGATAAGTACCACATCGACGGCATCCGCGTCGATGCGGTCGCCTCTATGCTTTATCTCAACTATGCCCGCAAAGAGGGGGAGTGGATACCTAATGCCAAGGGAGGAAATGAGAATTTGGAGGCGGTAGAATTTTTGCGCTCGCTCAACGAGAGTGCCTACGCCGAGTTTTCGGACATCATGATGATCGCCGAAGAGTCCACCGCCTGGCCTATGGTGACGCGTCCGACGAGTGTGGGCGGACTTGGTTTCGGTTTCAAATGGAACATGGGCTGGATGCACGACACGCTCAAATATATGGGCTATAATCCCATCGCACGCCAGCAACACCATCGCCAGATCACCTTCAGTATGTGGTACGCCTTTGACGAGCACTTTATGCTGCCGCTGAGCCATGATGAGGTGGTGCATATGAAGGGCTCGCTGATCAACAAGATGCCCGGCGACACCAACCAGAAGTTCGCCAACCTGCGCGCGATGTACACCTACATGATGGCACATCCGGGCAAGAAGCTGCTCTTTATGGGCGGGGAGATCGCCCAGTTTGCGGAGTGGAACTATGAGCATAGCCTCGACTGGCATCTGCTGGAAAACCCGATGCACGCCAAACTCCAAAAGATGCTCAGTGATCTCAACGGCCTCTACCGCAATGAACGCGCGCTTTATCAGTATGACGAGAAGCGCGAAGGGTTTGAGTGGATCGAGCAGAACGACTACCTTCATAACTGCATCAGTTTTATGCGCAAAAGCGACAATGCGGACGAGACCGTCTATGTGGTGTGCAACTTTGCGGATGATACCCAAAGCGGCTACAAAATCGGAGTGCCCTATGCGGGGAGCTACAAGGAGATATTCAACTCTCAGTCAGCCCTGTATGAGGGGTGGGATATCGGCAATGCCGAAGCAGTGGAGGCCATGAAAGAGCCGATGCATGGACGCGACTATTCGTTATCGCTGACCCTGCCGCCTCTGGGCGTGATCTATCTCAAACGCATCGTCTAAAAAAGCGTGGAAACGATTGTTCGCGCCTCGTTCTGGATCTGCTCCAGATGGGTCTGGCTGATAAAACTCTCGGCATAGATCTTATAGATAGGCTCCGTTCCCGAAGGACGCAGGGCAAACCAGCCGTTTTTCGCCACGACCTTCAAACCGCCTATCGCCGCGCCGTTACCCGGGGCATTGGTGAGGATCGTTTCGATTGGTTCGCCGCCGAGCATTGTTGCGGTGATGTCTTCGGCAGAGAGCCTTTTCAGGCGTGCGCATTGCTGGGCATTAGCAGGCGCGTCGATGCGCGCATACAGCGGCGCACCGAAACTTGCGGTGAGGTCTTGATAGTGCTCACCCGGGTCACGTCCCGTAGTCGCGAGGATCTCGGCAGCAAGAAGGGTCATAATGATCCCGTCCTTGTCCGTGCTCCAGACCGTGCCGTCTTTGCGCAGGAAACTCGCCCCCGCACTCTCCTCGCCGCCAAAAAAGATACTTCCTTCGATGAGGCCTTCGGCAAACCATTTGAAGCCCACAGGCACCTCGACCACTTTTTTGCCAAGTGCTTTTGCCACTCGGTCGATCATCGAGCTGCTCACCAGGGTTTTGCCGATGTCCAGGCTCTCTTTCCACTGCGGACGGTTCTGCGCAAGGTAGTTGATGGCAACGCTGAGGTAGTGGTTGGGGTTCATTAGACCGACGCTTTTGGTAACGATGCCGTGACGGTCGAAATCGGTGTCATTTCCAAAAGAGATGTCATAATCATCCTTGCGCGCGACCAGACCTGCCATAGCGTAGGTGGAGGAGCAGTCCATGCGGATCTTTCCGTCTTTGTCGCAGTGCATAAAGGAAAAAGTCGAATCCAGGGTGTCGTTGAAGACCTCCATGTTCAGACCATAGCGCTCTTTGATCGCACGGTAGTAGGCCATGCCCGAGCCACCCATCGCGTCCGCGCCGATGTGGATTTCCGAGCTCGCGATGGCTTGCATGTCGATCACAGTCGCCAGATCGTCGACATAGGGAGAGATAAAGTCGTACTGGACAATGTTCTCAGCTCGGAGCGCCTCGTCGATAGGAATCCTCAGCACCTTGTCGAGCCCCTCTTCAAGAAGAGCATTGGCCCGAGCCTCTATCCAGTCGGTGACATCGGTGTCCGCCGGTCCGCCGTGGCTGGGGTTGTACTTGAAGCCGCCGTCGCTTGGCGGGTTATGTGAGGGGGTGATGATGATCCCGTCGCATTTTCGTTTGCCCTCTTTGTTATGGGTCAAGATGGCGTGCGAGATAACCGGTGTCGGCGTGTAGCCGAAATCTTTGGCGATGCGTACCTCTACGCCGTTGGCGGCAAGCACTTCAAGTGCTGTGAGCTGGGCGGGGTAGGAGAGGGCGTGGGTATCTATGCCCATAAAGAGCAGTCCGGTGATCTTCGCTTTTTTGCGGTAGTCGCAGACGGCCTGGGTGACGGCCAGGATATGCCTCTCGTTAAAACTCGCATGCAGCGAGGAGCCGCGGTGGCCGGAGGTACCGAAGCTGATGCGCTGGGCATGGTTTTGCATATCGGGAGAGCGGGTATAGTAGGCGCTGATCAGCTCGGAGATGTTGATCAGAACGGATTTTGGCGCCAGTTGACCGGCATAGGGGTGAGGGCTCATGGGCTTCCTTTCTTAATGAAAAAATAAATTGCGCTATTCTAGCATTTTCTAATGTTGTTTTATAGTTAAATTGATTAAATTCTAACAAATTTCTGTCCGCGTTTGCGTGTTATTGTATTATAATGGACAAAAGAAAAATATCTCTTGATGGCAGAGTGTGATGTAGTGCGGAATATGTTATTTAGATAATATTATTGGCAATAAAAGTGCTCCAAAACAAGCAAAGGATCTTTAATGGTACTGCATGATTATGAGTTTGACTCAAAATATACGACAAGCGTCGCCTACTTTTCGATGGAGTTCGCTATACATCAGGCATTCAAGATCTATTCGGGGGGCTTGGGTTTTCTGGCCGGTTCGCATATGCGAAGCGCTTATGACCTGCGTCAGAATGTCGTCGGAGTAGGGATATTGTGGAGCTATGGCTATTATGATCAGACCCGCTATGAAGACGGAAGCCTGAAAGCGGAGTTTATTCGCAAGCATTACTATTTTCTAGAAGACCTTGGGGTCCAGGCTACAGTAAACATACATGATCAAGACGTGCACATCAAAGCCTTCTACCTTGCACCCGATATCTTCGGCTCTGCGCCCTTGATCCTGCTGACGACGGATATTCCCGAAAATGACTTTCTTGCAAGGACGATCACGCACAAGCTCTATGACGCCAACGAAGAGACGCGTATCTCTCAGGAGATTATACTGGGTATTGGCGGGGTAAAGGTGCTTGAAGGGCTAAAGCAGAAGATCGACATCTACCATATGAACGAAGGGCATGCCCTACCTTTGGCGTATGCGCTTTATGACAGGTTTGGCGATATGGAAACGGTGAAAAAACATGTGGTCTTTACGACGCATACGCCAGAAGATGCGGGAAATGAACAGCATAATATTCATCTTCTGCACAAGTTCGGTTTTTTCAACGGCCTCGATCTGGAGACAGTGCGTAGCATCACCAATGTCTATGGGGACACCTTCAACCTTACCGTCGGTGCCCTGCGCGCAGCAAAGATCACCAATGCCGTCTCTAGGTTTCACGGCGAAGTGGCGAATCGTATGTGGAAGGATTGCGAGGGGCGTTCCGAGATCACTTACATCACCAATGCCCAAAACAGGCGCTTCTGGATGGACAAGGGGATGCTCTCTGCGCTGGATGAACATGAGGATTATGCCTTGACGGCCCGAAAAAAACATCTTAAACGTCTTCTCTTTGCTACGGTGGCGGACCAGACAGGCAAAATGTTTGATCCTGATGTCCTGACCATTGTCTGGGCACGCCGTTTTGCAGAGTATAAACGCCCGGGATTGATCAAGAAGGATCTTGTACGCTTTAAAAAAATGCTTGAAAACACAGAGCGGCCGGTACAGGTGATCTGGGCCGGAAAACCCTATCCTTTTGATACCAATGCAGTCAACACCTTTAACGAACTCATCCATATCAGCCAAACTCTGAAAAATATGGCGGTGCTTATCGGGTATGAACTCGAGCTGTCACGCGTGCTGAAAAAAGGAAGCGATGTCTGGCTCAACACTCCGCGCGTTTCAAGAGAGGCAAGCGGTACAAGCGGAATGACGGCAAGTATGAACGGCTCCATCCACTTCTCGACAGATGACGGCTGGCATCCTGAATTTGCCAAAAAAGGGGCTAACTCCTTTACGATTCCGCCGATTGACCACAGCAAGCCTGTGGAAGAGCAGGATTATGAGGACAACAAAAACCTGATGGATATTCTTGAAAACGAGATTATTCCGATGTATTACGACAAACCCGAGCACTGGACAGAGATGATGAAAACGGCGATGTTTGACGTGATCCCCTACTTCGATTCGGGGCGCATGGTGAATGAGTATTACATTAAGATGTACGACAGTTAAAGCCTTGGCTCCCCAGGCCAGGACGCTACTATAGCAGGCACCCTTAAGGGATAATTGCAAACTTCATTCCCTATAAAGTAAAATTTAGATAAAATCACGAAATTTTATAGAATATTATTTCTAGAACATACAAAATGCAGGACAGTTTATGGACCCAATTGCGATTAAGCATAATAATGAGATCGTAGATATACAGACAGCTAAAGCCTTGGGAATCGAGGGCGAACCGATACTTTTGGACAACTCTGCCGAAGCTTTGGAAGTGCTCCGTCACTCTACAGCCCACCTCATGGCACAAGCGATCAAGTCGCTCTACCCGGAGGCAAAGTTTTTTGTCGGACCGGTCGTCAAAGAGGGTTTCTACTATGACTTTAAGGTAGACGCTGAGATCGGCGAGGGTGACCTTAAGCGCATCGAAAAAGAGATGCTGAACCTTGCCAAAAAGAAAGTTGCGATAGAAAAGTATGAGATCACGATGGATGAGGCAAAAGAGAAATTTGCCGCTGATCATCTCAAACTGACCGTCATGGAGCGCATTCCGAGCAAAACGGTGTCGATCTACAAGCAGGGGGATTTTGAAGACCTCTGCCGCGGACCGCACCTGCCCAATACAAAGTTTATTCGCTTTTTCAAACTGACTAAGCTCGCCGGTGCCTATTTGGGCGGGGACTCGAAAAATGAGATGCTCACGCGTATCTACGGGATCGCCTTTGCCGACAAAGAGTCTTTGGTGCTGCACCTTGAGCAGATCGCCGAAGCAGAAAAACGTGACCACCGCAAGATCGGTAACGAGATGAAGCTCTTTACCTTCCGTGAAGAGGTGGGCGGCGGTCTTCCTATCTGGCTACCTGCGGGTGCGCGTATGCGTTCACGTCTGGAAGGGCTGCTGTTCAAGGCGCACCGCAAGCGCGGCTATGAGCCGGTACGCGGGCCGGAGATCTTGAAGTCTTCGCTTTGGGCGACCTCTGGGCACTACCAGAACTACGGCGAAAACATGTACTTCACGACGATAGACGAGCAGGAGTACGGGGTCAAACCGATGAACTGCGTCGGCCACATCAAGGTCTACGAAGACGATCTTCACTCCTACCGCGACCTGCCGCTGAAGTATTTTGAGTACGGTGTTGTCCACCGCCACGAGCTAAGCGGCGCGCTTCACGGACTTTTCCGTGTACGCGAGTTTACCCAGGATGATGCGCACATCTTCTGTACAGCAGAGCAGATCGAAGGGCAGATCATCGAGGTCGTTGACTTTGTCGACAAGATCATGAGCACCTTTGAGTTTGACTACAAGATGATGCTCTCGACCAAGCCCGAAAAAGCCGTCGGCGACGACAAGGTGTGGGAGATCTCCACCGCCGCGTTGAAGTCCGCGATGGACAAGAACAACCTGGCCTACGAGATCGATGAGGGCGGCGGCGCCTTCTACGGTCCCAAGATCGATATCAAGATCACCGATGCGATCGGACGCGAATGGCAGTGCGGGACTATTCAGCTAGATTTCAATCTTCCCGAGCGTTTCGAGCTTGAATATACCGGCGAAGGCAATGATAAAATCCAGCCCGTGATGATCCACCGGGCAATTTTAGGTTCGTTTGAGCGTTTTATTGGTATATTGACAGAACATTATGCGGGTGAGTTCCCAATGTTTATCGCGCCTACGCAGGTTGCCATTGTTCCGATCGCGGAATCACACAATGCTTATGCGAAAGAGCTGGCGGATAAACTGATTGACCTGGGCGCGGATTTTGAGATCTTCTCTAAAAACGAGAGTCTAAACAAACGTATACGTACAGCGGAAAAAGGCCGTGTCCCGATGATCATTGTTCTGGGCGACGACGAAGTCGCCAACAGAACCGTGGCCATTCGGGACAGAAGAACACGGGAGCAGTCGAGTATGAACGAGACTGACTTTCTAAATTTTATACAAACCAAAATTAATGAGGTACATTTTTGAATCAAAAAACCCAAACCATAATGAACGATGACATACGCGTTCCAGAAGTACGCTGTGTAGTAGACGGTGGTGAAGCATTAGGTGTCGTTCCTACGAGTGTCGCGAAGGAAAAAGCAAATGAGATGGGTCTGGACCTGGTCCTGATCTCCCCGTCGGCAAAACCGCCTGTTGCAAAAATTATGGATTACGGTAAGTTCAAGTACCAAGAAGAGAAAAAGAAAAAAGAGCAGAAAAAGAACCAGACCAAGGTCGAGCTCAAAGAGATCAAGCTTTCGGTAAAGATTGCCGACAATGACATCTCTTACAAGGTAAAACATGCACGCGAGTTCCTCGAAGAGGGCAAGCATGTCAAGTTTCGCGTCTTCCTTCGCGGCCGCGAGATGGCCCATCCCGAAGCTGCTAGAGCGGTTTTGATGAAGGTATGGCCGATGGTCGAAGACCTCGGAACGATGGATAAAACTCCACGTTTGGAAGGGCGCTATTTTAATATGCTGGTCCTTCCGCACAAGAAAGAGGGTAAATAGCCCTTAGCAGCTCAACTTATCTTGAGCTGCCTCTTTTAGACAATCCCCCAAACATTTCCAAATTCAGCAAAATTTCGGTATAATTTCGGACTCATTTTGCGCTGTTGCGTAGAGTAATTATAACGAAAGGTCAAATCGATGCCAAAAATGAAATCTGTAAAAGGCGCTGTAAAGCGTTTTAAGGTTAAGAAAAATGGACAGGTCAAGCGCGGAACTGCGTTCAGAAGCCACATTCTAACCAAACAAGATGCAGCAACCCGTCGTACTCAGAACTCACCAAAAGTGGTTTCTAAAGTTGACGCAGCAAACATCAAAGCGATGATCAACTAAGAACACGTTTCTTTAATGATCTAAAATTCTCCGCAAAAAGCGGGCAAGTCCGAGAAAATCGGCACCCCATCTGTTGAAATATACACACGGGTAAAGAAAAGGAAAAAAATGCCAAGAGTAAAAACAGGTGTCGTAAGACGCAGAAGACACAAAAAGATTCTAAAACTTGCAAAAGGTTTTTTCAGCGGTCGTCGTAAACACTTCCGTAAAGCGAAAGAGCAGATCGAACACAGTATGTACTATGCATACCGTGACCGTAAGCAAAACAAGCGTGAGTTCCGTAAACTATGGATCATCCGTATCAACGCTGCATGTCGTTTGAATGACATGAGCTACTCTGTGTTCATCAATGGATTGAAAAAAGCTGGTATCGAGCTTGACCGTAAAATCCTTGCTGACATGGCAATGAATGACGC
>JACUTT010000068.1 GCA_014859655.1 Campylobacterales bacterium
CCCTTTGAAGCCCTAGCCATAGCTAAGGCAAGAAGGGGCAACGCGGAGCGTTGGCATCTCTTTTTCCCTCTGAAGGCAGTTGGGGTTTTTAGAGGTGCCCTAAAGAGGCATTATGAAAATAATCATCATAGGCGGTATTGCCGCGGGCATGAGCGCGGCGGCAAAGGCACAGCGTCTTTTAAAAGAGGGCAATAAGAGTTCGGTCACTGTTTATGAGATGGGTGAGATCATCTCTTTTGGTGCCTGTGGTCTGCCCTATTTTGTCGGCGACTTCTTCAGCGAACCTTCCACAATGATCGCACGCACCATAGAGCAGGCCCAAGAGAGCGGCATCTCTGTTTTTACCCAACATCAGGTGCTCAGTGTCGACGCGTCGCAGCGCACATTACAGGTCAAAAACCTGCAAACGGGAGAGGTCTTTCAGAAGCAGTACGACCGGCTCATGATCGCCACCGGAGCCAATGCCATAAGGCCTCCTTTTGAAAACATTTCACTGAAAAACATCTTCAAACTCACCAAGATGCAAGATGGACTTGAACTAAAGGCTGCCGCCATGTCAGCGCAGCTCAAGGATGTCACCGTGATAGGCGGAGGGTTTATCGGCATTGAAGTCGTCGAAGCGATGAAAAAACTAGGCAAACATGTCCGCCTTATCCAAAGAAGCGAACGCGTCTTCAGCGGCCTCTTTGATGCAAGGATCACCGAAATGATGCACGAAGAGCTCCTGAAACACGGGGTTGAGCTCATCCTTAACGAATCCGTTTTAAAATTCGGCGGAGAAGAAAGCGTCAAAACCGTCGTTACCGACAAGGGCAGCTACGAGACCGATCTGATAGTCATTGCGACGGGCTTCAAACCCAACACGGCCTTTTTGAACGACAGCGGCATAGAGATGCTTCCCAACGGGGCGGTCATCGTCAACCATAAGGGCGAAACAAATATCGAGAACATCTATGCTGCGGGAGACTGCGCCACGGTGCCGCATATCGTCAAGAAGCAGAACGTCTACCTTCCACTTGCTACCGGAGCCAACAAGCTCGGGCGGGTAGTCGGCGAGAACATGGCCGGAGGGAACGCCCTTTATCCGGGCTCTCTGGGTTCGGCCTGCGTGAAGGTCATGGAGCTTGAAGCGGCGATGACGGGCTTACTCGAAGAAGACGCTATAGCACTGGGACTTGAATACAAAAGCGTCTTCATCAAGGACAAAAACCAGACCGACTACTATCCCAACCAGCACGATCTCTATATCAAGCTGATCTATGACGCCAAAGACAAGACTATTCTCGGAGGACAGACCCTGGGCAAAAACGGCGCTGCCCTGCGTATCAATGTTATCGCGATGGCCATAGCCGCAAAGATGAGCACGGACGATCTGGGGATGATGGACTTCTGTTACGCTCCTCCCTTTTCCAAATCCTGGGACGCCCTGAACGTGGCCGGAAACGTCGCGAAATAGTCAGAAAACTTTAGAGGTGTCCTTAATTAAAGCTAAAACTAATTTTTTACAGACATGATTAATAGTAACAACAAAAGCACTAAGCTATTATTGCGCAACTTACACTACACTCACAGGAATTAAAATGAGCGAAACACTCGAAAAACCGATCTTCCAGCCCAACCCGGAATTTGCTAAAACAGCACGTATCAAAAGCATGGACGAGTACTATGCGCTTACCAAAAAAGCCGAAGAGGATTATGAGGGGTTTTGGGGTGACTACGCCAAAGAGAAGATCAGCTGGACGAAGCCTTTTACAAAGGTTCTCGATGAGTCCAATGCTCCTTTTTACTCCTGGTTTGAAGGCGGTCAGCTCAATGTCTCCGAGCAGTGTATCGACCGGCATCTTGAGACGCAGAAAAACAAGGTAGCCATCATCTTCGAGGGCGACAACGGCGACAAAGAGATGATCACCTATCTTGAGCTGCACTACCGCGTCAACAAGTTCGCCAACCTGCTCAAAAACAAGTTCGGCGTCAAAAAAGGCGACCGTGTCGTCATCTATATGCCGATGATCCCCGAAGCCGCTTTTGCGATGCTGGCCTGTGCGCGTCTGGGTGCAATCCACTCTATCGTCTTTGGAGGTTTCTCTGCCGAAGCGCTGCGCGACCGCATAGAGGACGCCCAGGCAAAAGTCGTCATCACGGCCGACGGTGCCTTTCGCAAGGGCAAGCCCTATATGCTCAAGAGCGTTGTCGATGATGCGCTTAGCGGGGATACCTGCGTCGAGAAAGTCTGTGTCGTTCAACGCAACCATGAAGATGTCACCTGGGTAGCCGGACGCGACTACTCCTACAACGAAATGGTCGATCATGAATCCAGCACGTGCGCAGCCGAGGTAATGGAGTCCGAAGACCCGCTCTTTTTGCTCTACACCTCAGGCTCGACGGGCAAACCCAAGGGCGTACAGCACAACTGCGCGGGCTATATTCTCTGGGCGCAGATGACGATGGAGTGGGTCTTTGACGTCAAAGCGGACGACACCTACTGGTGCACGGCCGATGTCGGCTGGATCACGGGGCATACCTACATCGTCTACGGCCCGCTTGCTATGGGCGCTACGACGGTGATGTTCGAGGGCGTGCCAACCTATCCCGACGCGGGACGCTGCTGGAAGATGGTCGAAGAGTACCGCATCAACCAGTTTTACACCGCTCCTACGGCGATCCGCGTGCTTCATAAGATGGGCGAGGACGAGCCGGGCAAATATGACCTTAGCTCGTTAAAGGTCCTAGGAACCGTCGGCGAGCCGATCGATCCGCCGGCTTGGAAGTGGTACTATGAGGCCGTCGGCGGCTCGAAATGTGCCATCGTCGATACCTACTGGCAGACAGAGACCGGCGGCCATATGATCTCTCCGCTTCCGGGCGCTACGCCGATCAAGCCTGCCTGCGCTACCTTTGCCCTTCCGGGTATCGTTGCCGAGATCGTCGATGTTGACGGAACCCCTAAGCCTGTAGGCGAAAAAGGGCATCTGTGCATCACTAAACCCTGGCCTTCGATGATCCGAAACGTCTGGGGTGACAAAGAGCGCTATGTAAAGTCCTACTTCGGCGATGTCACCAAAAACGGCAAGCCGGTCTACTTCACCGGTGACGGCGCGGTTATGGATGAGGAGGGCTATATCACGATCACGGGACGTATGGATGACGTCATCAATGTCTCGGGCCACCGCATGGGCACAGCAGAAGTGGAAGCGGCACTGAAAAAAGACAGCAATGTCGCCGAAGTTGCTGTTGTCGGAAAACCGCATGAGATCAAAGGCGAATCGATCTTCGCCTACATCGTGCTCAAAACCACACTGGACGAAACACGCTTTGAAGATGATGTCGCTATGGTCCAGGAGCTTAACAGCATCATCAAAAAAGAGATCGGAAACATTGCCGTCTGCGATGACATCATCTTTGTTCCGGGGCTTCCAAAAACACGCTCCGGCAAGATCATGCGACGCATTCTGCGCTCTATCGCCAAAGGCGAAGAGATCACCCAGGACACTTCGACGCTAGAAGACCCTTCTGTCGTCGCTCAGATACAGAGCATCGTCAACGCATAAACAGAGGGGGTTTCTCCTCTCTTCTTCCGTAAAAAAGCCATTCTTCTTTTTCAATTTAATTATTTTTCACTCTCCCTAAGAATTCCTGCGCTATTGCCAAACAGGCGGAGGCGGAGTGCGAAAGACGGGCCAAGGTGATCCATGCCGCTGGCGAACTGCAAGTGAGCGAAACCCTGCTCGAGCTAGCAAATGTCCTCAGTAAAAATCCGCTCAGCATTTAGCTGCGTTACCTGAAGACCCTAAGCGACATCTCCGGCGAGAAGACAAATGCCATCGTATTCCCTTTTCCCATTGAGTTTTTAGACCTGATGAAGAAAAACTAAAGCTCTTTGGCATGGTAGGAGCTGCGTACCAAAATCCCTGATGCAACCGCCGAAAAACCCATACTCAGCGCTTCGGCTCTTAGCTGCTCGAAAAAGTCGGCCGGATAGTATTTGTTGACCGGGTGATGTGCGGATGTCGGCTGGAGATACTGCCCTATCGTCAGTTCGCTAACCCCCGCATCCAGAAGATCTCTCATCGTCTCCAACAGCTCCTCTTCATTCTCCCCCAGACCCACCATCAGCGAAGACTTCACGATGCTTGTGCACTTCGTCGCATAATACTCCAGCGTTTTCAGGCTGCGTTCATAGCTACTCTGCGGACGCACACGTGCACAGAGGCGTCTTACCGTCTCCTGATTGTGCGCGAGTTTCTCCACTGAGGTGTGAACGATCTTCTCCAATGCCCCTTCGTCCGCACGAAAATCAGGAGTAAGCAGCTCTATCTTTACCCCGGGACAGGTTTTTCTGACCGCCTCTACGCAGGCGACAAAATGGCCTGCGCCGTAGTCGTTCAGATCGTCTCTGTCGACCGAGGTGATGACCGCATACTCCAGTCCCAACGCTGCTATAGCACCGGCCAGTCGGCGCGGTTCATCCCCGTCCGGTGCGGCGCCTTTTCCGGTCTTAACATTGCAAAAGGCGCAGGCACGCGTGCAGACATCTCCAAGTATCATAAAGGTCGCCATCTTCTTGCTATAGCACTCCGCGCGGTTGGGACAGGCGGCCGCTTCGCAGACAGTATTGAGACCGTGGCTTCGTAGGATTGTTGTTGTCTCTTCCACGAGATGGGGATAAGGGGCTTTGAATTTAGGTTTGTGAGGATTCATCAAAGCTCCTTTTTTTAGACTATTATGGCCTAAAAACTTTTAAAAAACGGCACAAACCCATTTAAGTTAAATTTTTAATGTTTTAATTTATTGTTAAATATTACACTCATGAAAAAGGATGAAAAATGATAACTTTAACAAAACTCCCCTTTGCCGAAAATGTCATAGAACCCTTTCTGTCGGCCGAGACGATTCAGTGCCATTACGGTAAACACCACACGGGGTATGTCAATAAACTCAACGAACTTATCAAGGGCACTGAGTTTGACAAAATGTCACTCGCCGCCATCATCCGCGGCGCTGACGGACCGATCTTCAACAATGCCGCGCAGATATTCAACCACAGTTTCTACTGGAGCTGTCTTGGCGAAAACTCTTCCGCTCCGGAGGGAAAACTGTTAGAGAAGATCGACAATGATTTTGGCTCGCTCGAAGCGCTGAAAGAGGAATTTATAAAAATGGGGACAACTCTTTTTGGTTCAGGCTGGGTATGGCTGGTACGCGAGCCCAAGGGAGAGCTGATGATCAAACAGACCTCCAATGCCCACACCCCGCTTAGCTCCAATCTTATACCGATCTTTGTCTGCGATGTGTGGGAGCATGCCTACTATATCGACTACCGCAATGCGCGGCCGGACTATCTGAAAGAGTTTTGGGAGCATATCAACTGGGAGCTTGCCTCGCAGATCTACGCCAAGACAGACACGGAGCTTCTTATCGGGGTCGAGCCCTGCAGTGATATCCATGACCTTTTTTGCCAGCTTCTCGACGAGATCCAGGCCGGCGACAGGGTCACGAGCTAAATCGCCTTTAAAACTGCCTCAAAATCAGGCTCTTGCTTGATCTCGGGGACAAGCTGCTTGTAGGTGACTTTTCCCTTTTTGATGATGAAGATAGCCCGCGCTTCGATGCCTTTTAAAACACCCTCGCCCATAAGCACTCCGTAGGCATTTCCAAATGCCTTAGTCTGAAAATCGCTTAGAACGGTGATGTTTTTGATGCCGTGTGCCGCGCAGTAGCGTTTGCCCGCAAAGGGAAGGTCCATCGAGATCACAAAGATCTCCACATCTTTCATTTCGGAGGCTTTTTCGTTGAAGGTACGCGCTTCAAGGTCGCAGATCGGGGTGTCGATGCTGGGCACGACGACCAGAACCTGTGTCTTTGCTGTTTTACCGCCCACGGTGACCTCTTTGAGATCGGAACTAATCAGCGTTACCATCGGGGCGGCATCGCCTACCTTGATCTCGTTTCCTACAAGTTTTACCTTTGTGCCCGAGAGCGTTACGCTCTGGCTTGTTGCTGCTATAGCGTTTAATGATAGAAACGCCATCACTGCTGCTGCAAATAATTTCATCTGTTTTTTCCTTTTTGGTTTTATGCTCCGTATCTTAGCAGACGCAGATGTTATAAAACTCTTCCTCTCACATTAGAGAAAAAGTATAAACCTGATTTTAGGGCACCTCTAGCCTACTCAACTCTTTGGAACAGAAGTCCTTTTAGGTAGAGCGAATTGGGCATGTTGAGGATGTAGGGGTGGTCTTTGTCCTGATAGAGATGCTCAAGTACGCGCAGCTGCACGCCCGTGTCGCGTGAGGCATCGAGGCTGAGTTCGATAAGGTCGTCCATGCTTACATGATAAGAACATGAAAACAGCGCGATCACTCCGCCGGGTTTGCAGACCTTTATGCCGTTGAGCATCAGGTGTTTAAACCCGCTGATCGCACCCGCGGCCTGCTCCTTGGTCTTCGCAAACGAAGGGGGATCGAGCACGACGATGTCGTAGGACTCTTTTCTCTCCGCGGCTTCTTTGATGTAGTCCATTGCGTTTTGGGCCACGCAGACCGCGCGCTTTGCGGCGAACTCGTTAAGCTTCAGGTTTTTCTTGACCTGCTCTATGGCCGACTTGGAGATGTCGACAAAGGTGACGGAGGCCGCGCCCGCATTGAGCGCGTGCATGCCGAAGCCGCCGACATTGCAGAAGAGATCAAGCATTGTGCTCTCTTCGTCTATGTACTCGGTCAGCAGACCGTGGTTGAAACGCTGGTCAAGATAAAAGCCTGTTTTTTGCGAGTTGCCCAGCTCTACGCCGAACTTGCAGCCGTACTCTAGCACCTCTATCAGATCGGGGGCTTCGCCATAGACGAGTCCCTCTTTTGTCTCAAGGCCCTCTTTTTCACGGGCCGAGGCGTCTGATTTTTCATAGATGCCAAGCGGCTCGACGATCTCAACCAGAGCCGCAATGATCTCTTTGCGAAAGCGCTCCATACCTGCGGTGTTAATGGCAAGAGAGAGCACGCCGTCATAAAAATCAACGATCAAACCGGCCAAACCGTCTGCCTCGGAGTGAACCAGACGGCAGGCGTTGCTGTGCTCCATGATAGGATTGCGCGCGCTGATGGCACGGTGAAGCTTATTTTTGATCCATGCGGCGTCGATAGTTTCGCTCACAAACGAGAGCATGCGCAGGGTGATCACCGAATGCACATTGGCGTAACCTATACCGAAGGACTCCTGCTTCAGGTTCACAACCTCGACCAGCTCTCCGCTTTCCAGACCCTGCGGAAGCATGGCGATCTCGTTTTGGTAGACCCAGGGGTTGAAGAGGCGGAGTTTTTTGGCGGCGGAGTTTTTGACAACAAGTTTTTTCATATCTGTCCAATAATTATAAGTGTGACATTGTAACCAATTCGCTATACTTTCAGAATTAATACGAAGGTGAAAACATGGAACTTTGCGTTGCGCTTGACCTGCCGACAAAAGAGCAGAATCTGGAACTGGTAGAAAAGATAAAAGGGTATCCCATATGGCTAAAAGTCGGTTTCCGCTCCTATATCCGCGACGGAAAAGAGTTTATCCACGCCCTGAAAGCGATCAACCCCGAGTTCAAGATCTTTTTGGACCTTAAACTTTATGACATCCCCAACACGATGGCCGATGCCGCCGAATCCATCATGGCTCTCGGCGTCGATATGTTCAACGTCCACGCCAGTGCGGGCAAAATTGCGATGCAGACGGTGATGCAACGCCTCTCTTCTTACGAGAAGCGCCCGCTTGTGCTGGCGGTAACGGCGCTGACCTCCTTTGACGAAGAGGAGTTCCGCTCTGTCTACAACCAGGACATCGCTTCCAAAGCCGACCAGTTCGCCAAAGAGAGCTATGAGGCAGGACTCGACGGCGTCGTCTGTTCGGCCTTCGAGAGTGCGTCGATCAAGACAATCACATCGGCGAATTTTGCGACCCTGACTCCGGGCATCCGCCCCTTCGGCGAAGACGCAGGTGACCAAAAGCGCGTTGCCGACATTGTTATGGCAAAAAAACAGAGAGTAGACTTCATCGTCGTCGGCCGCCCCATCTACACCGCCGCCGACCCATCAGCCCTGGTGGCAAAAATACTTTCACAACTATAGGGCGCCTCCCTGGACCTTTTTAGGTCTATCTCTTTAGCACGCATCCCTGCTATAACAAGATCAAATACATGGAACACACTTTGCTCTTTGAAATAAAATTTCAAGGAGTTCTAATGAAAGTGATGGAAAAAATCGATGTTGTTGTTAAACTCAAAGAGAAGATCGCCGAAGCAAAATCGCACAATGCTGCTTTGGCTGAGCAGCTGCAAAAACTTCTAGATGCACTCATGATCAGCCCTCCGAACAAGCGCTTTTTATAAAAATCAAAGCCTGATGATAAAATATCAGGCATGATAGAAAATTTTGCACGCTGTTTAAGTCAGAGTTTATCTCTATTGGTTATAATCACACTCCTAAAACATACTCTGCGATGTTTTTAGACGGACAGGTGGGTGAGCGGCTGAAACCACATCCCTGCTAAGGATGCGTACTGGTAACGGTACCGAGGGTTCGAACCCCTCCCTGTCCACCACCAA
>JACUTT010000002.1 GCA_014859655.1 Campylobacterales bacterium
GATTGTGAACATCTCTCTATCGCTGAAGGCAACTGGGGTTTTTAGAGGTGCCCTTTTATAGGATCTTCAATAATCCAGAATTCAAGTCATAAGTGCAATTAGCATCGGCTGGTAAGGCTTTTTTATCCCCAAGAGTAGCTTCGGCTGTTCTGCTTCTTTTTCCTCCTCCTAAGATTTTGTTATAATGGCGTCCATAAAAAAGGATGCCCATGGAAAATCTCATTCTCACCCTGCAAAAACGCCGAAGGTTGATGTTTTACATTCTCTTTACTATAGCGCTTGTCGGCATCGGTGTTGACCGTTTTTTTGAGATCTCTGCTGCAAACTACTACTCCCCTGAACTTCAGTGCTACTTCGTCTATGGCCTCATTGCCTACAAACTTGCCGAACTCGCTATTCTCTACTTCTTCTTCTACCATCGCCACATGCTGAAATGCTCCCTCGCAGAGCATGACGAGTCTCTGCGTGAGAAGTTTGAAAAAAATGCCAAACGCTTTTTTATGCTGGTACCGCACGGAAGCGTCATCTTTGGAATCATCTCCTACAAGCTCACAGCAGAACTTGCCTACTTCCTTCTTTTCATAAACATCGCTTTTGTCGCACTCTTTCTGGTCAGACCTCAGGCCTATTTTCAACATAAACACAAGCAATAGCAATATTTTTTGTTATTTAGGTACAATAAGTTTGATTTTATATCAAAAATATGTAACAATATTCAAAATTGTGTCTATCCCCTTAGAAAAGAGGTCCAACATGCAAGAGTATGTTCTAAAGCCAAATGATTTCCTTGTCTCTCAAACCGATGAGACAGGAAAGATAATCTTTGCAAATGAGGACTTTTGCCGCGTCGCTGGCTTTTCGCTAAACGAGCTCATAGGCAAACCCCACAGCATCGTGCGTCATACTGATATGCCAAAAGCGGCATTTAAGTCGCTTTGGGAGACAGTGAAAGATGGAAGAGTCTGGAGCGGCTACGTCAAGAACCGAACGAAAGACGGCGGCTTTTACTGGGTCTATGCCACCGTCTACCCCTCCAAAGGCGTTGACGGCTCACATGGCTATATGTCCTGCCGCAGAAAACCCTCATCCAAAGAGATAGAGTCCGTCAAAGCGCTCTATGCAACCCTCAACTAAGGCAGATCATGAAAACAATTAACAATGCTATCCTACCTCTTCTCTCCCTGCTTTTCATTTCGGCAACCGCCCTGCTCTTCTTGAGCGAGATGCTTATTATGGCGGCACTTTTGTATGGTGCAGCTTTTGTTCTCAGCCTCTACTTTGTCCTTACGCAGCGCAAAACAGAGCGTGAGCACCACTTGATTTTAGAAGAGTTTATGGAGCTGCTTAACTTTGAGCGTAACAAGATCGACGAACGTACTTACCCCAAAGCGAGTCTGGGCGCGAAACTTATGAAGGCCATACAAACATACGAAGAGCAGGTCATCGAAGATATGCGCGTCGCCGGCGAGACGGTTTTGATCGCTGACAAGGTAAAGCATGGACATTTTGGCTGCCGCGTCGAGAGCGACACAAGATCCCCGCACATCCACATGATCCGCATGACAGTGAACAGCATGCTTGACGGTCTTGAGACCAATATCGACAAGATCATCCATGTGCTTGAAGAGCTCGGCAAGGGCTCCTTTTCAACACGAGCCAAGATCGATGTCGAGGCAAAGGTAGCGCAGATGCTGATCCAGGCCAATACGCTTGGAGAAGCACTTCAGAGTATGTCGGACGAGAGGCTAGAGGTTCAGCAGAAGATACAAGCGCAGGGCGACACACTCTCCTCTACCATACAGACCCTGCGTCAGACAACGATAAAAGAGTTTTCCGATATGGTCACCTACACGGCTGAAAGCATTAACACCATAGCCGAAGAAGAGAACGCTATGACCGAAGAGCTCGCCCATCTAGTCACGAATGCCGAAGAGACCAAGGCTATTCTCGGCACGATCGGCGACATCGCCGAACAGACAAATCTGCTCGCACTCAATGCCGCCATTGAGGCGGCGCGCGCAGGCGAACATGGCCGGGGCTTTGCCGTCGTTGCAGACGAAGTGCGAAAACTCGCCGAACGCACCCAAAAGAGTCTCTCTGAGAGTTCTTCTACTGTCAATCTTCTTATCCAGTCCATCCATGACAGCGGCAACCTGCTAAGTAAAAATGCCAAGGCAATGGCGGGACTCAGCGACTATGTCGCGGGTGTCGACAGAAAAATGGATGAGATCGTCGTCGCCATGGAAGAGCTCACCAAGCAACCCCTCTAAAAAGAGTGCCGGGGTATTTATCCCTGACATTATCTGCCAAACGAAAATTAATCTTCTCTCCTCTATAATTACCCAATGAAATGGAAAATGACCTACAACAACAAAAATATGACAGGCTGCTCTGCCCGCGGCATCTCCCTGCGCGATACCAAAGAGGAGCTTGAGGCTCTTAAAAAGGAGATCGAAGACGAGATCTACAATGTCAAGATCGAAGAAAATGCGGCATGCAAAGAGGCGGATAAGAAGAAGTAGTTACTGCTGCCCCAGAAGATCTCTGAGGCTGTGATGGGGTATCTTGCCTTCGAGTATTTCGTAGACCTCATGGGCGATAGGAAGATAGAGCTTCTCCTTTTCCATGATGCCGTACAGGGCGTAGGCCGTTCCTATCCCCTCGGCGACCTCGCCCAGCTGTGCCAGGATCTCCTTTTGGCTCTCTCTTTTGGCCAGACCCAGACCCACTCTAAAGTTTCGCGACATCGTGGAGCTGGCGGTAAGAAAGAGATCCCCTGCTCCACTAAGCCCCAAAAATGTCTCCGGTTTTGCCCCGTAATGCTCTCCAAAACGCGCCATCTCCACCAGACCGCGAGAGATAAGACTTGCCGCGGCATTCTTCCCAAGGCCCAGTCCTTCGCATATTCCCGCTGCTATGGCGATAACGTTCTTGTAGGCCCCGGCTACCTCGGCTCCGGCGATATCATCAGAGATATAGGTCTTGATAAAAGAGGGGAAAAATGCGGCAAACTCGCTTGCCGTCTCTTTACTGCGAGCATTGATAACCAAGGCCGTGGGCAGACTCTTCATCACCTCTGTGGCAAAGGAGGGGCCGGAGAGAAAGGAAATGTTTTCCTCGCTTACATAGGGTGCGTAGATCTCATTGAGAAAACGTCCCGTGCACGCCTCTATTCCCTTGGCGGCAACGAGCACTTTTTGCCCGCGGTTGACGAAGTTCTTCTCCAACCAGCCTGCCACCTGCTGCGCGGGAATAGCGATTACCAGGTAGTCAAGTCTCAAGATCTCTTCAAGGATGACGAAATTTGGAAGATCCCGTTTGGTACGCGAGGTGATCAGCACCTCGTTTTTCTCGCTCAGAGCAAAGGCCAAGGCACTTCCCCATTTTCCTGCTCCTATCACCCCTATTTTCATGCTATGGCCTTTTCAAATTGTTCCAGATCTTTTTCTCTTCCCATCACAACGAGAACATCGCCCGGATCGATGAGATGGTTGTGTCCGGCCGAGGTAAAGCTGAACTCCGCTTCAAGCTCACGGTCGGCAACGGCTAAAATAATAACATCAAACTCCTCATGCAGCCTGATATCGTGGAGTTTTTTGTGGGCCAGAACGGAGCTCTCACTGACGGTATACTGGGCCAGTCTAAGCTCCTGGTTGTGGTACATGATCTCGTTCATTACCTCGACGACAGCCGGCTTTTCAAGACACTCGGTGATGACATTTGCCGTTGTCTCAAGCTTGGCGATCGCCTTGTTGGCTCCGGCCAGATGGAGCTTGTTCGCGCTGTCTTTGGAAGTTGCCAAAGAGACGATGAAAAGATCGGCATACTCCGCGCGCAGTGAGATGGTCAAAAAGACGTTTTGCGCGTCGTCATCAAGGGCGCAGAAACAGCTCAGCCGTTTCACGTCAAACTTCTCACCGATCTCAAGCCAGTCGTCGTCAAGTTCGACAAGCTCCACATCAAAGCCCTCCTCTTTAGCACGCTTGAAGCTAGCCTCATCGATCACATAAACGTGGATCGGTGAGCCGGCAAGTCGGAAGTTCACGGCGATCTCTTTGGCATACTCGTTGTATCCAAAAACGGCGATTGGCTTCATTTTAGCGTCCTACGTTTATGAAGATTGAGCGAAAACTCTTTAATCATCTGTTCAAGTCCTATCATTACCAATATATCGCCCTCTAAAAGCTCCCTCTCCATCTTGGGATTAAAATGAAAGACTTTCTGTCTATAGATGCCCAGAAGTATCAGCTTTGTCTTATGCACGTTAAGATCTTCGACCCTCTTTCGTTGGTTCAAGATGCGTCCGTCGACCAAGATCTCCTCGATAACAACCTCCGTACTCTGGTCTCTTAGCGCAGCTATCGCCTCAAAAGCAACGGGCCTGCCGGTAAATTCACGAGCCAGCACGCCGATGAGTTCCTGAGGATAGATGATATTGTCAACGCCAGCTATGCTAAGCTTTTTACGGTTCTTATCCTCGTGAAGATATGAAAGAATGGAGATGGTGGGATGTATCGCACGTATGGTCAGAGCGGTGTAGATATTCTGCACATCGCTCTCTTCCAGACAAAGCACCGAGATCACCTGCTTTGTAATGCTGATCTTATAGTTTTCATAGCTTTCTTGTTTGGAGGGATCGGCCAGAACAGCCGCCATCTTGGCTCTGTGTGCCGCGAGAAGTTTCTGTGGCTCTTTTTCCATTATGACAAATGAGATACCGTCTTTTTGGAGTCGTTTGGCGACGATGGCAGAGAGTTCGGAAAAACCGCAGATCAGATAAAAACGCTTCATCTTGGAAATATCGCTGATCGCCTTCTGTTCGCGTATGCTGTCAAGCTGCTCGGTAAAGGCCGAGACAACAATAGAGGTCATAAACGAGATGACGGCTATGCCCGAGATGATGATGATCATAGCTACGGAGCGCCCTAGCTCCGATACAGGAACAAAGTCGCCGTATCCCACGGTAGACATAGTCACAACCGACCAGTAGAAGGCTTCAAAAAGCGTGTTGATCGCGGAGTTTTCGTTGTTGGCCTCCGCGACATAAATCAAGACGGAGGAGATGGAGATCATCACCGACGCGAAGATCATCAGGGTGAAAAACTCGAACTTCTTGGAGGCAAGCACCGTGGCAAACTGATGCAGACTCTTGGTATAGCGGAAGATTTTAAAGGCACGGAAAAGGATAAAAATACGCAGTATACGCAGCTGATGAAAAAAGGGCAAGATGGCCAGCAGATCGATTATGGCGTAATAGGAGCTCACATACTCCCATTTGCTCCGCAATGTTTTTGTCACTGCCTTGTCGAGGCGGAAACGGTAGCTAAGAAACTCATCCTTCTCATACTGATACACGATCTCACGTGAGAAAGAGCTGTATATCCACAGACGCAGAAGATACTCCACCAAAAAGACAGAAGAGATGATGTAGTCATTATAGAAAAGAACATATTCGGGAAGCGGGTACTTGACCTGACGCACCAGAAGCATCACGCTTGAGATGATCAGCAGCATCATAAAGTAGTCGAAATAGCGTTTATAGGGGTAGGACTCATCCTCCAAAAGAGAATAAAAAAAGTTTTTTACACTCTGGTATCGTTTAGAGGCCTGGAGAATATAGGCAAGATCGACAAGCTGTTTCGATAAAAATCCCACGCGACAGCTCCCCGTTAGCCCAGTTTGGCTTTTAAAACCTCGTTGACTGCCTGAGGGCTGGCAGTGCCTTTACTCTCTTTCATAACTTGGCCGACGAAGAAACCGAAGAGTTTGTCTTTGCCGCTTCTGTATTCGGCAGCCTTGTCTTGGTTTGCGGCAATGATCTCGTCGCAGATCTTCTCTATAGCGCCCATATCGGTCACCTGCTTAAGGCCAAGATTCTCGATCGCATTGTCTACATCGCTCTCGTTTCCAAGCAGATAGTCAAGGACCTCTTTGGCCGCCTTGGCCGAGATCGTCTGATCTTCGATGCGCTTGACCAGCATTCCCATCTTTTTGGCATCGATCGGCGAGTTCTCGATGGAGATACCCCCTTTTAGTCGGCCCTGAAGCTCGACAGTGAGCCAGACGACTGCATTTTTCGCAGAAATCCCCTCGCTCATCATGGCCTCAAAAAAGTGCGCCGTCTCCAGTGAAGAGGTAAGGACTATGGCGTTATAGACGCTCATCTCGTAGTCGCGGATAAAACGCTCGCGTTTTTGATCGGGAAGCTCGGGGATCTGGCAAAACTGCGCATACATCTCCTCGCTGATCATCGCCGGAAGAAGATCGGGTTCAGGGAAGTAGCGGTAATCCGCCGCGCCCTCTTTGCCGCGCATAGAGCGGGTCTCTTGCTTATTCTGGTCAAACAGACGAGTCTCCTGAAGGATTTCAACATCGTACTTGCCGTCTTCCCAGGCATCTTTCTGGCGTGCAACCTCAAGTTCGATCGCTTTTTCGATAAAACGGAAGCTGTTGATGTTTTTGATCTCAACACGGGTGTAGAGCTTCTCATCGCCTTTTGGACGGATAGAGACGTTCACGTCACAGCGAAATGAACCCTCTTGCATATTGGCATCAGAGATTTCAAGATAACGCACGATGGAGTGCAGTTTTTTGAGATACAAGATAGCCTCGTCCGCCGAACGCATGTCCGGCTCGGAGACGATCTCCAAAAGCGGTGTGCCCGCACGGTTAAGATCGACTTTTGAGACAGAGCCTTCATGGATATTCTTGCCCGCATCCGCTTCGATGTGCGCGCGGTTTATACGTATCTGCTTGCTGCTGCCGTCTTCAAAATCGATACTCAAAATACCGTCTTCCACCACCGGCGTATAGAGCTGGGTAATCTGGTAGGCCGAAGGGCTGTCGGGGTAGAAGTAGCTTTTTCTGTCAAAATAGGAGGTGCGGTTTACCCGTGCATCCACCGCGGTTCCGAACATGATCGCCTTATGAAGGACCTCTTTGTTCAAAACGGGAAGTGCGCCGGGAAGGGCCAGACAGGTTGGGCAGGTGTTGCTGTTTTGCGTCACATTAAAACTCGTGGCGCAGGAACAAAAAAGTTTAGTCTGTGTATTTAGCTGAACATGCACTTCCAGACCGATGACTGTTTCAAACATTATTATTTACCTTAGTTTAGAAAATATCGTATAGAGGCAAAGCCGTAAACACCGCATGTTTCGACCTGCCCTATCTGCTCGGAAGAGAGGATTCCCCCCAGGGCAAAAATTTTAGTATTTATTTTACCCGTTATTTCTTTTAAATCCTCTAAACCCTTGGGAATCCCTTTGTTCGGGGAGAAAAAAATCGGGCTATAGGTGATCGCGTCTGCTTCTATCGCCGCGAGCGCTTCCTCGTAACTGTGGGTACTGGCGATCACATAAAGCCCCGCCTCTTTTGCCCGGGCTATCTCGTGAAACTGCGACGAACTCAAATGCACTCCGAATACGTCCAGTCTTATCGCCAGGTCCACGTCGCCGTGCAGCAGGAGTCTGAACTCCTCCTCAATTGTCATCACTTCGCGGGCGAGTGATTCATAGTTCTTGGCTGATTTATCACGCAGACAGACAAAATCAGGGGAGTGTTTTTCAATGGCTATCGTTAGCGAAGCCCTTAAGGTCTCGGAAGTACCCCCAAAAATCAGGGGGTCGGTGATCAGGTAGGACTTAATCATTTTCCGGTTTTTTTAGCATCTCACGGATCTCGTACAGAAGTTTAGTCTGCTCTTTCTTCTCTTCATGGCCTTCGCGGTAAAGGTTCATGGCTTCAAGCAGTAAAATAAAAAAGAGCGTGGCGAAAACAAAGACAAGGGTGCTAAAGATGGCAAATGCATAGCCGAAATCCGAGAAGGTTTGAAAGGTGAGAATGGCTCCCAGAAAAAGAAAGGCCCAGGAGACGCCTAAAAGAAAACTAAGAATAGTCTCAAAGGCGGTTTTTTTCATTAGTGCTCTTCAGAGATAAGCACGGCTCCGCCAAGGTAAACGTAGGTCAGCATCATAAAGATAAAAGCCTGCAGAAGTGCCATAAAGGTCAACAGTGCAAAAGGGATCATCGGGAAGATCCACGGTGTCAGCATCAAAAGCACCATTAAGAACATGTCGTCACCCTTGACGTTTCCGAAAAGACGGAAAGACAAAGAGATGATGCGAGAGATGTGAGAGACGATCTCGATCGGGAACATCAACCACGCCAACCACCATACCGGACCCATGAAGTGCGCGAAGTACTTGATCACGCCGTTGCGACGAATACCCTCGAAGTTGTAATAGACAAAGACGACAAGAGCCAGGCCCAGTGTCATGTTAAGGCTTGAAGTCGGCGCTTCAAAACCCGGTACGACACCTACAAGGTTGGCCACACCGACGAAAAGCCCTATCGTCGCTACTAATGGAAGGTACTTACGTGCCTCCTCTTTACCCATGACATCAGCCCCCATAGCAATAACACCGCCGAGATAGGCTTCCATGACGTTCTGCGTTCCTGTCGGAACGATACGCATACTCGCTGTTGCAACCCTGGCAATAACAAGTACAATAATAACGCTTAACGCGATGTGTGTTAGAAAAATAAAACTGTGATCATGGCTGATCATACCAAAGAAGGTAAATAAACGGTCATCCATTCGAGGTTCCCTTATGTAAAAATATTGACGCGATTATAAAGAGTTTTGCATTAAAGTGCCCTAAAAGAGAAGAAAAATATTCATTTTTTTTATGAAGAGACAAAGAACCAAAGAGTAGCCTGAGATCCTCTCCCTCAATATAAATAAAAAAAAATATAAATCAACTTAAAAAGTTATTGACAATTTCCATTATTTCAAGTACAATCACCTTGATATACACATAAAAAGAAGGATATTCTATGAAAAAAACATTATTAGCGCTTACGCTTTTGACTTCGGTCTCATTTGCTGCAGAGAAATCTGCTGCTCAAAACATCTATGTAGGTGCCGGTCTTGGCATTATGGCAACCAACGACAGAGGAGACGCCGGTCTGGGTGTGAGCCTCAAAGCAGGAACCTACCTCGACGAGGTATTAAAAGGCATGGGTATCCAGGCGGAGCTTAATAAATCGCTTTCAGATCCTGAAAATGCCAACAACAGAGACATTAACGTCATGACCTTTGCACTCTACACAAGCTATGACATTCTCATCCCCAATTCAGAATTCACGCTGCGCCCGAGAATAGGTGTCATCATGCCAAACCTCAATGACGACATCGACAGCCGCGATGTAATCTTGAGCAGCGGCTTTGGTATACTCTATGATCTGCAGGACAACCTTCGTCTCTACGCAGACTACACCGTGCTTGGCGAAGCCATCAGCAACTACTCCGTGGGTGTTGAAGTCAAGTTCTAGTCCCCCGTGCTTTCATGCCGAGGCATGAAAGCAACTCTTCAACTCTCCTGCCCCAGACGATACAAGGCAAAATCATACTTAACAGGATCTTCATTGTCAAAAGAGCGCAGTTTTTGCGTCAATTCCCAGGCCGCTTCGAGGTCATAGCTCTTTCGTTTCAGCAGTCCCAGCCTATGTCCCATGTTAAAGGTGTGCGTATCCAGAGGCAGGATCAGGTCTTTTTTGTCCACGCCCTGCCAAAGCCCCATGTCGATGCTGTCATGGCGCACCATCCAGCGAAGGTACATGTGCCAGCGTTTCATTGCCCCCGCGCCCTTTCGCTTGTGAGTCACCTTTGCTATCAAAAAATCATATCCCCGGCTTTTGTAGCCGTTGACCTGCTGCATCTTTTCAATAAGGGTATTGACTCCTGCTATAGCGCAGTTCTGCTCTTTGTAGCCCTGCAGAAAAAAATCGTTGAGCGAGCCCTCTTTTTTCAGACGCGAGAGGGTGATGAAAAACTGCATGATATCTTCGCTGTTTTGAAAACGGTAGTAGTGGTTTTGGAGTTTTTCTCTGATAAGCGCCTCATCCGCGTCCAAAAGTCCCATCTCCAAAGAGCGTAAAAACTTCACGATGCTCTCCACCTTCCCGTAGGCAAAGAGCGCGCAGACCAGGGAGCTGTACTCCTCGTTATAGAGTCTGGCGATCAAAATAGGGTCAAGCCTCTCCTCGCTCACCTCATTGGCGTCGTTTCGAAAGGCGACCTCTTTGTCCAGACGCGCTTTCAGAGCCGACTCATTTTTGCTCAGACCCATCAACCCACACCGAGAAAGTAGAGCTTTTTGCGCTCGCTTGAGCCGGCGATGTTGAGTTGTTTTCGGTATTTTGCTATCGTTCGGCGCACCATGGTCACCTTGAATTTCTCCTGGATCATGTCGAGGAGTTTCATGTCCGATAGCGGTTTATTCTGCGCTTCAGCCTTGACAATGGAGCAGAGATACTCTTTGATCGCGGCATTGGAGACATCCTCGTCGATCGCAGTGGTGAAGAACTCTTTCATCGCAAATACGCCCCGTTCGCAGGCGATGTATTTGTTGGCGATCGCGCGCGAGATCGTCGAGGGATTGTGGCCGAACTCATCAGCGAGGGTCTTCAGGGTAAGCGGCTTGATGGCGCCTCCTGTGAAAAATTCATACTGATACTCCACGATCATCAAGCCGACCTTATAGAGCGTCGCGCGGCGCATATCGAGCGCGTCGACCAGGCTTTTTGCCTCTTTGATCTTAGCCGTCACATACTCATGCTCAACCCCGTACTCCATGTTGATATGGATGCTCGGATAAAAGGCATCATTGATCCGCACCTCAATACCGCCCTCCTCGTTAAAATAGATCATCAGGTCGCAGATGATCTGTTTGGAGTCTTCAAAATACTCGATGGCCGGCGGATTTCTAAAACTCTGGATTACTTTCAGGGCCTCTTCAAAGGCCTCTTCTTTACCAAACGAGTGGATCTCCTCAAGATTCTCTATGATGCGCACCGCCAGATCATACGCCTTGTCCGAGATCTTTGCCTCGCCGAGCTGGAACAAAAAGCACTCCTTGACATCTTTTGCCGCGATGCCTACAGGCTCAAGATAGGCAAAGCGTTTGCGGACCTTCTCAAACTCCTCTTCGCTGACACCGATCTTCTTGCACAGCTCCTCAAGATTTCCCTCGAAAAAGCCGTTCTCATCGAGATTTTCCATCACCGCGCGGGCGATCTCTTTGGATATCGGTGTGGGAAAGAGGGAGCCGTCGATCTGTTCATCGAGGATGTCGTAGAGGGATTTGTGGCCGATGGTGAGGGCTTCGATCTGTTCGCTTTGCGAGTTTTTTACCCCGTCGCCGTAGAGGATCTTTTTGGGCAGGCGTTTTTCGAAGTTCTCTTCATAGCCGGACGTGACTTCGATCAGCGGGTTGCCTTCAACAAAAGGCGACATCGCCGCTTCCAAATCACCCAGACTCGAATGCAAAATGGGCAGCCAGTTTCGCAGCGTAGAGGAGAGTTTGTTTTTTGACTCTACGCTCTGCGAGGCCCTTAGTGCCATTTTTTATCCTCAGCCCTGCTATAGCAAAAAGCCGAAATAAAAAGCGCAAAAACGGGAGTTGGGTTGATGCGCATCTCTTCGGCTATCACTTAGAACTTGAAGCTCTCGCCCAGATAGTAGCGGCGGACATCTTCGTTGTTGGAGATCTCGTCAGAACTCCCCGAGGCCAGAAGTTCACCCGATTTGATAACATAGGCACGGTCGCAGACGGCCAGAGTCTCGCGCACGTTGTGGTCCGTGATCAAAACGCCGATGCCGATTTCGGTGAGCTGGCTGATAATGCTCTGTATGTCCATAACCGCGATCGGATCGACCCCGGCAAAGGGCTCGTCCAGAAGCAGGAACTTGGGCGCATTGACCAGGGCACGCGCGATCTCCACACGGCGGCGCTCTCCGCCGGAGAGACTCACTCCCTTGCGGTGGCGGATCGGCTCGATATTGAAGAGGCTCAGCAGCTCGTCGATGCGTTTGAAGCGCGCCTCCTCATCGTCGATGTTGACCTCTGCCGCGACAAGAAGGTTCTCTTCGACGGTGAGGTCTTTGAAGATAGAAGACTCCTGCGGCAGATAGCCTATACCTTTGATCGCACGTTTGTGAAGCGGAAGCGCGGAGATATTTTCGCCGTCAAAGTAGACTTCGCCCTCGCTTGACTCGACAAGGCCGCAGATCATATAAAAGGTGGTCGTCTTTCCAGCGCCGTTCGGCCCCAAGAGACCGACAACCTCTCCGCTGTTGACTTCGAGTGACATACCGCGTACGATGGGCGTCTTTTTGATTGTTTTTTTAAGTCCCACGGCTTCTAGTTTATGCATTTTTCATCCTGTATATTCTTCTGTTTTCATGTTTTTCGATCTCGATCTGGATGCAGGGAATGCCCGCGGAGAACATCAGTTCGCGCAAGGCTTCTGTCCCCCACTCTATAAGATGGTAACCCTCTTTTTCCAGCTCTTCCAAAAGCCCAAGGTTCATAAAGTTCTCCAACCCCTTATTGTAAAGGTCATAATGGAAAAGCCTCTTGCCATAGCACTGCTGCAAGGAAAAGGTGGGCGAGGTGACGGGAGAGCTCTCTCCGAGGTGCCAAGCAAAGGCCTGGGTCAAGGTGGTCTTTCCCGCTGCCAGGTCGCCGCTTAGGATCACGACACCGCCTTTTGGGAGTGCCTTTTCTATCTCCTGGGCGAGGAGCTCAAGTTCGTCCTGAGAGAGGGTAAACTCTTTCATAATTTTGCCGAAACCCGGATAATCTCTTCGAGCTTGTTCTTGGCCTTTTTGCTCTCTATCATCTCGCGGGAGATCTCCAGCCCCTCCTGGATATCGCGGGCCATCCCCTCGACCGTCAGGGCCGCTGCGGCGTTGATCAGGACAATGTCGCGCTGGGCCTCCTGGGCGCAGCTATTGAAGATGTTGTGGAGTATTTTTGCATTGGCCTCTGCATCGCCGCCGACGATCGCTGCGAGAGGAGCGCGTTTGATACTGTAGTTGAGCGGGTCGATCTCGAACTCCACTATTCCTTTCTCGTCCAGACGCGCGGCGTAGGTGATGTCCGAGATGCTAATCTCGTCCATATGCTCACGCGAGCTTACTACCAGCGCAGAGCGGCTGCCGTTGAGCTTCAGGGCCTGCGCAATCTTGGGGACAAAGCTCTTATCAAAGACACCCAGCATCGTCTTCTGTACGCCTGCAGGATTGGTCAAAGGGCCAAGGACATTAAAGACCGTCTTATCGCTGATGCTCTTTCGCACCGGCATGATAAACTTCATCGCCGGATGATGGTTCTGCGCAAACATAAAGGTAAAGCCCGTCTCTTCGAGAAGCTTTGCACTCTGCTCTATGCCAAGGTCCAGACGCACGCCGAGTTTTTCAAACATATCGGCCGAACCCGACTTAGAGGTCACGGATCGACTGCCGTGTTTTGCCACATAGGCTCCAGCGCTCGCGCAGAGTATGGCAACCGTTGAGGAGATGTTAAAGCTTCCTATCTTGTCGCCGCCCGTGCCCACAACGTCAAGGAGTCTGCTCTGAAGCTCTTTGGCAACGTTCAGGGGTATCGCGTGCGAACGCATCACCGAAGCGGCCGCGGCAATCTCCTCGACCGAGGTGCTATCGTCAAGTTTCATCCTTACCAAAAAGTCACACATCTGCGCATCGTCGAGTTCGTGGGCAAAAAGTTGTTCAAAGGCTTCTTTAGCTTCGCTGTAAGTCATACAAGTTCCTTAATGTAAAGCTCCTGCTGACTTTTCGGCGTCGATTTAAGCGTCGGGATCAAAAGGACAAGGTACTTTTTACTTCCCTTGAGGTAAACCACCTCGATCTCGTCACCCACTTCTACGCCCTTGCTCGCCTTGACGACTTTGCCATTGATGAGCACGACCCCGTTTGTGATCATATCCTGGGCAACGGTGCGGCGTTTGGTGATGTTGACGGCATTTAAAAATTTATCGATTCGCATTAACTCTACTTATTTTTTAGTGTCATTGTAGAGGATAGAAGCTAAAAGGAGACTAAGAGACGCAAAAAATGTGCCATATGTTTTTGTGATTTATAAGAAGGTAACTTATTTAGCGCTAAAAACTGTAGCGGATGTCGGTAAAGAGCCCGTCATTGTTTTTTATCTCCTCCATCATAGGCCGCTTACAGCCGATGTAGTCGATGATGCCCACATTGGCGCTAGCGCGTCCATGATCGAATACTCCGCCCAGACTCTGGAAATCCGCAGCATTCGCCCCGGGTGCCAAACATCGTAATCAGGCCGCTCAGGTTCAGCCGCTCATTTATAAAGGAGCGCGAAAGCCGCAACGCGCTTTGCAGCTCGTTTTTTTACTGACAAAGTCCGTCTGAGCTGTCGCCTGCGACTCATATACAAAGATATGACGGTTGGCGACTTCAAAGAAGAGGAGCGTGTCTTTTATTACCCAGTACTCCACTCCGGCCAGAAGATCAAGACGCTCTTTGGCCACAATGCTATGGTTTATCAGCTGCCCGGTAAAGAAATCAAACAGCTTTTACGAAAGCCCTTTCTCTTTAGGGCACCTCTAAGCTGTTCCTTAAAATGCCAAATCGTCTTCTATCCTCAAGGGGCACCTCGTCATCGGGTATATTGTCACTGATCTGAAGTCCGAGAAATTGCATAAAAGAAAGCCGGTCTTTAATCTGAAACTCTGTCTATTCATCCGAGAGATTGTAATAGCGCTACAAGATGAGTATCTTGAACATCATCGGCTTATCAAAAGGCGGTCTAGCGCCAGGGGCTTTTGGCTCGATTCGCAGGGCATCTTCAATGGGGAAACGAAACATTTCCTAGTCAATAACCTTATCAAGCTTATTCAGAGGTGGTTGATGTTGGTTGATCTTTTCTAGCTGATACTCGTAATCGAACAAACCCGGCATGGCATTTCTCTCTTTTTTCTTATTTTACCAGGTTTGCAGTTTACTCCCAATTTAGGGTTGGGTTTTCAGGGGTGCCCTGTGGTATATAAAGTTGTGAAACTTCTTGACTTATCTCAACCTGCGAAGTTGTTGTACTGTATCTTCTCTTTTTTAACGACGATCTCTTTTTGGCGCTCTTTTTTCTGCATATCTTTTTCGACAAATATCTTTTTGCGCGTAACCGGGTCCATCTCGGTGTAGTACATCACGGCCGAATAGGTGCTCGGTGTGGGCGTAAAAACCTGCGCCTGCTCGGGGTTCATCTGCAGCTCTTCGGTGGTAAAGCGCTTGAGCTCATGCATGTCGCGCTCTTCACAGCCCGGATGCGCGGCGATAAGGTAGTAGGTCAGAAACTGCTTTTTGCCCTCCTCTGCGTTGAGACGGTCGTACATCTTCTTGAAATCGACCAGGGTCTGCTTGCCCGGTTTGCCCATCAGGTCGAGGACATGCTGCTGGGTGTGTTCGGGCGCGACCTTCATCTGGCCGGAGATGTGGTGCTTGACCAGCTCTTTGAGGTAGGCGTAGCCATGCTCCTTGTCTTCGGTGATGAAGTCATAACGGATGCCTGAGGCGACAAAGGCTTTTTTCACACCCGGTACCGCACGCACCTGACGGAGCAGATCGATGTTGCGCTTGTGGTTGATCTTCATCGAGGAGCAGAGGTGGTTCGCGTCCACACAGCGCTGATGCGCGCAGGTGCCGTGTTTGAGCTTCTTCTTGCACTCGTAGCCGTACATGTTTGCCGTCGGGCCGCCCACATCGGAGATAATCCCCTTGAAGTCTTTGTACTCAGTGAACTTCTTAACCTCTTTGATAATAGAGGCTTCGGAACGCGTACGGATGGTACGCCCCTGATGCACGCCGATCGCGCAGAAGTTGCACTCTCCCCAGCAGCCCTGATGGGTGTTGATGGAAAACTTGATCGTCTCCAGGCACTTGACTGCGCCCTCGGGACGGTGATAGGGGTGCAGCTCTCTGGTAAAAGGAAAGTCCGAGACTGCGTCCATCTCCTCTTCGTTCAGGTAGTCGCAAGGCGGGTTTTGGATGAGAAAACGGCTGTCGACCGGCTCGCAGAGTCCCTTGGCGGAGATGGGGTCGTTATTGTCGTAAAAGGCATCGAACATGTCGATGTATTTCTCCTTGTCTTCAAGACACTGCGCATGCGAAGGGAGCTGGATGTACTCAGTCACAGGAGTTTTGGAGATGTAGCAGACCCCTTTGATCTCTTTGTAATCCGCGCCGTCACGAAGGGCAATGCTGAGTTCCTCTATAGCCCGCTCTCCCATGCCGTAGATCATCAGGTCGGCTTTTGAGTCGAACAGGATGGGCTTGCGAAGCTTGTTGCTCCAGTAGTCATAATGGGTGATGCGGCGCAAACTGGCCTCTATGCCGCCCAGAACGATGGGCACCGTGTCTTTGAAGTTGCGGCGAATAAGGTTGGTGTAGACATTGACCGCACGGTCGGGGCGTTTGGTGTTTTTTCCGCCGGGGGTGTAGTCGTCGGAGTTTCTAAACTTCTTGGTCGCGGTGTAGTTGGCGACCATCGAGTCGATGCTCCCTCCGCTCACGCCCCAGTAGACGCGCGGCTCGCCCAGACGTTTGATGTCTACATCACTGTTGACGTCAGGCTGGCCGATGATGCCGACTTTGAAACCGAGCTTTTCGAGAATACGGCCAACCACCGCTACGCCGATATAGGGCGAGTCGATGTAGGCATCGCCGCTGACAAGGATAACATCGAGCTGTTTCCAGCCGCGCTGGTTCATCTCTTCGCGGGTTGTGGGGAGGTAGGAGTGTGTGTTGTTTTTCATAAATGAAACTCTATCCAAAGAGCACTTTAAAAACGCTCAGGTAATAAAAGGGCACCTCTAATGTTATAGTCTGCATAAAAAAACTCCTTTCAGATTGTTATTTTTGCATCACGGCATATCAGCTTAATCCAAAATATTTCTGCTTAAGTTCTCAGTGAACATATCTGCTTTCTCCATCACCCAAATTCAACCCCTTAGTACAACTATTTATGGAGTTTCAAGACAGAGACTTATTAGGACACAGCCTCTGCGAAGCAGAGGGGTCTACTCCGCCACGTCTATTTCGCCGAAGTGGTTAAAGAGGGGGTAGCCTGCTTCGAGCCAGGCCTCCATGCCGCCCTTGAGGTAGACGACATTGCTATAGCCCATATCCTGTATGAGTGTTTTTGCTGAAAGAACTGCGCCTTTTCCTGTGCGGCAGTAGACGACGACAAATGCCTTTTTGTCCGGTATGGCGCTTTCGACGTCAAACTCCAGCACACCCCGCCCGATCGCGACGTGCTCCTCCGCATCTATATTGCCTTCGGGGCGCATGTAGGACTCGCGGATGTCGAGCATGATGAGTTTTTCTTCATTCTCCATCATCTTTTTGAGTGCTTCGGGTGAAATGGACTTAACCACCTTGGCACCCTCCGCCACAAGGCTCTCGCTCAAAGCGCTTCCTGCCATCAAAGGCATACTCAGACACATTCCCAAAATCGCCGCAGCTGCTGTCATGTTTAATCTCATCTTTACCATCCTTTTATCATTGTTCTTATGTTTTTATACAGGCCCAGAATCTCGTCTTTGAGCTCCTCGTCGCAGAGCAGCGTCTGCATCAACACGCTCAGATCGTGCGTAGCCGCGTAACAATTGCCCTCTTTGGCGTAGACGCTGATGCGGCACGGCAGCAGAACACTCAGTTCAGGCCGGGTGTTGAGCAGTTTTGCCGCTATAGGCGCTTTGCAGAGCTCAAAGACAGAGGCGTGTTCTTTGATCTCGAAACCGCTCTCAGGAAGATTCTTGGAAAAGGGAAAATGCTTTTTCAGCATTAGCCCAAAGGCCTTCGCTTCCGCCTCGATGCGTGCTTCGATCTCTTCGCAGTTCAGTGTTGCTTGATGTGTAAATATCACGTGTACCCTTTCAATCGCCGTTATCATATAATAAAGGCTTAAATTTAGTCAAGTGTCCCTCTAAAAACCCCGCTATCTTTTTTCAATGATGAAGTAAACGAAGTTCTGATAGCTCTCTTTGGGAGTGAGGTGCAGGACCTCTTCGCTTTTTATGAGCTCCAGACCCGGGGGGAGCTCGTCGCGCATCTTCTGCTCGTCATAGCGGATGACATCCAGCCCGCTGCACATGGCAGGCCCCGTGGGCGAAAAGGTGCTGATGATCGCCGTTCCGCCCTCTTTTAGCGCCCCAGAGAGGGCCCTAAAATACGCACTTCGCTCGCTTGAGTGCAGCAGAAAATGAAAAACCGCTCTGTCGTGCCAGAGATCAAAACGTGCAGTGCTTTTGAAGGCTGTCACATCGGCGCAAATGAAGGTCGGCACCTCTGCCCTGCTTCCCAGTCTCTGCCTTACGATCTCCAGCGAAACCGCCGAGGCATCGAGCAGGCAAAGGTCGGTATGCCCCTTTTCGATCAGCGCATCCGCCAACAAAGAGGCGCCGCAACCTACATCGATAATGGCCGCATCACACGGAAGGTTTAACTCTTTTATGAGGTTTAGCGAGAGATCGGGGGAGCTTTGGTGCCAGAGTACCTGGGTGTAGTCCTTGGTGCTATAGACATTTTCCCAGTGTGCTTTTCGGCGCTTTTCGGCGGGTATCTTGACCGCTCTGAAGGTGGCGCCCTGCGTCGTCTGCGAGGTCATGTAGCCCGTCAGGCCGGTGCACTCTATCTCGCCAAAGCCCGTTTCGCTCATGATCTCCATCAGCTTTTCTTTGCTCAGTGTTCCCGCGACGCAGTTGGCCCACTCCGCCTCGCCGGGTGCAGCGTAGCACGAAGAAGCGGGTTTGGTCTCGCCCGTGTCGATGATGTCGGCAAACATTAGCCTTCCGCCGGGTTTGAGCAGACGGTAGATCTCGGCAAAGACGCTCTGCTTGCAGGTACTGAGATTGATGGCACCGTTCGAGATGATGACATCGGCCACGCCATCGCCCAGAGGAATAGACTCAAAATCGCTCTCGTACACTTCCACCTGCGAAAAACCGCCAAGAAGCGCGTGCTCCTTAGCCTTGGCGACCATCTTTGGCGTGATGTCGATCCCAATCGCCCTTCCCTCCGGCCCGCTCAAAAAAGCCGCGACCAGCAGGTCTACTCCCGCCCCGCAGCCCAGGTCGACAACACACTCGCCCCTGCCGATCTCGCCCTGCTCAAAAGGGTTTCCCACCGCCGCACAGTAGTCCCAGACGACGGAAGGAAGCGCATCAAACCACGCCTCTTTATAGCCCAAATTCCGGGCATTTTCCCGCCCCTTTTTCCAGCCAAACTCTTTGCTGGGGTCTTGTGCGAGGGAAGTGTAGAGGGAGATGATCTGTTGCTGCTTTTGCATGGGTTTCCTTATTTATGTAGTGACGAAAGTCTAGCATAATTGAAGGAATTTAGTAAATAGGCTAAATAGAAATATAGCAGGGGATGAAAATTATAGAGATTGACTATGGAGTTACAGTCTTTGCAAATGGCTCGTCAATGCGGTCTGTTGTTGCACTAACCATCTCATACCATCCGTCTTCTCCTGTCGGGAAGAATCCGTTGGCACCTGTTAGCAGATAGCACACTTTGTTAGTAACTGTGATACCTGTTTTTACCTGCACACCATACTTGACCGTAAAACAGATTTCCAAGTGTGTTGCCAGCTCCGGCAATGACTTTTAAGGCTGCATTGAAGCCTTGGCTTGAGACTGTACTGCCGTTGAGATCTAGGAGAGATGCCCTACTGAGCTCTCTATCTGATCGAGCGACTTGCTAAGCTCCACACTCCTCAAAGCACCGAGTTCTTGCGTGATTCGAAGCGTCACGGAGGTGAGCGAGATGGTGCAGAGGGGCTACTTCTACTGGTAGGCTGTGTTTTCAAACATCTCGCCCAAGGTCGCCAGCTTCGTCTGCTGCAAGAGCAGGGCCTCGCTCTTTTTTCAGGCTATCGAGCACATTGTCATGAAATCTTTTCAGATCGATGTGCGTCTTTACCCTGGCTTTTGGGACCTTGGATTCAAAAAGCTTGACGATGTCTGACTCTTTTTCAAGGGCCGTCAAAAAAATGACAACAGCAGAAGAGGACTCCGGTATTTGCTTGATCTTTTTACACAGCTCAAACCCGTCCATATCCGGCATCACGATATCCAAAAGGATAAGATCTATTTCACTGTGGTTTTTAAGACAGGTAAGCGCCTTCTCTGCGCCGGTGGCTGTTCTGATCTCATACTCACCGTTTAGCAGATCCGCGTTACTTGATATATCATCAGGCGAATCGTTCACAACTAAAATCGTCGGTTTCTGAACTCTTATTTCATCCATGATACATCCTTATCCACACACTCTCATGCAAATACCAATCAAAAGACATTTCTAAACTTTACGTGCGACCAAAGAGGCGATTCTCACCTTTTCTTTGCGCAGGTTAATCGCGTCTTTTTCTTCGTAGGAGATGATCTCCAGCGCCTCAAATGCCTTAGGGAGTTCCTCTCTTTTGAGGTGAAATTCGGCCCTGCTGGGGTTGTGGTACTCCTCTCCTGTCGGCGTCTCGACGAAGGTCTCGTAGATAAAGAGGCCCCCTTTTTTTAACGCTGTGATGATCTTTGGAAACATCTTTCGGTCAAGGTAGTTGATCTTAAGTATCAGGTCGTAGGCCTCGATTTCAAATTCGTAGCTGTCCAGGTCCGCCTCGATCTTGGTGATGGCATCCATCTCCTTGAGCTTTGAAAGCGCATAGTCGGAGAGGTCGACGGCATCGACGTCAAAGCCGTGCTCTGCGAGGTAGTGGGTGTTTCGGCCCATCCCGCAGGCAATGTCAAGCGCTCTTCCCTTTTTCGCCAGATGGAGGTTCTTTTTTAGGATCTCGGAAGCTTCGCCCGGCATCGGTTGGCTCAGGTACTTCTCGTTCCAGCGCGCCTTGTCTTCGTGCATATCAGGCCTTCTTCAAGACGATAAAGGCCTTGTCTTTTTCGTCGTAGAGATCAAGGTAGCGGCTTTGGACGACCTTGAAGTTTTTGAGGTTTTTGAAAAATTTCAGGGGATGAAAATACTGCACGATCGTGCTCTGCTCTTTTTTGTAAAGCTCCCCCTCTTTTTCAAAAAGAGTGAACTGGGTGTTGAGCCTGTTTTCCTCAAAGGTGGCATCGACGCTCAGAAACATCCCCGCTTCCTCCGCACTCATCGTCCCCTCGGCGACATTGGCAAAGCCGTGCAGGGTGTTGATGTCAAACATGAAGATCCCCTCATCATTGAGGCTGTTATGGACACACTGCATGAAGTTTTCAAGCTCCTGCGTAGAGACAAAGTTGAGCACATCAAAGGCGGAGACAATGGCGTCATACGTCTTCTCGACCTCGCAGATCGACTTGAATTCGGCCTTAAGTCCCCTGCTCTTTGCCTTTTGCACCATCAAGGCGCTCAGGTCTATCCCCTCACATGCAATGTCGAATTTTTCCAGTTTTTCCATCAGGTCGCCTCTGCCGCAGCCCAGGTCGAGGAGGGTTTTGATCTCGTAGTTATAGAGTGTCTCGACGTAGAGTTCGTGCAGGTGTTTTGTCGCTTCGTCGATGCCGAGAAGATGCTCGACTTTGGAGTAGAGGTCCAGGTTGTTGTTCATAGAGTACCTTAATATAGTATGGTGTAGCGCAAAGATGAGCGCCACGAGGTGTCGTCCGTTCCGCCGACGGACTGGGCATAGTCGACGAGTATGGAAAGATTATCTCCTCCAAAGAGCGCTCCGCCCATGCCGGCGTTGAAACCGTAGTTAAATTCTTGTGTGCGCCCATTGTAGTAAGGGCTCAAAGAGAAGAACGGACGCCAAACGCGGACATAATTATATCTATTTTCCATCCCATAGTTCAGATCCGTCCCCAGATACCAGTAATCATCCGAGATCACAGGCGTATCTGCAAAGTTCAGCAGTGCGTCTATAGCACCTTTTGACCCCTTGTTTTCGCTGTACTTGCCATAGGTATAAAAAGATGTAATTGCCAGATCAGGATAGGCGCTGCGCTGCTGATAGGTGTAGTCAATGCGCCCGTTTGTTCCGCTTCCAAGTGCTGCGCCATCTTGCGAACGGTAGCGCGCACTCTCAAGGTAGAGGCCCATCTGGCTTGAACCTAAAAGTCTGTAGTGTAGCTGCAGGGCAAGACGGTCTTTTTGGCCTGCGCTTAGCAGATAGACGCTCTCCTGGGCAAGCGCGCCCTTGTCTGCTAGCAGCTCAAGACTTATGCGCTCACTTAAGGTTCGGTTCGCCTTGAGACTTAGGTAGGCGTACTGCTCGGCCGAATCTCTCAGACCCATATCGACCTGATAGGATCCACTTTGGAAGCGTTTTTTGATGCCCAGACCGACAGAGCGGCTCGTGCTCGGAAGCGTGCGGAAGACCGCGTCATCGCTGATGGTGTTTGTGCCGGCAAAGAGCTCACCCTCCAGGCTATAGCCCTTGGCCAGATAGTAGCTGTTACGCATCTGGCTGTAGTACTGCGAGAGGCCGTTTCGATCGAGGTACCCCGCGTCGAGCATAAAAGCGTCGGCATGCTCATTGTGAAGCTGGCGCATCTGCTCATACAAAAGCTCGTTTTTCTCATTTTTCTCAAGCCCGTCAAAAAGAAGCTCCTGGGCAAAAGCGATTTGCATCGTATTTACGGCTGCGCCGATACTGTCTGCAACGGGCAGAATACGGAAATGGCGGTATAACAACTCCTGCTGAGTCGACCTGTCGTTCGCCGTTATAGCAAGGTTGAGTCTTATCCAGGGTTCGGGTGATTTGAGGCTCTGAGAGATCAGGTGCACCTGTTCATCCACATTCTCTCGCAGTGCCCAGGCCAGAGAGAGTTCGCTGTAGGCCTGCGGATTTAGGATAGACCGGGCCTCTTCCAGCTCTTTTTCAAACTGGTCGGGATTGATAAAGAAGAGGCGCACACTCAGATAGTCCTGCACAAACTCCGGTTTTTTTTCACGCCAGTCGGAACCTTTCAGCTCTATATCCATCTGCTCTTTTATAGCGCGCATCTCTTTGTAAAACGCATCCTTATCGTTTTGTGCCTGCTTGACATAGGCATACAGAAGCGAAATGTCTCTGTCCTCTGCGCTCACCTCTCTTAGTCTGTTGATGTAAAGCAGGGCTCTATCAGGGTTTTGCAGCCTAAAGTAGGCAACTGCCATCGGCAGCCACAAGCCGGAGCGAACCGAAGTCTTTTCTATCTCAAAAAGAAGCGCTGAGAGCGCTTGCTGCTCTTTAGTCTCGATCAAAAACCAGATATAGCTCTGCGTAATCTGCTCCGACTCCGGCGCCTTATCCAAAGCCTGAGCAAAGGCCTCTTTTGCCTTCTCTTTCTCCTTAAGATAGCCATAGAGCTGCGCTTTGACCAGCCAGTAGAAGGCCTCTTGTGTAAGCAGGCCTTCCTCCTCTTGGTCAATCCCTGTGCAGGCCGCCTCAAGTTCATTGTAGGACTTCATCTCAAGCGCCATATAGGCATAGGTATAGAAGAGGTAGGGCTGTTTAAACTTCTTGTACGCGTCCAAAGCCGCCTTCATGGCACGAGCCGGTTCATCTTTTTTATATACCGCCAAAATACGCTCATAATCAACCAGGCGTGCCTGCGCTGCCTCATCCACTTTTACCGAAGCCTCTGCTGCTTTGTTGTACTCTTTCATATACCAGCCCAGATCGCTTAAGTGCATATAGTACTGCCTCAGCTCATCCTCATCTGCATTGCCCAGTTCGGCACTCTCAAGAGCCGCATAAGACTTAGAGATGTCGCGTTTTAAGAAGTAGTAGCGCGAGCGTAAAAATGCGCTTTTAACATCATGTGTTTCGGCGACTTCCATCTCCATGACAATGCGGCCGGAGTGCTCTATCTCTCCCATGTTCAGATAGATCTGCAAGATCTTCTTTAATAGTGCTTTTCGCGAGGGTTCTTTGCGGTAAATCTCCTCTAAAATCTCGGCAGACTCAAACGGTTTTCCAATCAGGTCGAAGAGGTAGACCAGGGTACGTACATTCTCTTCGGAGGGCTCTTTTCTGACCTTTTTTTCAATAAGTTCAGCCGCTGTTTTGAACTGGTAGGTCGCAAGCGCATGCTGAAACAGTTTCTCTTCGAGTGCCTTGTCGCCTTCATGTCTGTAGACAAAGAGCATATGCTCCACCGCTTCGCGGTGCCGACTTGTCCACATAGAAACTTCTGCCAGTTTTTGATGCCAATACAGAGAGTTCGGTTTTACCGCCAGTGCTTTTTTTCCCGTTTTGTAGGCATTTTCAAGGTCGTTTGCATAGACAAAGACCTGAAAGAGCATCTTCAGCTCCTGCTCGTCTGTCCTTTGACTGCTCGCATCAGACATCCCGGGACTCTCCTCGAAGCTCTTTTCAGCGAGTTTAGGCTCTGCGGCAAAAAGCATGAATACGGCCATTATAAAAAATATCAGATATTTCACAGGCTACTCTATATGCTTTAATCGTTCAATAGAGATGCGCTTGGCATCATCGAGTTTTCCGGCTGCGAGATAGAGGGTGATCAAAAATTTGCTCATCTCTTTGTCTGCATAGTACAAAACGTCATACTTGCGTGCCAGTGCAGCGGCCTCGTCCATCAAAGAACCGTACTGCAAAGACTCCAGCGCTCTTATGAGATAGTTCTTCTTATCCCTGTAGTTCTTTGTTTTTTCGTACAAAAGAATATACTGTGCAGAGGCTTTTTTGTATTCTTGGAGCTGAAGATAGTATTTTGCCAGCTCCCGTTGCCAGCTGTCGGAGCCTTTTGCCATCTCTTTGAGCAGAGAGATCGCTCTCTCCTGCTCCCCCTCTTGTACCGCAAGGTAGTAGGCGCGCTGCATCCACTCCTCGTAATGCTCGGTATCGATCGTTTTGAGCATATTCAGACACTCTTTTTGCATCTTTTTATTGCCCAGATCGCTGCTGAGGTAGAAGCACTCCTCCAACCACTTCGCTTTTTTCTCCCTCTGCAGAAGCTGAGACAAAAAGAAAAGTGCCGGGCGGTGGAGCGAAAACTCACGTGCTGCCCCGTACCAATACTCCGCACCCTCTTCATCAAAGTTCCCTTCCTCTATGAGCGTCTGCAGAAAAAGTATCATCTCGTTTTTAACCTCTTCTTGAAACTGCTCTTCATTGGTCGAGAAATATTTTATTTTGAGCGCTTCAAAGCGGTAGGTACCAAGCTCTTTCAATAGACTCTCATCAGCATCCTTGCTCAAGGCTTCTATCATCTTCAAGCTCAGGTCATGTTTTCCCATTTTTGCGCTTGTCCTGATCAGTGCCATTATTAGCGTTTTGTTCTGCGGTTCAAGCCTTATCATGTTTTCAAGGTAGATAGCGGTCAGGTCATAATTGCTACTCTCAGAAAGCACCTGTTTGTAGAGCATATCCTTGGGATAGAGGGTATACAGGACGAAGGCAAAAAGAATAAATATGGAAAAAGCCTCAATGTAGCTGACTACTTCTATTTTTTTAGTTGCATGTGACGATGACATCCGCTTCCTTTGCGTAAAACTTCAGTGAAAGCTCATTTCCTTTTATCTGTGTTCGCGTTGCTTTTGGCTGCGAAGTGAGCTGGCACCCCTCTTTGAGGCGGTAGTTTAAAACGATGTTAACATGCCCGCTGAGCCTAAACTCTATTTGCTCCGGCGACTCTTTTACCTGCAGCACCTCGGCATTGGTGTCGATGATGTAGTTTTCGTCTGCTTCGGCTTCTTCGTTTAGCACAAGGTCTATGGAATCGACTGCCGTGTTGAGATGAATATAGCGCACCTCATCCTTCACTTTTTGCCCAAGGACGGCTTTTGAATCTTTAAAGCTCACTGCCGGCAGAGAACCATCCAAACGCAGGGTCTTGAGCGCTTTCATCCCCTCGAAATGCCAGCTATTTTCGTCTTGCCGCATGGAAACATCATAAAACTCCATCACCTTGGGAATATACTCCGAGGTAAATATCGGCATACTCTCTTGATCGAGCGCCCACTCGAAGACATCCTGCAGCGCCTTCAGCGAGGCTGTTTTTGAAGCACTGTAGAAGTGGTAATAAATATTTATCGGCTTGAGGCGGCGCGGCGATTCGGTCAGTTTAAAGGTCTGTATGACTTTTTTATACCCCCAGAAGGGGCCTGTGAAATTATTGGTATAGACGTTTTCATTTTGAGCACCCGTATAGATCTGATAATACTCGCCTCTTTTCAATCCATAGGGATGCACATAAAAGAGCCAGGGCTTGTCGTTCGTGATGGTTGTTTCCCCGCCGTTGATATTTAAAAGACCCTGTTTATAGGTATAGGCCAGGACCTCTTCTGTGGGCATGCAGTCGCCGGTCCAGTAGACGGTATCCGCCTTTTTTTTGCCATCAGGCAGAAGCTGGCTGTTGATATACGCAAGCGAGCCTCGTATCTCCTTGTCGATGGAGAAATCATAGCCCGGTACTTTCAGCCTGTAAGCCTCGTCCAAATCATCGTCTTTGATCTCTTTCCAGAAAAAAGGGTGGCTGTAGGTGTGCGTTGCCGCCTCTACATGCTCCAAGGCATAGATCTTTTTTGCGATGGCTTCCAGCGCGGCTGAATCTTTGGGATAGATCCCCTCCTCACTGGTCTCCGCCGCAACAATCGAGACCGACTGGGGGATGGTGTATTTTTTCAAAATATTATCATATGTCACGCCGATGCTGTACTGGCGTGAGTCCCACTGTGCCCTGTTCATCGACGCATCCCCGTCAATGTGCGAGAAGAGAAGGCGGCGGCCATTTTGTGTCGTCGGATCGGGCACGGGCAGACTCTCTAAGTCCAGGCTCTCTTTGAAAAGTGCAAAAGGATTGATCAGCCAGAGGTAGTTTTCATTAAACTCATTGGTGACATAAGAGGAGAGGACATATCCGCCCCATTGTGTTATCGCTGCCGGGACCGATTCTTGAGCGCGGCTGTTGCGAAGCGTTAAAAGTGCTCTGGCATTTTGCGGCTGGTAGAGGGCCTCGCTGTACTCCGCAGAGACATCGCTTTCGAAACCGATCATGCTGTCCTGATAAGAGATGCTCTGTTTATCTCTCAAGGCTGCCTTGTTTGTGACTTTTGTGATGCCCAGGAAATCGCAGAGACTGTCATCATTATTCACGCCGAACCCGTCGAGAAAGAGTACCTTTTGTTTGCTCTTCACCAGTTCCTTCACCCATTTTTCATAGCTAAGCGGATAGCTTGCCTCTGCTTCGAGCCAGACGATCACGCCCTTATACCGCGTAAGCTCCTCACGCTCAGGCAGCCCCTCGCGCATATCTTTTACGATGGGGACATACCCCAGATACTCTAGCGGCAAAGATGCAAGTTTATGGGCGTTTGAAAGCTCTTTTCCCTGGTCTGTGTTGTACAGTAAGAGCACCTCTCGCTTGGTCTGGCGTTTTGATGAGTTTCCATAGCGAGTGAGCTCTTTGTTCGATATGTAGGGGATGAGGCCCAGCTTTTCTATCTTTTTGAGCGTCTGTTCTATCTTTTGCGTCTGTTTGAGATCAATATAGTCAAGACAGATCACATCAAGACCATAAGACTTTACTTTTTTCAGCTGAGAGAGCAGCCACTCTCTGTCTTCCTCTTCAACCTCCCTGTAAACAAGCTCCTGTGTGGCAAGACCGTAAAAAAGCGACTCGAACAAGACGGCGTCCAAACTCGCGTGGATCTCGTCCATCACCTCAAAACCGCGGTTTACGATGAGTTTACTTTGAGGATATCGTGCTTTGAACTTTTTGATAAAACGGATCAGCCCCTGCTCATATTTATCGCGTTCGTCCTGCGTTTGCGCTAGGATCTGGTAGGAGTCAAGGGTGTCAAAAAAGAAGTTCTCATACCCTTTGTCCACCATGGGCTGAATGACTTTGTCATAAACAAAAGTGTGGTACGCATCATCAGAGATATCCATCACTACGGAACCCCAGGCCCTGTTCTCGGCGATCTTCCACTGCGGCTTTATCTCCTTGAAGTAGCTTCGGTAGGGCTCGGCTTCGCCTATGCTGACGTAGGCGTAGATCTTTTTTGCGTAGGTCCTGAAGCCGTGAGTATAGCTAGAGACATTTTCAGGCTCGACAATGATATAGTCGTGGATACCGGCGTTGCTATAGGAGATATCTTTGCCGTAGTAGACAAGCGCGCTTTTTTTATCAGCCGAGGCGACAAGTGCTGCCGTGCACAAAAGCAGTGAAAAAAGTATCTTATTGAAGCATAAAGGTCTCATAAACCAATCCTTTCATTTCGCGTCGAATCACAAAAAGGCTGATGATAAACACAATCAAAAGAGAGACGGCATACCCGTAGCCAAACATCGTAGGCCCCATGGAGATCGAGACAATGGACAACAATAGATTTAAAACAAAAAACGAAATACTCAGCCACATCGCCACCTTGCGCCGGTCAAGATAATACAAGATCGCCAGAACCGACATAAAACCCAGTTGCAGCTGGGCGCCGATCGTCAAAATGTAAAAGAGCCCGAGATAGAGTTGAGGAATGTTCAGCATCGCAAAGAGCGTCGGAGCGCTGAGGAAAAGGATAATGTTGATAATCCCCTGCACCACCATGATCTCGCGGATGGAGTGGCGTATGATAGCCGTCATGCCGTTTTTATACCGTTCGATCAGCTCCAAAGGCGCACCCTCTCTGACCGCATTGAAAAAAAGGTCATTCTGGTCTGCAAAATCAGACTCAAGGCGAAAAAAGAAGATCGCCATTCCGGGTATGATCGACAAGTAGGCGATAAATATCGGCATATCATAGACCGGTGAGGAGTTCAGCGCGCCGATGACAGCAGTGCCGGTCAGGGGGTGATACCAAAAGACGAACTTGTCCGCCCATGCACCGAGGTTGTAGAAAAAACCGGCAAAGGCCAGCGACCAGTAGAAATTTTTATCGGAAAAGAAACCGAAGTTGAGCAGGGTTGAGGATCGGTAGCTTTTGGTGATCAGAAGCATCAAGATAATCAGCAGCAGTGAATTTCCCAAAAAGAAGATGGCGAGCAGATATTCCAGGCTGCTGCCCAGGTAATAAGAGCCTATAACAATCAGTCCGTAAGAGAGGGCATAGGCCAGCAAAACGCCCCGATAGTATTTGAGGCTTACGGCGAGTATGTTGGATATCCATACCCCGCACAAAACCAGAAAGGTCGCCAGTGCACAGATGAGAAAGAAAAGACTCTGTTCTTGAAAGACAAAAAGCCCCAGAGGAAAGACCACAACAAAACCGACTGCCCAGGTCACCAGCAAGGTGGCATAGTAGCTAGGCAGCACCTCATCCTCGCGCCCGGCAAAGATAAGGTCTGCCGTATAGCGCGTAAAGGGGAGTTGTATTAGACCGGTAATGACCAGACTCGAGGCCAGGGCGATCGCGTAGGTGATGACAATCTGAAAAGAGGAGCTTATGCTGCCTCCGTACTGGGCCGCAGCATTGACAAAACCGACAAATAAGATAGCAATGATCGAGATCACCCAGGGACCCGCACTGAGCATGCCCGCATAGCCATAGACCTTGAAAAGTGAAAACAGTCTCTCCTCTTTGAGGAGCTTTTTTAGTTCAAACCCTATCCCGGCCATTTTCTATCGCCTTCATATATAAGTCTCTATAGGCATCCAAAAAAGTTTCCTGCCTGTAATATTTGTCTACCCTCGCCAGGGCACTTTTTTGAGCACTCTTCCACAAGGGCGCATCGCTGAGATAGCGCATATACTCCGCCGCAAGCGCCGAAGGGTTGGCAATGCCTGTCACCTCTCCCGCGCTGCCCAGAGCAATATCCTCCTCATCTATGCCGCCTTTTATCAGGTCATAGCAACTCCCCACATCCGTAGCAATGCAGGGTACGCCTGCGGCAAAGCCTTCCAAGATCACAAGCGGCATTCCCTCGCTGATGGAGGTCAAGGTCAGCAGGCCGGATTTGGGCAGGATCTCTTTGATGTTTTGAAAGCCCAAAAATTTAATGTTCTCTTTTATTCCCAAAGACTCTGCCATGTTTTCGCACTCCTGCGCATACACCTTGTCCTCGTTCATCGGACCCACTATCCAACCCTGAGCCTGCGGTATTGCAGTGATCGTAATGCGCATGGCGCGGATAAAAGTTTTGATGTCTTTAATGGAGACGACCCGTCCTATCAGCGTGACGATTGGAGGTATTCCCTCTTCTCGCTTTTGTACAAGGGCACCTAGTCCCTCAACATCAACGGCATTGGGAATAACGCGTGTCTTTTCTATGGGCGCGCCAAACCTGACCTGGATGTCGCGCGCACCTGAGTAGAGGGAGAGAACGCTGTCCGCTCTGGCGTAAGCGAATTCGCCGATACGCTCAAAGAACTTCACCCACATCGCCTTGATATAGTTTGCCTCTTCGGGCTGTTTCAAAAGGGTCGGTTTTTTAAAATCAACCCAGTCTGCGGTCAGCATATCGATCTTGCGCTCACGGGTATAAATCCCGTGTTCTGTCAGCAAAAAAGGAAGTTTTCTGTCATACGACGCCAAGGTGGCCAAAAATCCCGCGTAACCGGTCGAAGGGCTATGTAGAACCTTTGCCTTTGGCATTTTTGCAACGATATCGGCCAAGGTCCAGATGGGCTTATGCGTGTTTCTGAGCGTCCAGAAGTAGTCTATAAAAGAGATGTCCGGGCAATTCTCTTTGTACTTCTCTTCTATAAATTTCCAACTCTTGTGAGCGAACAAAAAGTCCTCATAGGGCATCTGTTTCGTGAAAAACTCGATATTTTGCATGGGCGCCGGAAAGACATTGTCTTTGCCTTTGAACTGTTGGTAAAGGTTCTGTATGATCGTCATCCCTTCTGCGGAGCCTTCGCGTTTACAAGGAAGAGGCTTTGTGTCGTCAAAAAGATAATGCTCTTCAAGATGCAGCAGGTTTGGTGGCAACGCATAACAGATCTCGCCGTAATCTTCTTTGCGAGAGCCTAAAAAGATGATCCCGAAACTGATCTCAGGGAGTCCTAGCAGAAGCTGATGTATCCACGAAGAGACGCCCCCGCGGATATAAGGATAGGTCCCCTCGCCAATGATCATCACATCAATACTCTCGCTTTTGCGCATAAGGCTCTCCATCAGTCCCTCCACTGCGCGACAACGGGATACATCGTCACACTCATCTTCAAGCTTTCTACCAGAGACAACATGGAACGGGTAGAGGTATAATTTCCGCGTTGAAAATAGAGTTCTGCCAGATAGGGCACGATATATTCGGACTCTACACCGCTCTCAATGGCGATCACAAATTCAGTCGTCGCATTGTCAAACTCCTCTTTGGCCAGATAGATCTTCCCCAAAAGCACATTGATACTTTTGTCGTGTGCGTGCGCTGCTGCGGCTATTTTTGCATATTTTAAGGCTTCGTTCATCAGATAGGTCTTTAAAACCTCGTCCGAAAGATCAAAATAGACCATCTCCCAGTACAATAGGGCCAGCTCTTTTGCCGCGTCAGCTCTGCTCTGCTCATCTTCCGCACTCTTGAAGCGCAAGGAAGCCTCATGTATATTGTTGTTCAGCCCATGCTCCATAGAACAGATGAGCGAAAAACTGTAAAGACGAAGCTCATCGTCTCTGTCTGAGAGGGAGTGTTTGATCAGGCCGATATTTTTCTGGGTCATATTTTCTGCCATAGCAGAGAGGGCTTTCATACGCAAAGTTTGTGAGGCAAATTCATTTGACATCAGCTCAATCATAGAGCCTTCGCCGAATGAGCGTTTGACCTGAGGAAAATCCTGGTCAAGTTCTTCCATATTGAGCATCTTTGTGTTTATCAGCGTAGGCGCATGCTTCACATACAGAAGATAGTAGCCTAAGAGAAGCGTAAAGAGATAGCCTATTACCGGCAAGGCAATATTGAAAAATAGAAAAAACAGGAACAAAATGCCTTGTGCATCCTCATAGCGCCGGCGTAAAAGATGCGCCACCGCCCAGGAAAACAGCGAAGAAAGGAAAAGATGAAGGGCGTAAAACTGAAATAGCGTCTGTCCTGTGGCTGTCTCAAACATTGTCATGCTCTATGCCTGCATACTCTTTTACAATCTCTAGCTGGGAAATGTCAAAAAACGTGTACTCGATCTTATCATCATCCAGCTCCAGCTTCAAACGTAAAAACAAGCGATCTAAAAAGCCCTGCGCGGACGCCCGATCTGCAAAAGGAAAAAGTATGGCCAACACCTCATATCCGTCTGAAGCATGCGCGCTCACCATGTCTAACGAACGCAGGTTTTCTTGCGTCTTTTCAAGCAGCATATGTGCGAACAGACGGTCTTTCGTCTTAAGAACCAAGAGTTCCGAATTGACATCATACTTAGTGTAGATCTTGTTCAAACGCATCAATTCAAAATAGAACTCATCATTGACAAGCCTGTTTTTCTGCCCCGTTTGTCCGATAACATCCCATTTGTCAAGCTCTTCCAAAAAATAGCTGGCAAGAATCGAGATCGAGATCAGCACGTCCTTGTTAAAAGAGAGAAAAGGCATCTTTTCGATCAGCAAAAGACCCTTTACCTCGTCCTGTGACACAGCCGGGATCGCCGCTAAATAGCGGCTGTTGTTTTTAACCTCTTTGGAACTGACGTAGATGGGTCTTTTTTTAAGCAGCGCCATCTCGAGCATGGGATCAGAGATACTGATCTCATCAAGACGCTCTTGGTCATAGACTGAGTACAGTCTCTCTTTGTCAACCGCATAGAACTCCGCCTTACTCACACTGAAAGATTTTTGCAAAATCAGCAAAAAGTCTTTGAAATAATCTTTTTTGTCAACATAGGCTTCTTTGATGAGCCGTATGCTGTTGCGCAGACTCATAGGCTTGAAGACATAGTTCTTTTCAAGTTGGTCATGAGAGATCTTCAGCATATAAAAGGCGTTTGAAAGTTCATCAAGCTTTGTTGTGATATAACTGTTTTTCGTCTTGTTTTGAATAATCTTTCGGTTCCAGTAATAGTGAAACTCTCCAAAAACCAAAACAAAGACCACTTCATTCAAAAAGACTTCCGCCGGAAAAACCGGATAAAAAAACTTCATCACGCCAGCAAGACAAAACAGAGCAAACAGTCCGTTGCTTATCCCGTGAAAAAGGGTAATAATAGCCATCACAAAAGTGATGTAGGTAAGGCCGTAATGGGTCAGTGCGGGATCATGAGGATCGACAAGATAGCCCAGGGTAAAAAATCCGGCCAGTAAAGCCCCTGTTTCCGCATAAGAGTAGTAAGAGATTTTAAGGCGCAATCTATGCGTAAGCAGCATTGGAATCTATTTACCTGGCTTCAAACATGGATTCTATCATCGACTGGGCTGTCGTGCCGATAGAGGCATTTCCCCAGTCGTTGCTTGATGCGGTTGTACTCCAGACTACTTTTTGCGAATCGACATGGATGATCTTGCACTGAAGACTCACCGCAGGCTCGCCGTCGATGCCCGTTTTATAGCGCCATTCGCTCACTCCGCCGTTGAGGATGTAGTCTGAACCATTCTCCCGCGCTATTTGAAGCTGCTGCTCAAGAGACATAATATTCTTATCGATCCCGTTTAGCACCCTGTAATGGCGAGAGAGCAAGGCCCCCTGAATAAGGTTTGAAGCGCGCATACCCGCTTGAGGGGTGTCTGTGTAGTTATCCAAAGCAAAGACCGTAATGGTTTTTATCTGATTGTTGTCAGGCAAAGCTGTGGCCCTTGAAAGCTCAAGTGTAGAGCAGCCGCCAAGAAGAAGAACTATCACTAAAGCAAAAAGCGTTTTCATCATCAACCCCATTTATTTAAAGTAACAGCGATATGATACAGTGCTAACATTAAAAAATAATAAAGCACAATTGTCTATCTTCTAGCGTATTCCCTTTGGAGGTGCCCTTTATTCTACAAGGGTTAGGGGCGCGCTATTCGATAAGCGAAGAGATCTTCTCGAAGATGTCCAGGATTTCTGATTTTTTCTCAAAATAGCTGTTTTTGTTCGCGATGAGATAGGTCGAAGAACTCATGATCGTTTCGACGACCTCAAGACCGTTCTGCTCCATCGTCGATCCTGTTTCGACAATATCGACGATCATATCCGCCAGGCCCACAAGCGGGGCTAGTTCGATAGAGCCGTAAAGCTTGATGATGTCCGCTGCCACCGCGCGCTCTGCAAAATAGCGCTTGGTGATATTGATCATCTTTGTCGCGACCTTCAGTTCGGGCTTGCTCAGGTCGAGTTTTTCGCCCTTTCGCATCCCTATAGCAACGCGGCAGACACCGCGTTTAAGATCAAGAAGGCGGATGACATCCAACCCCTCCTCTTCTAGCGTGTCCAGTCCGACGACGCCGATGTCGGCCGCCTGATGGAAGACATAGGTCGCAACGTCCTGGTTTCGCACCAGCAAAAACTTGAAGTTGGGCGTCTGCAGGATCAGCTTTCTGTCGTCAAACTTAAACTCTTCTCCAAAAATAGAGGTAAAAATCTCCAAGGTCTCTTCGGCAATTCTGCCTTTTGGCAGGGCAACGGTAAGCATTATGCTATTCCTTCTATGATTTTTTTTATTCCCTTGAAGACCAGCTCATGATCGATGAGGGCATGCGGCACAAAGGGGTGCAATTTTTCAGCGTCTCCTCCGGTAATGATAACAGAAGAGTCTTGCGAAAGCTCGCGAATGCTGCAGACCAAAGGAGCAAGGGCTCCATAGCTCAAAGCATCACGCGTATTTTTCGGTATTATAGCCAAATCTATGTCAAAATTAAAAGAAACGCCCAAGCGGGGCGAAATCGATTTGTAGCATTTTTCCAGCGCCGCAAAACCGGGGTAGATATACCCTCCCCTGTGGTGAGCCTGTTCCATCCTGTCCACGGTTATAGCCGATCCTGCGTCGATGATCAGCGCATTTTCTGCCGCCATGCAGCAGGCGATGCGGTCGATTCCCATACTCTCGTAAAAGGCCGAAAAATCGACACACTCGCGCAGGTTTATCCAGTTCTCCTCATGCTCCAGCCGTTTCTCCCAGTAGTGGTTAACTGAGATAAAGTAGACCGTTTCGCTGATGCTCGAGATGTCGAAGGCGTCGGCTTTGTGTTTGTAGCTTCCCCTACCCTCCTCGAAAAAAAAGAAGTGGGTGTTGCCGATATCACATAGTATCAATGATCTTCCATTTTGCCTTAATGAAGGCCGCTCTTGCCTTGGAACAGATCGGCGCATCGAGCATCAGAACCTTGCCTCTGAACTGATGTTCCCGGTAGAGCGACATCTTGTGCACAATCTCTTCAAACAAAGCCAGGTCCTTCATCAACAGACGGCTCTTTTGCGAGACGACGATGATCGCGTTGTAGTAGCGCGTCAGGTCAAGCGCACAGTAGAGTCGTACGCGGTTGCGGATCTTAAGCTCTTTAGGCTGGATCTCTTCGAGTTTTTTGTAAATTCGTCCATTATGACGAAGCGTATCGACTAGTATTTTCATTAGGAAAATTATAACTCTTTTTGCTTTAACTTTTGTGATTTTCACTCTCTGGCCATCGGATGATGCGCAAAGACGGTCTCTTTGAGATTGTGCTTTTGGATGTGGGTGTAGACCTGTGTCGTCAGCAGCGAAGCGTGGCCCAGGAGTTCCTGTACAACACGCAGATCGGCTCCGCCTACGATCAAGGCCGTCGCATAGGAGTGGCGAAGGACATGCGGAGAGACATTCAGATACTTTTGAGCGATCTTATACGCCGAAATCCGGCTCAGGCTTTTTCCTTTGTAGTTGAGCCATACCTTTGTTGATTCAAAAGGACATTCGCGTTCATAATGCTTCATCGCCCTGATCGCCTCCTTCGCGATGGGAACGATGCGCTCTTTGTCGCCTTTGCCATGGCGCACACGCAGCCACTGCTGTTCAAAATCAGTATGTTCAATGCTCAGGCACTCCGATATCCGAAGCCCCGTAGCGTAGAGAAAAAGAATAAGCGCATAGTCTCGCAAACCGATCCAGCTGCTCCTGTCTATCAGCGACAAAGCCTGCATAATCTGCTCAAAACTGAGGTATTTTGGAAGCGTCGAGGGAACCTTGGAAAACTTGAACTTTATCTGTTGGCTGTTGAACTCCTGAAAACAAAAATCAAAAAATGCGTTGGCGGAGGAGAGTTTTCGGTTAAGGGTGCGTTTGTTCTCGAACTGCGCAAGGTATTTGAGCAGTTTTACCTCGTCTATCTTGATAAGCGGGCTCTTATAAAAGGCTTCGATGTGACTCAGGTCGTTGGTATAGGCCTCGATACTTGCCCTGCTCAAGGCCTTTATGATCGTAATATACTCGATAAAAGCTTCAAGCTGAGCAGACATAGGCAGAGGCTTATCTTACCTTCAGATAGACATTGTCAAAGTAAAAGCCCTCATCCGAGGTATAGAAGAAGCCCTCTTCCAAAGAGAAGTCATACACCTTGCTGGAGGAGAGGTCGTGAGGTGCTGTGATAATGTATCCGTTTTTTTCAGCGGCATAGAGCAGATCGTCCGTCACGATCAGGCCCAAAAAGTGTGCAAAAGGAAACTTTTGGCGGGCGACAATCTCCAAAGAGTGTGTCATCGCAATCAGTTCGCCCTGTTTTGTGGCAACCCACACCCCTTTTGTATCAACACGCACATTGCGCGCTTCTATCTCTATTCGCGACTCTTTTTCGCCCAAGGTATAGATCTTGTAAGGTGTCGCGGCATAAAGTGCATCATCGATCATGGCGAAATAGATGATGTTGTTAAAATACTGCTCTGAGCTTACGATGATGGTTCTCAGCAGTATCTTTGTCTGGGCATTGACGATGACAATCTTTCCGTCAAGAGTGGGAAAAAGAACAAGATCATTTAAGAAACGCGGGTTGGCAATACGCATATCCACCGCTGTCGATTCGCTTGCGGGTTCTTTAAAGATGAGCTCGGCGCTGCCGAAATCATACAGGGCAAGCTCATTGTCTGCAAATATGACCGCAAGAAGATCTCCTTTCAAAGAAGCCGCTGCTACTGTTTTAGGAAGGCGTAGTACCCTGCTTTCATTCTCATTTTTTACCGCAAAAATCTCGCCGCCCGTTTTGACGGCAAGGCTCCACTCCTCATTTTTAAAAACAAAGCGGTACCCTTTGGGAAAACGCGTCAGATCCAGACCTTCCTTCGTAATCACCCGGCCGTCTTCGAGCGTCGCAGTTTCGCCGCTGATCTCTGCGATAGAGCTCTCAAATCTCTGCGTCAAAGGCAGTGAACCCTCCGTATCCGAAGGCTTATAGCGCTCTTTGGAACTGCAGCCTAAAAAAAGCAGCGCGAAGGCCAGAAGAGAAAGAAAAGTCTTTAGCATCTATTTTACACCGTAATGCTGCAACAAAGTGGCTATTTTATTAAGCGATGATTTTTCATCTATAAGCCTCAGGCGTGCCTTGGCCTCCTCTATTTTTTTCTCTTTCATCAGCAAAACAGCCTCGTTCAAAAGTGCAAGATCTTTCAAGATAGACGCTTGCTCAAGGGCATAGGCATTTAAAGCGCTCTTGTCTTTTTTAAGTGCGGCCAGTTCATAGCGCGATAGATCCGAAATCACATCAGATGAGGACGAGGTTAAGGTTTGAAGCAAGGCTTCATCTTGCTGATCCAGGGCACGTCTGAACTGCCAGGCGTCAAACAACGCCGCGTTGTTCTCTTTTAAAATCTCTTGCGCAGCCTTGTCTTGCGGATCATTCAAAAGCACGATATAGGCTTCGTTTGAACTTGCAACAGCCTTGGCGACGTTCACCTGATACAGACTGTAAGCGATGACCACAATAACGATCGTCGTCAATGCACTGATGATAGGCATCTTGTATTTTTTCACAAAACGTTCTGTTCTGACGGCACCGGCGAAGAGTTTTTCCTCTTGGTTCAACTCTTCTCTGACCATATTAATATTTTCTTTTAGACTCAAAAGTGCTCCTCTTTGCGTTAATAATTGATATATTATCTTATTAAAGTTAAAAGAGTCCAGAACTGCTTTTAAAATTAAGATTAATCAGTAATATTTTGTTACAATCTTTTCTATACTTACAGATCAAGGAAAAAACGTGCAGATTGACGATACTCTTTTAACAAAACTGGAGAAACTCTCTTACCTTAAGATAGCGGACGAGAAACGTCAAGAGGTGATTTCGCAGCTTAGCGAGATCGTCTCCTTTGTTGACAATCTTAGCGAACTCGACACCAGTGCGCTTGACGTGACCTTTAACATGACCGGCAAGGGAACACGCCTGCGCGAGGACGAGATACACACTTCAAGCGAGATCTCTGCTTCGATCTTGAGCCATGCGCCTCAAAGCCAGGACAACTTCTTTATTGTCCCCAAGATCATCGAGTAGCCTCGTGATCAGAGTCTACGGCATAAAAAACTGCGACAGTGTAAAAAAAGCCCTCAAATTTTTAGATAAAAACAATCTTCCTTATGAGTTTCATGACTTTAAAAAAGAGCCTGTGCCCTGCTCTTTGGTGCAAAAATGGGCACAAAGTGTCGAAATGAAACAGCTTTTCAACACCCGCGGAACCACCTACCGCACACTCAAACTCAAAGAATTGAACCTCGACGATGCACAAAAGCTTGCATGGCTGTGCAAAGAAAATATGTTAATTAAACGACCTGTGATAGAATATGCCGCAAACAAGCTCCTCGTCGCTTATGACGAGGATCAATACGCCCAGGAGTTATTATGAGTTTGGATATACGTAAGCTTTTAAAGTCTGTTGTCGCCTACAAGTCTTCTGACTTGCACCTTGTCGCACGTTCTGAGCCTCAGATCCGCATTGACGGAAAACTGGTTGCGCTGAACCTTCCCAAACTAGACGGGAAGATGATCGAGGAGATGGCCTACTCCCTGCTGACTGAGAAACAGAAAAAAGAGTTTGAAGAGGAGCTTGAGCTTGACTTTGCCATCGTCTTGCCCGATATCGGACGCTTTCGTGCCAATTACTACCGCGTAATGGGCGATATCGCCTGTGCCTTTCGTATTATTCCTATCGACATTCCTTCGCTCGACCAGCTTAATGCAAAAAAGATCTTCAAAGAGCTGATCAAACGCGAAAAAGGGCTTATTCTCGTTACAGGTCCTACCGGTTCGGGCAAGTCTACGACGCTTGCCGCCATGCTCAACGAGATCAACGAAACCGAGAGCAAACATATCATCACGGTTGAAGATCCGGTGGAGTTTATGCATGACAACAAAAAGTGCCTCTTCTCGCACCGCAATGTCGGAACAGACACCCGTTCATTCGGACGCGCGCTTAAATTTGCGATGCGCGAGGATCCCGACATCATCCTGATCGGGGAGATGCGTGACCAGGAAACTGTCGGCGCTGCACTAACTGCGGCCGAAACCGGCCACCTGGTCTTTGGAACCCTGCACACCAACTCCGCACCGGAGACGATAAACCGTATCATCGACGTCTTTAGCGGCGAAGAGCAGCCTCAGGTGCGCGCCCAGCTTTCCACTTCGCTTGTTGCCGTTATCTCTCAGGCGCTTATTCCGCGCATCGGCGGCGGACGTATCGCTGCGCAAGAGATCATGATCACTAATCCCGCGATCAAAAACCTTATCCGTGAGGACAAGGTGCACCAGCTCTACTCCCAAATGCAGTTAAACCAGCAGCAGACGGGAATGTGCACCCAGACACAGGAGATCGTTGAGTACCTGAAACAAAGAGTGATCTCCAAAGAGAATGCGATTCAGTACTGTAACCGTCCCGAAGAGCTGCTCAACATCATCAAAAACCTCTAAACCTCTGCCAGACCGTGCTATAGCAGCTTTTGCTATAGCACGGTCTGGATCAAAACAATTGTAAAGATTCACTCTGAAATATTTTTATGTAAAAGAAGTCTTATCCAGAAAGTTTCTGGATAAGACAAGAAGGTTTAGTGTCTTTTTGCCGCTTTTAATGAGTCTGCAATCAAGAAGGCAAGCTCAAGCGCCTGGTCGGCATTCAAACGAGGGTCACAATGGGTGTGATAACGGCTTTTAAGATCCTCATCACTGATATTGAAGGCACCACCGGTACACTCGGTGACATTTTTGCCAGTCATCTCCAGGTGGACACCGCCGCCATAGGTTCCCTCTGAGTTGTGCACCTCAAAGAAGTTTTTCATCTCCGCCAAAACAGCATGTACCGGACGTGTCTTGAATCCGCTGCTTGATTTGATCGTGTTGCCGTGCATCGGATCACACGACCATAAGATATCTCTTCCCTCGCGCTCGACCGCACGAATGAGATCAGGAAGATGCTCGCCTACCTTGTCTGCACCCATACGCACGATAACATTCAAACGGCCCGACTCGTTTTCAGGATTGACCGCGTCGATAAGACGGATCAGCTCATCTGGATCCATTGAGGGACCGGCTTTGACGCCGATAGGATTTTTTATGCCGCGCATAAATTCTATGTGTGCGCCGTCAAGCTGGCGGGTACGGTCGCCTATCCAGAGCATATGCGCCGAGGTATCGTACCAGTCCCCTGTCAAAGAGTCTTGACGGGTAAAGGCCTCTTCATACTCCAGAAGAAGGGCTTCGTGCGAGGTATAGAAGTCTGTCTCTCGGAGGGTACGGTGAGTCCTGGAACTGACACCGCAGGCGGCCATAAAGGCCAGTGACTCCTGGATACGGCCGGCAAGCTCCTCATACTTCTCTTCAAGCGGCGAGTCTTGGACAAAGTCAAGATTCCATTGGTGCACCTGGTTCAGATCTGCCATGCCGCCGGTTGCAAAAGCACGCAGAAGATTAAGCGTTGATGCCGACTGGTTATAGGCCTGGATCATGCGGTCAGGATCAGGCATACGCGCCTCGGCAGTAAACTCCACACCATTGATGATATCACCGCGGTAGCTTGGCAGGGTCACGCCGCCAATCGTCTCGTCATCGGATGAGCGCGGTTTGGCGAACTGCCCGCCCATGCGTCCAACTTTGACTACGGGTGACGAACCGGCAAAGGTCATCACGATCGCCATCTGCATGATCGCTTTAAAACTGTCACGAATATTATCTGCGCGAAATTCACTAAAACTTTCGGCACAGTCCCCGCCTTGGAGCAAGAAGGCTTCACCCGCAACAACATCGGCAAACTGCTTTTTCAGCAGACGCACTTCGCCTGCAAATATCAATGGCGGAAGTTCGTTTAGTTTTTGCGTTACGCGCCTAAGATGATCGGCATCAGCATACTCAGGCTGTTGTTTGATCGGTTTGTCTCTCCAACTTGCTCGGTTCCAGGTACTCATCTTTTCCTCGTATCAGCACAGACTCCGGGCCTGTGCATTAAAATTGTATAAATAATGGCGCACATATTATCCAATGCTTTCTAAAATACTGATAAACATCAGGCTGTTTTGGCTTTTGTCCGCATTTCAAAGAGAGAAGACAGCCTTGAACCGATCCGCGCCGTAAGCGATTTTAAACACAACTCTCAAAAAATGAAAGCTTAGTTTATGCTAAAAGAAGTATAATTCTACAAAAATTTAGGAGCTTTTCTTGGACAAAATCAAAGCCGAAAAAGTCATTATCTCTGCTTTCAACTCCTTGATCGGCAAGCTCCATGCCCAAGAAAAGTATGATCCCAAAACACTTATAGATGATATGTATCGGCTTGCAAAGACTTTAAACTCAGACACTTCGCTCACCTTGAGTCTGCAGATGAAAGAGGAGAGTTACGAGCTTGAGTACAAGGCCTTGGCTGAAGAGAGTCTCAACTCCTACACCCAGACAAAAGAGTCGGTTGAGCGCATTACGAAAGAGCAGTGCAAGCTTATTGATGACTCCAAGAAAAAAAACATGCTTCCGGTAGATCGCATCATGAACAGTTTCAGCACTATTCACGCCCAACTTGAATCACAGATGCAAAATGCCAATGAGACGATCAAGGCCTTGCATCAGCAGGTCTCAATCCTGGAGAAGACCTCCCACCTCGATCCGCTGACACACGCCTTGAACCGTCGTGCCCTGGACTCTTATCTGGGCAAGGTCTGCAGTGCACCCAATAAAAGCATCGATACACATATCATGCTCATCGATATAGACAATTTCAAGCTGGTCAATGACAACTACGGGCACCTTGCAGGAGACCGTGTCCTTGTCTTTTTGGCAAAACTCATCTCAAATTCACTGCGCGAGGGTGACAAACTCTTTCGCTATGGCGGAGAAGAGTTTCTTATCATACTCAGCCGTTCAAATACGATAGCCTGCACAAAAGTCGCTGAGCGGATACTTCAAGGTGTGCGTTCAAACACGCTCTTTTACAAAGAACATGAAATAAAGATCACGCTTAGTATAGGCACGGCCTCGCTCGAAGAGACAGATACATTTGACTCTTTTATTGACCGTGCGGACAAGGCCCTCTACAAGGCCAAGGCGAATGGCAAAGATCAACTGGTGGTAGCTTAATGGAATTTAGTATGTTTGATTTAATCGTAGGCAGTATCATTCTTCTGCTTGGCCTCAAGGGCATTTTAAACGGCTTTTTTAAAGAGCTTTTCGGGCTGATCGGCATTGTCGGCGGTATTTTTATCGGTTCGCGCCTGGCCTCGGATGTCGGCGCTTTTCTCAACGATGCGCTTTTCAAATTTGAAAGTCCTGCCGCCATCAGTTTTCTGGGTTTTTTGGTCACACTGGCACTCTTTTGGGGCAGCATGATCATGGTAGGCATAATGTTTCAAAAGTTCTCAAAAATAAGCGGCTTGGGCTTTATGGACAAGGTTTTGGGCTTTGTTTTTGGAAGCGGAAAATTCTTTTTTATCGCCTCTGTGATCGTTTATGCAGTCTATAACTTTAAAGCTGTCAGAGAAAACGTTGATTTCGAAGGAAGCCTTATGTTTCCTGCTCTGGTTGAGACCGGCCGCGTGATCATGCATATTGACGGCGAAAAAATCGCAGATGATATCAATAAGAGCATCGACAAAGGCCTCGAGGGGACCAAAGAGATTATGAACGATGAAGTGACCCAAGAGCTCTTGGATGCCGCCACTAAAGAAAAAGATGCGCTGATAGAGACGGTGAACAAAAAATTCAAAGAAAGCAATCTATCCCTACCGACGGAGGCAAAATGAGTCAAGATTCATTTACATCACGTACCATAGGATATGAGGAGCTGCTCGAAAAATTCAAAGCCCTTCTTAAAAAAAACGGGGAAAAGTTTACCATACAGCGCGAAGTCATCCTGGAGAGCCTCTATAACAGCAACGAGCATCTCACTCCCGAAGCCCTTCATCAGCTCATACAAAAAGAGCGCCCCGAACTCAAAACGGGCATCGCGACGATCTACCGAACGCTTTCGCGTCTTGAAGAGTCCGACATGGTCACCTCACTCTCTTTTGGCGCTCAGGGCAAAAAGTATGAACTCGGAGCAAAAGATCACCATGACCACATGATCTGCACCGAATGCGGGAAGATCACCGAATTTGTAGACGACGAGATCGAAAAGCGCCAGCACAAGATCGCTGAGAGTTTCGAGTTTGAGATGCTGGACCACTCCATGCAGATCTACGGCATCTGCAAAGACTGCAAAAACAAATCAACCCATTAAGAAAAAAGGACTCTATAGTGCCATTTCAAAACCTGTACGTTCAGCAACGTATCGAAAAAGCCGCCAAACTTAAAGAGTTGGGATTCAATCCCTACAGAAACGACTCTTCTCGCAATACAAGTATTTCAAAGTTTATCAATGTCAACTCTGACGTTGAACAGATGGAAAACAAGCGTGCCGAGTCACGCAGCTATACCGTTGCGGGCCGCATCAAACTCTATCGTCTTATGGGAAAGGCAAGCTTTTTAAAGATCGAAGATGAGAGCGGTATGTTGCAGGTCTATGTGGCCAGAGACAACCTTCCTGAGGGCTTCTATAACGAGATAAAAAAACTGATGGAAGTGGGCGATATCATCGAAGTCGAAGGTTATCCCTTTGTCACCCAGCAGGGCGAACTCTCTTTGCATGTCAATGAGTTGAAGGTCCTGACCAAGGCGATCTCGCCCCTGCCTGAAAAGTATCACGGCATCACCGACAAGGAAGCGCGCTACCGTCAGCGCTACCTGGATCTTATCATGAACTCTGAGGTCAAAAAAACCTTTATCGTGCGCTCCAAAGTGATCTCTCTGATTCGCCGATTTTTTGAAGAGAAGGGCTTTTTGGAAGTCGAAACGCCGATGATGCACCCCATCGCCGGCGGTGCGAACGCCAAACCCTTTGTCACCCACCATAACGCCCTAGGCATTGACAGATACCTGCGTATAGCGCCGGAGCTTTATCTGAAACGTCTGATCGTCGGCGGCTTTGAAGCAGTCTTTGAGATCAACAGAAACTTCAGAAACGAGGGGATGGACGCGACGCACAACCCTGAGTTCACCTCCATCGAGTTTTACTGGGCCTACAAGACCTATCGGGATCTTATCGAGATCACGAAAGAGCTTTTTGAGTATCTTTTTGAGCATCTTGACCGCCCCAAAAAACTTCCTTACGGCGAGCTTGAGATCGATTTTGACAAGTTTACCGAGATCGGTCTTGTCGATTCGCTCTCCGCTATAGGCGGTGTTCCCGCAGCAATCGTCAACGACAAAGCCAAAATCATCGCCTACTTGAAAGAGAGAAACTTTAGCGTTAACGAAAAGATGAACCTCGGCCAGCTTCAAGCGGAGCTTTTTGATGAGTTCGTCGAAGCAAAGCTGATCAACCCGACCTTTATCACCGACTATCCTGTCGAGATCTCGCCTCTCGCACGCCGCTCAGACGCGAACCCTGAAGTGACAGAGCGTTTTGAGCTCTTTATAGCCGGCAAAGAGATTGCCAATGCCTTTTCGGAGCTTAACGATCCCGTCGACCAGTATGAGCGTTTCAAGTCTCAGATCGATGCCAAAGAGTGCGGAGACGATGAGGCCCACGCCATGGACGAAGACTATGTAACCGCTCTCTCTTACGGGATGGCACCGACGGCAGGAGAGGGTATCGGCATCGACAGACTGGTCATGATGCTCACCAATCAGCACTCGATCCGCGATGTTCTTCTGTTCCCGGCCATGAAACCCCTGCCGAGTACAGATCAATCTGAAAATAAAATTCAAGAAGAGGATAAATAGATGAATACACAAAACTTAGAAGCGTTTGACCCGGAAGTATTTGGATATTGTGAGCAGGAACTGGAGCGCCAGTCAGAGCATTTGGAAATGATTGCATCAGAGAACTTCACCCTTCCTGCTGTCATGCAGGCGATGGGTTCTGTGTTTACAAACAAGTATGCCGAGGGCTATCCGGGTAAGCGCTATTACGGCGGATGCGAGTATGCCGACAAGGTTGAGCAGCTGGCTATAGACAGAGCCTGTGAGCTTTTTAACTGTAGCTACGCCAATGTACAGCCGCACTCAGGCAGCCAGGCAAACGGCGCAGTCTATGCCGCACTTTTGCAAGCCGGTGAGAAGATCCTCGGTATGGATCTTAGCCACGGCGGTCACTTGACACACGGCTCGAAGCCAAGCTTTTCAGGCAAGAACTACTCAAGCTTCACCTATGGTGTCGAGCTTGACGGACGGATTAACTATGAGCGCGTCATGGATATCGCCAAGATCGTTCAGCCAAAGATCATCGTTTGCGGCGCTTCAGCCTACGCCAGAGAGATCGACTTCAAAAAATTCCGTGAGATCGCGGACGCAGTAGGCGCCATCCTTTTTGCCGATATCGCGCATATCGCAGGTCTTGTCTGTGCAGGTGAACACCCTAGCCCCTTCCCTTACGCAGACGTCGTCACAACAACAACGCACAAGACACTTGCCGGTCCTCGCGGCGGTATGATCATGACCAATGACGAAGAGATCGCCAAGAAGATCAACTCGGCGATCTTCCCTGGTCTTCAGGGCGGTCCGCTTGTCCATGTTATCGCGGCAAAGGCGGTCGGATTTAAGCACAACCTTTCAGACGAGTGGAAAGCTTATGCCAAACAGGTCAAGATCAACGCCTCCGTACTTGCCGATGTCCTTATCAAACGTGGCTACGATGTGGTCAGTGACGGTACCGACAACCACCTGGTTCTCGTCTCTTTCATCAACAAAGAGTTCTCCGGAAAAGACGCCGATGCCGCGCTCGGAAATGCCGGTATAACGGTCAATAAAAACACCGTTCCGGGCGAGACACGCTCTCCCTTCGTCACCTCGGGTATCCGCGTCGGAAGCCCGGCTCTGACCTCTCGCGGTATGAAAGAAAAAGAGTTTGAACTTATCGCAAACCGTATGGCGGATGTTCTTGATGACATCAGCAACACACAGGTTCAAGAAAAAGTAAAAAAAGAGTTGACGGCTTTGGCAAAAGAGTTCATTATATACACACAGCCGACGTACTAACTACTGATATTATACACTTTAGGAACGAAGTCCCTAAAGTGGCGCAGAGACATTTGTCCCTGCGACCCCCTGAAAGCTGCCCGTATCTTCGGATACGGCAGACAACTGACCTTTCGCCCCTTGTGTCGGCAAAATTAATAAGGTCAGATACTAATATGCGGAGATGATAATGACAGCCATGGATCTTAAACTGATAAAAATGGTCTCCGATCATTACTGGATAAAGTCCGACAATGTCGTCGACAAGATCTCCTACAAGGGGCGTATTTTCTACAATAAATACGAAAGAATCGACAAACCCCTCACCCAGCAGATCATCACCCAGCACCTCAAAGGCGAGACCACAGTTGCCCACTCTCTTGTCAACAAATTTGACAAGGTCGAAAATATCGTGATCGACTACAACGGACGCGATCCGCAGCGGTTTTACCACAGAGCCCAGCTTCTGCTTCGTGAAGAGGGCTACATCAACTTCACCGCCTATGAGACAAAAACGCCAGGGCATCTGCACCTTTACATCCACAAGGGGCACACCAGCTTGCAAGAAGCCTATCAGCTTGCCAAGATGCTCTCCATGAAACTCGCATCAAAGATGCCAAATCAGTGGAGGGTCTTCCCCACCCAGGATCTTCCGCCTGAGTACAATATACTCGACATTCCGCAGGAGGTCTACGCCAAAGAGCGCGGCGCCTCCTGGTCAAAACATATGTAGTGCACTTTTAAGTTAAAAGCCTGCCTGTAAATATCAAAACCGATATCATCCGCTACTCTACCGATCTGATACCGCCCAAACAAAAAATAGCAAAAAAATAGTTTTTGGTTCAGAAGTTTCCCTTTTTATCCATAATCTATGTATAATAACACTAATTAAAGCTGGGTATAGAAAATGCTTAGACGTCTTTAACCTGCACTATTCAAAGGAAGTTTCAATGGAAGAGAAGAACGAATTAAACGATATTATTCTAAATCGAAGCAATGGCAATAACGGTATGAAAAAGGTCATGCTGGCCGTTGCTTCACTGGCAATACTACTGATTATTGTTGTCATTATTATGAGTAGTATCAATTCGGACGGCACAGCCAATCTTCCGCAAGCTGTCGAACCGCCTAAGATTACGCAAAACATATCCCCGCTGGAAGAGGACCCTCTCTTTGAGCCGGTTGCCGTGGATGAGTTGCCAAGCCAGGAGGAGAGTCTGGATCAGATAGCTAAAAAGATCAAAGAGCAGAGTCAGGAAGTCCAAAGCGAAACGGAACTCATCTCCGGACCAGGCGAGATGATCGAGGAAGAGCAAACAGAAGTTATTGTTCCTTCAAAATATGAAAAACCGGCTGTAAAAGAGAGTGAACCTGTAAAAAAAACCGCCAAACCGGCTCCAAGCTCACCAGCGATAAAGGGTGATTATTATATTCAAGTCGGCTCTTTCAGCCGCTATGCTCCGGATAAGAAGTTCCTTAAAAAGATCACGGAAAGTGGCTACCATTATAAGCTTCATGAGGCCATCGTCAATGGAAAAAGTCTTACAAAAGTGCTTGTCGGACCTTACATAAACGACAAGGCTGCGAGGAAGGACCTCTCTGTTATTCGTGCCAATATAGAGTCTGGCGCATTTCTTGCAAGGATATAGTTTTTGGTACACTCATCTCAATTCACCCTTGATCAATTTGCACCCATTGCGGTCTATCACAAACTAAAATCCCATTTCAAAGATGAGATCTCCTTTCTCTTTGAAAGTGCTGGAAACAGTGAGGGCAACTACAGTTTTATCATTATCGGGGCACAAGAACGCCTCAGTTTCAAAGACAATATCACCCGCTATACAAATGCTTCTTCACAGAACAGAGTCTTAGACGAACACCCCTTTGCATTTTTGAAATCCTACTACGCAAAGATCGATCAAGCCGCATACCGGGCCAAAACCAATGAGCTTGGGATTGGCTATATCGACGGATTTATAGGCTATGTCGGCTATGACATGGTCAAAGTCTTTGAGCCTGTCTTGCAGTCGACTATGGACAGCTTAAAGGATGAATTAAATACGCCTGACCTTGATCTTATCCGTCCAAAACTCATCGTCGTCTATTCGCACAAGACACACAAGCTCAGTCTCGTCACCTCGATGCAGAGCATGGCAGAAAACTTTGAAAAGATCGAAAAAGATCTTAAGTCGACCTATGAGTATATTCCCCTCAAAATTGCTTCCGCACAGACACAGGGCAGCTACGCTTTCGACAAAGAGAAGTTCTTTGAGATGGTCGCGCAGTCAAAAGAGATGATCAAAAGCGGCGATGTTTTTCAGATCCTTATGTCCAACCGCTACACCGAGTTGGCCCAGGTCGATCCTTTTAGTTTTTATCGTGTCCTGCGCACTAAAAACCCCTCTCCCTATATGTTTCTGCTCGAATTTGAAGAATTTTCTATTGTCGGCAGCTCACCCGAGGTGATGGTGCGTCTTCAAGACAGAGAGCTCCTGCTTCGTCCTATAGCCGGGACCAGAAAACGCGGCCTGACACTGGCAAAAGACATCGAGATGGAAGAAGAGCTGCTGAGTGATCCAAAAGAGCGTGCTGAGCACCTTATGCTGATCGATCTGGGGCGCAATGATGTCAGCCGCGTCGCCAAGACAGGAAGCGTCAAAGTGCATGATATGATGCATGTTGAACGCTACTCGCATGTGATGCACATGGTCACGGATGTTATTGCCGAGCTTGACGAGGGCAAAGATATGTTCGATCTCTTTGCGGCCACCTTTACCGCAGGGACGATGACCGGTGCGCCAAAGATCCGTGCAATGCAGCTTATCGCGCAGTATGAAGGGCTCAAGCGTGGTTTTTATTCCGGTGCTATCGGCTACTTCGGTTTTGACGGAAACATGGACTCGGCCATCACGATCCGCACGGCCCTGCTCAAAAAAGACCGCATCATCTTTCAAGCCGGCGCGGGAGTTGTTGCGGATTCAGTGCCTGAACTTGAGTATCTTGAGGTAAAGAACAAGCTTGGCGCCCTGCTCAGCTCTTTGGATGATCTCAAGCGCACTATCGTCTAAATAAGGCTAGCTTGCTTTCGTGTACAGAACAAAAGAGCGCATCGGCTTGATCTCCTCTTTTTCCTCATCCCTGAGACGAAACTCTTTGACCACAATGGCGTAGCTTTGGTTCAGATCCGACTTAAGACATTTGAGATCAAATCTATTCAGATGCAAGATAGCGTAATCATACAGCCCCTTCATCTTTTTCATCTGCAGATCACCCAGGTCCAGAAGTTCGCCGATACGCATTTTTAGCTCCTCGTTCATCTGCGTGTTAGACTGAAATGAAGCGCTGTTATCCACTCCGTTCGCATGCAGAAAATGCACATAAAAGTAGTAGCTCAAGGCTTCAGCAAAACGCTGTTCGCTCCGCATCAGTTCAGCCTGGTAAAAGACAAAGGCGCTGTAGAGCCGATAGTGTCCCGCGGAGAGTGAGTTTTTTGCATAAGCGCCCAGCAAAGCGTGCATCACCTCGCTCTCTTGCAGGTTTTTCTTACCCTCTTTGAGAAGTTTTTTCTGAATATATTCATACTCGTGCGCCAAGAATAACTTGAATCTCTTGATATCGCTCACCACCTTCCATTGCAGGTCAAACTGCTTTTTTTGCTCTGTCATAAAGGCTGCCGTACCCAGGTCCTGCACTCTTTTTTGTACTAGAAATATCTTTTTGCACTGGGTGCATTTTGTTTCTCTCATCTGCAGTGAACGGTGTTCATTCCCGCAATAGGGGCACTTTTGATTGAGGTTTCCGAGTTTTTGAAATCTATCTCTTAATTTTTTTTCATACACCATTACAATCTGTCTGTCTACAACACTCTTTTTTTGCTGAAGAGCTTTTTGCACCTGTTCACACAGTGCCTCACCTGCATCTTTCATCGCACTGACATCTCTTTTTTCTATCTCGAGAGAAATGCCTTCTGTTGTTTTTGGCCCAAACCATGAAAAATATTCAAACATCTTCATCTTCAACTCCTTCTCATTTATCCGCCATTCGCAAACAGAAGGTAAAGCCAATGAAAAGTAAAGATGTTATAATCCAAAATAAATTTGAAAGAGAGCGTATGGAAAAACAGCTTTTTGCTATTTTTGGCAATCCCGTTCAGCACTCCCGTTCGCCCCTGATGCACAACCATGTCTTCAAAAAGCTCCATTTCAGCGGCTGCTATAGCCGCATCCTGCTTCAAGACGGAAGCCGTCTCAAAGAGAGCTTCTTTGCACACAGACTAAGTGGAGCCAATATTACCGTACCGCACAAAGAGGCGGCATTCAAGGCCTGTGATGAAGTGCGCGGATTTGCAAAAGAGATCGGCGTTGTCAATACCCTCATCAACGAGAAGGGACGTCTCATCGGCTACAACACGGATGCAGACGGATTTTTGTTTGCTGTAAAAGAGTTTGATGCGCTCAAGGATATCTTGATCATCGGTGCCGGTGGAACGGCCAAAGCCCTGGCTAGAAAGTTTAAAGCGGAAGGGTATGAGGTGCATGTACTAAACCGCTCTGCACCAAATCTCATCTATTTCAAGGAGGCCGGATTTGAGACATATACCTGGGAAACATGCCCCATAAGTGCCTATGATCTTATCGTCAACACCACTTCTGCGGGTCTAAGCGATGATGCCCTCCCCGCCCCCTTGGCCCTGTTGGAACCTCTACTAAAAAAGAGCCGTTACGGTGCGGATGTGATCTATGGGAAAGAGACGCCATTTCTAAGGCTCTGCAAGCAAAAGCAGCTCACTTGCAAAGACGGTGCCGATATGCTGCTGGGACAAGGCGTCCTTGCCAATGCCTATTTTACAGATGGAAAGTACACTCTAGAAGAGATACAAAGGGCGATGAAAGAGAGCTTTCTGTTTTAAAGGGTCTTTACATCTTTACACGGTCTTCTATTGCGCGGCTTAAAGAGAGGATATCGATATTTTCCAGGCTCACTCCGGTCGGAACTCCCTGAGCAATGCGCGTGAAGTTGACGCTGCACAGACTCAGCTTGTCTTCTATAAAGAGCATCACCGCATCATTCGCGATCGATGGCGTCAGCGCGAAAAGGATCTCATTTACCCCTGAATTAACCATGTCAACCAGATGTGCGGCATTGAAATGGTCCAGGTTTTCTAAGACAAAATAGCGTCCGTTAAAGGCTCCGCCATCTTCTATTGTCAAGATATCTTTGGCATTTTCCACAATACACAAGATCTCTCTTTCGCGTCCCTCATCCGAGCAGATACCGCAGAGTTCATCCTCGCACAAGCCGCCGCATTCGGTGCATTTACGCAGACATCCCAGGGCGTTCTCGATGGCATGGGCTATCTTCATTGCCGCGAAATTGTCCTGCATCACCATATGATAGGCCAGCCGTGTAGCCGATTTTTTGCCTATTGTCGGCAGCAATTCTAGCGATTCTACTAAAATATTAAACTTTTCTAATCCGTATTTCATAGGCGTTATTCTATCTTCTGCTTGCTTTGAATGAGATAATCATTTCATCTCAAAAATCTCACCTGTAACTTTTTCTGATATACCTGCATCTGAGCATTATGTTATCTCGCCAAATGTTGGTATAATTTCAAAAAAATTACCATTTTGAGGGCAATAACATGGACAAATTAAGCTATTACGAAATTTTAGAGATCACACGATCGGCCGACAAGGCAGAGATTAAAAAAGCCTACAGACAGATGGCCAAGAAGTATCACCCCGACAAAAATCCGGGTGATGAAAAAGCGGAACACCACTTCAAGCTCTGCAACGAGGCCTACCAGGTTTTAAGTGACGATAGACAGCGAAGCATCTATGACCAGTACGGAAAAGAGGGACTTCAAGGTGGCGGAGGACGCGGCGGATTTAGCGGCGGATTTGACGATCTTAGTTCCGTTTTTGAAGAGATGTTTGGCGGCTTTGGCGGCGGTGGTCAGCGCAAGCGCACCTCCCAGGAGAAGTATCCACTTGACCTGGGTCTGAAGATGAACATCAGCTTCAAAGAGGCCGTCTTCGGCTGCGAAAAAGAGCTTGATTTCAAATACAAAGATTCGTGCAGCTCCTGCAAGGGCACCGGAGCCAAGGATGGAAAAGTTAAGACCTGTTCTCAGTGCGGCGGCAAGGGGCAAGTCTATATGAAGCAGGGCTTCATGACCTTCTCTCAGACCTGTCCGCTTTGTCACGGCGAGGGAACACAGGTTGCCGAGAAGTGCGGCGACTGCAAGGGTCAAGGTTTCAGCGAGGTCAAGGAGACAGTAACGATCAAAGTTCCCGCAGGTATCGACAATGAAAACCGTCTGCGCGTTTCAGGGCACGGGAACAAGGGAAAAAACGGTTCGCGCGGCGATCTTTATGTGACCTTCAGTGTTGAAGAAGATGAGACCTTTATCCGTCACGGAAACGATATCTATATCGAAGTGCCTGTCTTCTTTACGCAGGCGGTTCTGGGCGAAAAGATCAAAATTCCTTCGCTTACGGGTGAACTTGACCTCAATCTCACTCAGGGCACCAAGCACAAGGCACAGTTCAACTTCAGAAATGAGGGAGTTAGCGATGTGCACGGGCACGGAAAAGGCGACCTTATAGCCCAGATCAACCTTGTCTACCCCAATGCCCTCAACAGCGAACAGCGCGAGCTTCTTGAGAAACTTCAGGAGTCTTTCGGCATCGAATCAAAACCGCATGAGAGCAGTTTTGAGTCTGTCTTCGACAAGGTAAAGGGCTGGTTTAAATAGTCAAGGTTTTTACGCCACTGCGCCTTTCTTTATAAAAAACATACCATTATATGCACTATCGGCTTAGGCAGTTGTCTTGACGATATACCCACTGCATGCACAGGGCCTCCTTAAGGACTGTTGAGGAGGCCGTCTTTTTGGCTTCTGTCCCATCGATCTTATAAGCCAGCCCATTTCGTTGGGTCTGCTTGCCACTTCGTTGATCGAAGCGACAGAGCTGCAACGGCCTACGCGCCTTATCTTCACATCGACAGCACGCTCCAGCACCCTCACGGCGGTTTCGTTTTTTGTATAGCGCACACTGATATTTTCATTCTCTATCAAACCGGCACAGTCTATGCTCAAGAGAAAAACGGAGTCTGCAACCAGATTATAGGCGCAGAGTAAAAGCAGTAGATAGGCTTATCTGTTCTCCTTGGATAAATCAGAATAATTGGCAGGCATACACTAAAGGAGGGGAAATCATAGGGCATTCACGGGCCGTAGCCCGCATGGAGACACTTATCCGAATATAGAAATCATAACACCGGCCGCAACCGCTGAACCGATAACACCGGCTACATTTGGACCCATGGCATGCATTAGCAGCATGTTACTACGGTCGAACTCAATGCCGACCTTGTTGGAGACGCGCGCTGCCATTGGCACAGCAGATACGCCTGCAGAACCGATAAGCGGATTGATCTTTTCACCCGGAAAGAGGTTCATAATCTTTGCCATGATAACACCTGAGGCTGTTCCCGCTGAGAAGGCAAGAAGGCCAAGGATCAAGATCGCCAGGGTATCCACCACGAGAAACTGGTCGGCCGCAAGTTTTGAACCGACCCCGAGACCCAAAAATATCGTTACGATATTGATCAGTGAGTTTTGCAAGGTGTCATTAAGACGCTCAACCACACCCGACTCTTTCAGAAAGTTTCCGAACATAAAAGCACCGATCAGTGGCGTTGATGCCGGCAGGATCATAATCGCCAGACTCAGTACCATAATAGGAAAAACTAGCTTTTCAAGACGGCTGACATGACGTCGTGTCACCATCTTGATCTTGCGCTCTTTCTGCGTTGTCAACGCGCGCATGATCGGAGGCTGGATGATCGGGACAAGAGCCATGTAGGAGTAGGAAGCTACGGCGATTGCACCCAAAAGCTCAGGCGCAAGTTTCGTCGCAATAAAGATCGATGTCGGACCGTCTGCGCCGCCGATGATAGAGATCGCAGAGGCCTGCTGCAGGGTAAAGTCAAATATATTGGTGTATTGAGAAAGCGCAACCGCGCCCACCAGGGTACCAAATATACCAAACTGCGCCGCGCCGCCAAGAAGTGCCGTCTTGGGATTGGACAAAAGCGGACCAAAATCCGTCATCGCACCGACGCCCATAAAAATGAGAATAGGGAACATCTCGTTGGCAAGACCCATGTTGTAAATCACACCCAAAAATCCGTGCACTCCGGCTATATTTGCCACCGGGATATTGGCCAAAAGTCCACCAAAGGCTATCGGCAAGAGAAGAAGCGGCTCATATCCCTTAGCGATGGCAAGATAAAAGAGCAAGAATGTCACAAGGATCATCAACACACGGCCCCATGACTTGTGGAAGTCACTCATCTGCTCCCCGTGGCTGCTCAGCTCATTCGGATCAGGATAGAGTATGGCGTAGATACCTGTTGACTTCGCAAAACCTTGAATCATCTCGCCCATGCTTTGGGCTTTATAAGTCTCATCTTTATGCGAGCTTGCCGCCTCATGAACAGGCTCTGCTTCGGGTGAGGCAAAGGCAGCAAAAGCCAAGAGTGCCAGTAATAAAAACTTGATGGTTAAAAACTTCATTCGCTTATCCTAGAACTGCTACGACTTGGCCTTCAACAACCTTGTCGTTTGTTGCCACATTGATTGATTTGACAACACCGTTACGAGGCGCTACGATATCTATCTCCATTTTCATTGATTCGAGGATCATAATGATATCACCCTCTGAAACCTGATCACCCGGATTGGCTACGATCTTCCATATACTGCCCGGCAGAAGTGATTTGACACTGTCGCCTTCGTCAGCAGAAGCGCCGCCGGAAGGCTTAAGGCTTTCACCGTTGACTTCACTCACCTGGATATTAACATCGCCTTCAGCCACCTGAACGCTGAATTTTTCCCCATTAACAACAACCGTATAAGATCCAGTTCCCATGTTCGCACTTCCTTCTTGCTTGTCTGATTTTTTTCTAATATTGACTTCGGCTTCACCTTTTAAGAAGGTGATCCCTTTTTCTTGGCAGGCTGCGGCGATAAAGATGTTCTCATCGCTTGTCTCAATCCCCTCTTTTTCCAGAAGCTCTTTCCAGTAGGCCAAAGACTTTGTCCTGTCTGCATCGGCCAGGTCGATCGCATTTTTGGTTGTCGGCTCTAGGTTCAGTTTCTCAGAGGCGATCTTTACGATCTCAGGATCGGGGGCAACCGGTGTCTTGCCGAAATAGCCAAGTACCATCTTGCCATAGCCCGGAGCTATCGCTTTCCACGGGCCCTGCATCACGTTATTAAGCGCCTGCTGAAAATAAAACTGCGATACCGGTGTCACCGAGGTGCCGTATCCACCGCGTTCAACGACTTCGCGCATAGCGGCAATGACTTCGGGAAAACGGTCCAGAATGTTGTTGTCACGCATCATCTGCGTGTTTGCCGTCAAAGCACCGCCCGGCATTGGAGAAAAGGGAATCAAAGGTGAGACCATCGTCGCTTCAGGCGGCATAAAGTAGTCTTCCAAGCAGCGCTCAACCTCTTTTTCATAGGTCAGGATCTTTTCAAGCTCCAAGCCGCCGAGATCATAGTTGCTGCCTTTTGTAGCGTGTAGCATCGTCAGGATGTCAGGCTGTGAGGTTCCGCCGGAGACCGGAGAAGCCGCCATATCGATACCGTCGATCCCCGCTTCAAGTGCCGCGAGATAACAGGCGACAGAGACACCTGCCGTCTCATGCGTATGAAGACGCAGATGCGTCCCCTCGGGAACAAGTTTGCGTGCCATCTTGATGGTATCATAGACCTTTGTTGGGCTGGACGTGCCTGAAGCGTCCTTGAAACAGATGGAGTCATACGGAATGCCGGAGTCAAGTATCTCACGAAGTTTCTTCTCATAAAAAGAAACATCATGCGCGCCGACACATCCCGGAGGAAGATCCATCATCGTCACGACCACTTCGTGTTTCAACCCGTGATGGTGGATGCGCTCGGCTGAGTATTTCAAGTTTTCAATGTCATTGAGCGCGTCAAAGTTACGAATAGTCGTTGTACCATGTTTTTTAAACATCTTCGCGTGAAGATCAACGAGTTCGCGCGAACCGGTGTCCAGCATTACGGTATTGACACCGCGGGCGAGCGTCTGAAGGTTCGCATCCGGACCCACGATCTCGCGGAAACGGTCCATCATCATAAAAGCATCTTCATTGAGATAAAAGTAGAGTGACTGGAAGCGTGCACCACCTCCGAATTCAAAGTGCGTAATCCCCGCCGCTTTCGCCGCTTCAACCGCAGGAAAAAAGTCATTCATCAGCACGCGCCCTCCAAAGACCGACTGGAAGCCGTCCCTGAAGGTCGTATCCATTATATCAATATATTTTTTGGCCATTTTATTCCTTAGCTTTTTGCGTTATTGTGATGCATGACCGCAGCAGTAATTGCGGCGATCTTCGCATTTTTATTTTCAGCTTTACCCGCACCGCTGAGGGGTGCAGGATCAGGAAAAAACTTGTGTATTATGTAAGATTGAAGATTCATAGCCCCGATCATAAGAATCAAAAATGAGAATACCGTTCCCATACCCAAGGCCATAAATTTAAAGCCTTCGAAAACAAGATTTTCCATGTTTTTCCCTTTAGAAATCAATTTTGCCAATCTTAGTACAAAGATAGTTAAATATGCATGTATTTTGCGGAAGTCAAAAAAGTTTTATCGCCATTGTTACTATTTTACGTTTGATATTTTGATTTTCTTTCAGCATCTCTATGGAAACTCATGGCTTTTTAGCTTTTTTTTGATAAGATTCGCTCAAATTAATGCGCACTGCATATAGGAGAGATAATGAATTTAGACAAAATAGGATACGGTGAAAACCCAGAAAAAGTAAAAGCAATCATCGAGATTTCATGCGGTTCAAACATCAAGTATGAGGTAGAAAAAGAGAGCGGCGCGCTGGTCCTTGACCGCGTTATGCACTCGGCGATGTACTATCCTGCCAACTACGGTTTTGTAAACCAGACGCTTTCTCAAGACGGTGATCCGGCTGACATTCTGATCCTTACCGAATACCCAATGCAAGAAGGATCTGTCACAAACTGCCGTCTTGTCGGTGTCTTGATCATGGAAGACGAGAGCGGTATTGATGAGAAACTGCTGGCTGTTCCGACATCCAAAATAGACCCGACATTTGACGAGATCAAAGACCTGGGCGATATTCCGAAACACACCCTGGCGAAGATCAAAAACTTCTTTGAGACCTACAAGATGCTTGAGCCGAACAAATGGGTAAAAGTACAGGGTTTTCAGGACAAGGCTGCCGCAACTAAAATCTTGCAAGACGCTATCGAAAACTACGTAAAATAAACATCAGCTCTTTTGCCGCGGCAAAAGAGCATTTCATCTTTTTAGACATCAGGGGACTCCAATGATCGCAGGAATGTATGAGCAGGAATTTTTAGCCTATATTCTCTTCGGTATTGTTCTGAACTTCATCTTTTCGCTGCTTTTCGGACTCTATCTAAGCAAAAATATCGGTATAGAAGAGATGCTGACCTCCAAGGGTGAAAAGAGCCAAACCTTTCTTCTGCGTATCACTCTATTTATCCCTTATGCAAAGATGTTGCTGACCCTCTACCGCGTAGCTGTTTTGCAGTTTTACTTTCTCAATCAGGGAAAAAGCCATAAAGAGTTCTGGGTCTATCTGACAAGCGAGCAATGACGCTAGAAGCAGCCTCTTATCTTTTCGTCAGACCAGATCCCCTCTTTTTTTATCTTCGCCCGCAACTCTGCCTTTTCAAAACGATACATAAACTCCGTGTCCTGTAGTTGCGGCGAAATCCGGGCATACCCTTTTTCCAACAAGGCTTCGCTATAGCTGTGCCCGCTGGAAAGATGTAAGAAACACAATGTCTCAATCGCCTCCACACTGTACTGCTGCTCTATATGTAAAGTTTTTGCGGCAAAAAACTTCTCCTGAGGGTTGCTTGCTCTAAAGTCTCGGATATGCTGCTGACAGGAGCTGTTAAGGTCAGTGCGAAGCAGGAGTTCGCTCACCGTTTCTATCCCGTACGGGGTGCAGACAAAGGCCTGCTGTCTATAATGCATATGAAGCGTATGGTTGTTCTCTATACTTTTAAGCAAGGAGACAAGAAGGTTCTGCGCATCTGCATTCACAATAAAGACAACAAACAGTAAACCATATCTTCTTTTCAACAACTCTTCCTTTTTTATCTTCAAGATGTAACAATCTGTAAAAAAATAGCACTTTTTTTTACAGAATTTTCCCGCTATTTGAACGGCCAAACTTAAAGCAGAGACACTTTTTGCTCTTTTGATCAAAAAAATGACGAAAAATCAGTCGCTAAACTTAAAGTTCGGACATCAGTCACAAGGGCAATAGAGGTAATTTACCATTCGTTTACTTAAGATACCTATTTAATGAGATTATAAAATAAATAAGCTCTTCTTTTTTTACTATACTTTTCTTTTATTTTTAAGGAGCATTTTTGATTCGGTTAGTCCCACTATTTTTTCTATTTACACTACAGCTGTTTGCACTTTCGCAAGAACAGCTTAAGGTTTTGCAAACTGTCAGAGATGTGGCACGTACTATTCCTGATTATAGTGGAGAAACCTATGAAAACACTTTGGCCGCGATCTGTTTAACCGAAAGCAGCGCCGGAAAAAACATCATCGGTGACTTTAAAAAGGGCATCATCATCACAAAAGCCTCTTTGGGCACCATGCAGATTCAGGTCGCTACCGCACGCTATGTTGCCAAGCGCGTCACTGCGCTGGAGTGGCTCAACAAGCTCAGTGATGCGCAGATAGCCAACAAGCTTCTCACCGATGTCAAAACATCCGCACAGATCTCAGCCTACTATCTTACCATTTTAAAAAAGAGCCGTAAAGATTATTTGCGCATGATCAGCGGCTATAACGGAGGGATTGTCAACACCCCTTACTACAACCGTGTCATGAAAAACATGCAGTTCTTAGATAAATATCTCAAGAACGGGCAGCTAATCTAATTAAATCGTCTATCTCTTCAAGCAATCTTCTTTAGCTAAAGCCTACGCTTGCTTCTTTGTGTATAATACTTCCTTATCTATAGCCATTTTTTAGTTTGGCTAAGACTCAAGGGGTTTTATGTACTATCTTCTTCTTTTTTTACTGTTTGCTTCTTTTGTAAATGCAGATACAATCTCACTTGAGACTATGCAAATTGAAAAACGTGTCGCTTTTGTAATTGGCAACGGCGCCTATGACGAGTCGCCTATGCATAATGCCCTCGGTGCTGCGCAAAAAATGAAGCTTTTCCTGGAAAAGCACAATTTCAAGGTCGTCTACCTTGAAGATGCAAGCAAACGCGAGCTTATCAAAGGACTGCGCGAGTTTAATTATCTTATGGGAAAAGAGTGTGTTGCACTTTTCTATTATAACGGTCATACCGTTCACGTTAAAAATAAAAACTACATTATCCCCACGGAGACTTTTATCGAAAGCGACTATCATGTTCTGCATGAAGCGATAGAACTCGATGCCATAATTGCCAAGATGAAAAGCTCACAAAGCCGTTTAAACATCATCATCCTCGATTCTGCCCAGAAAAACCCCTTTGCAAAGCGTTATAGAACAGAAGAAAAAGGTTTGGCCGCCATCAAGCCGCACGAGAAGATTGATCTGATCTTCTCGTGCGCGCCAAACAAGATCGTAGCTCCCTACGCATTTACGACAAAGCTCATCTCTGTGCTTACGCGTCGAGGAACCTCAAACAAAGAGGGTTTCGAGCAGATGCACATGCATTTTAAAGCCCCCTATCCGATGACTTCCACTCAGAGTTTTTACTTCAACCTTCCCTCCACGCTTGCCAGCCAAGAAGAGAAGCTGTGGACAAAGACCCTGACACTTGACTCGGCCTCTGCTTACAGCACCTATCTCTCACGCTATCCCGAAAGTACCTATGCCGCTTTTGCCAAGGCCAACCTTGGCGAACTTATGGATAAAAAAGAGAAGATCAAAGAAGAGCAGACACAGGTCAAAGAGGATCTTTCGCCGGAGTATATCAGCGAAAACCTCTTGCAAGAAAAATAGGGTACAATTTTCAAAACTATTCTAATCTAAAAGAGAAAAAAATGAGTGATTTTAAGTTAAAACTACTGCTGACCATTCTCTCATCGATGCTATTTTCACTTATACTTATCATGCTCGCACTGGTCCTTCCGATAAACAATTCTAACGACAACACCGCAGAACGAGCAAAACCGCAGACAGAGTTTCAAAAAATGTCAAAAGGAATGCGTGAAGGCTTTAATAAATAAGCTGACAATAGTCAAAGATGCGATTTCTCAAGTCTTACTTTTCTTGTTAGTCTTAAGGTCTTTGGAAGTTCGTGTTTTAGGGGATTTAAGGTGGTGGATCCTCCGAGACTCGAACTCGGGACCACTCCGTTATGAGCGGAGGGCTCTAACCAACTGAGCTAAAGATCCATTTAGAGAGCGGAAGTATAAGGCTTTATTGCTTACAGCTATCTAAATCTGGTCTATATTTTCAAAACTTCCTGCAAAGCCCGAAAAACAGGTCATTTGGACAGAGGATCTATCATGCGGCGGTCTGAATTATAGTAGAAGGTATAACGAAAGGCCAGCAGGTTTTGCAAAATCGCTATTATGATTACAAAATTGACAAAACTGCTCCCCCCGTAGGAGAACATTGGCAAAGGCACGCCGACGACAGGGGCAAAACCGATCGTCATCGCAATATTGATGCTCATGTAGACAAAAAAGAGAAGTGCCAGAGAGAGGCTGACGACCTTTATAAAGTAGTCACTGCTAAACCAGCTTATCGAGACGATGTGCAGTATTAGTGCCATGTAGAGTCCGACCAGCAAAAAGGCTCCTATAAATCCGAAGCGCTCCACCACATAAGCAAAAATAAAATCACTCGATGCAATAGGCAGAAACTTCATCTGCGTTTGAGTCGACTCTTCGACGCTGTTGCCGCTGAGTCCGCCTGAGCCTATAGCAATGATCGACTGCTGCACATGGTACGAGGGTTTTTCACTCAGAAAATCTAGGATGCGTTTTTTCTGATAGTCATGAAGCTGTCCGTATAAAAAAGGCGCTGCCAGCGAGATCGTAACGGCCAATGTCGCCCATATCTTCCAGTAGACGCCGATAACAAAAAGCACACCATAGCCCAAGATCAGCATCACCGTCGCCGTTCCCAGGTCCGGTTCTTTCGCGATCAGGAAAAAGGGCAGGAGAATAAACAAACTGAGCTTGAGAAAATCGGCTAAGCGGTAACCGCCCTGGGGAGGAGGGTTTTTACTCACAAGATAGGCCAGCATCAGCACAAAAGCCGGTTTTATCAGCTCCGAGGGCTGAAGGGTAAAATTGATAAAGGGGAGTTCCAGCCAGCGTTTGGCACCCAGGCGCGAATGCCCGAAAAACTCTACGGCTATCAGCAAAGCGATATTGAGCCAATACAAAAGGGGGATCAGCCATGAAAAACGCCGAATAGGAAAAAGAAAAAAGAAAACAAATGCGACAATGCCCACAAGCACATAAACCGTGTGTTTTTGTGCTAACACAGGGTGTATCTCTCCGATAAGCATGCCTGAAACAAAGATAAGAGGTGTAATCAAAGCAATAAGAATATAATCAAAGTGTGCTATAATCCGGCGATCTATTTTTTTCCACATGGCATGAATTATATCACTTTTTTTACAATATTTATGCCTAAACAGGCGAAGCATTAACGAAGTTATATTTCTTTTTATCTGGGTCAAATACACGAAACACTATTTTTTTGAACTTAAGGCTTCTTATGCACGAACCAAAAGACTGTCTCTGCGAGACACCCGAACGACTAGACAAATTTTTAAGCGCCACCCTCGAGACAACCCGCAACCAGGTTCTCTCCTTGATAAAAGAGGGCTGTGTCACAGTTGACAGCAAGGTTGTAACACGACCCGGAGTGAAGCTAAAATCTGGCCAAAACATTCATATTGACTTTCCAGAAGCGGTAGTCACCCGTCCGCAAAAGATTGATTTTGATGTTGAGATCCTTTATGAGGATGATGATCTTCTTGTCATCAACAAGCCCAAAGGGCTCACCGTCCACCCTGCCCCTTCGGTCAAAGAGCCTACATTGGTGGACTGGCTCAAACACAAGGGCATCCGTCTCTCCACCATCAGCGGCGAGGAGCGTCACGGCATTGTCCACCGCCTGGACAAGGGAACAAGCGGCGTCATGGTTGTTGCCAAGAACAATGAAGCCCACCACGCCCTCTCCCTGCAGCTTCAAGACCGCACAATGGGACGCTATTACCTGGCCATTCTCAATATGCCTCTGAAAGAAAACATGATCGTCGATAAGGCGATAGGCAGAAATTCGTCAAACCGCCTGAAGATGGCGACAATAGAAAACGCAAAAGACGCAAAGACCGAGTTTTCCAAGCTCTACCCTTCCAAAGATGAGAAAAATGAGCTGATCGCCTGCAAGCTCTATAGCGGCCGAACCCATCAAATCCGTGTCCACCTTGAAAGCATAGGCAGAGGCATCTTGGGCGACCATTTATACGGCTTTAAGAGCAAAGAAGATAAAATCGATGAAATTTTTCTGCATGCATATATCTTATACTTCGTGCATCCAAAATCTTTGCAAAAGATGGAGTTTGTCGCACCGATACATGAGAGCATGAAAACTTACCTTGAAGAAAATTTTGACATGGAGTTCATTAATGAAGCAATTATTTCTACCGACTTTAGCCGCCATTTCAATTCTCTTTAGCGCCTGTACCCAACAGCCAAGTGCGCCTAAAGAGCCCGTAATAGACCCGACGCTGCCAAAAGTTTCCATCAACGGTCACATAGAGTCAATGACAAGCATCGCTTTTGAGTGGAAGCCTCTGCGTGATGCCCGCGTAAAAGGCTATTATGTCTACCGCAACAATCCGCAGGCTGCTGATGAAAAGCTAAACCGCATCCACGCCGTGGACGGCCGTTTCGTTTCGCACTACTCAGACACCGCGCTTCAGCCGAACACGACCTATATTTACAGATTTTCAAGTTTTAATGAAAAGATGCAAGAGTCGGAAGCCTCGGAGACCTTCAGAGTGACCACGCATCCGGTACTTGAATCGGTCAGTTTTTTTGATTCTATCGGTAATCTTCCGCGTATGGCAAAACTGATTTGGCGTCCGCATGACAACGCCTTGGTAAAAGGGTATGTGCTGGAACGTCAAACCGTAGAGAAGCCGGAATGGGAGCAGATCGCGACCATAGAACACCGTCTGGAGGCAGAATATATCGACAAGAAGCTTGATGACAACCGCGTCTACAAATACCGCTTGCGCGCACTGACATATGAGGGCATAAAATCAACGCCTAGCGAGGTCGTAAAAGTTTCGACCAAGCCCCTGCCAAAGCCTGTGCACAATCTTCAAGCAAGCACCCAGATGCCAAAGAAGATTATTCTAAAATGGGATGCGAACAGCGAAAAAGATCTTGATTATTACAATATCTATCGCGCAAGCTCAAGCAATAAAACCTACAACTATTATGTCAAACTCAATGAAACAGAATTCACCGATGAGATAAGCAAAGACGGTGCAAATTACTACTACAAGGTCAGTGCCGTTGACAAGGATGGCCTGGAAAGTCCTCTTCAGAGCACGCCTGTACATGGAAGCACCTTGGGCAAACCGCAAATGCCGACCTTCATTGATGCTGTCGTAAAAGACAGTAGCGCCGTACTGCGCTGGAAGAGTAACGATCCGCGCACGCACAGCTACACGCTGATCAAGACGACCAAAGAGAGCTGGATCAGCTCAAAAACACAAGAGATCACCGGAATAAAAGGCACAAGCTATGCTGCCAAGGATCTGCAGCCTGATGTTCAGTACAAATTCCAGATCATGGCTGTTGATGTGAACAGTATCGCCTCCGAGCCTACCGCACCGGCCGATGTTCTTTTTTCAACCCCTAGCAAATAGAAGTATAATAAATGCCGCATATTCAAATAAAAGACTTCCGCGAAGTCGCTTTTCCCTGTGTTCACGATGGGGTAGAGTTCGACTTTATCGCCTCCAACGTCAAGTTTCCCGATGACAAACTGATCTGCGCAAAGAGCGAAGAGAAGACCTTCCTTCTACAGCTCAAACACACGCAAGAGAAGTGGCTTTTGAAAAGTGACAAGGTCACGCGGGTATCGCCAAATCTGCACATCAAAAGAGCCATCCAAGCCTATGCCGACAAGGCAGGACTGGAGACACTTTTCTCCAATCTCTCCGAAAAAGAGCTTCACCACAGAGATAAAGAGTCCGCTCTTAAACGGATCGACTTTTTCGCTGAAAGCTTTCCCGAGGCAAAAGAGATCTGGATTGAAGTCGGTTTCGGAAGCGGCGTACATCTTTTGCATCAAGCCAAAGAGAATCCCGACGTGCTTTATGTTGGCATAGAGATCCACAAGGCCTCTATCGAACAGGTGCTCAAACAGATCTCCATCCAGAAGCTTGACAACGTCTTGCTGCTTGACTTTGATGCACGACTCTTTTTGGAGTTTGTTCCCTCCAATCTGGTCGGCCGCATCTTTGTGCACTTCCCTGTTCCCTGGGACAAGAAGCCCCACCGCCGTGTCATCTCAAAGGCCTTTATCTCCGAGTCTATCCGCTGTTTGAAAAAAGAGGGGACCCTGGAGCTCCGCACAGACAGCGAAAACTATTTTGCTTACGCCCTAGAGACCTTTTTGGCCCTTACGCAGAGTGATTTTCGAGTGCGCAAGAACCAAGACATCGGCATCATCAGCAAGTATGAGACCCGCTGGCGAGGTATGGAAAAGAATATCTATGATATCACGCTTACCAATCACGAGCTCTCGCTCCCGATCGAAAACAGCTTTGACTTTTCACTTACAGGAAAGTGCACGGCGGATCTGCTCAAACTCAACGGAAGCACCCACCGTTTTGAGAACGGCTTTGTTCATTTTGAACGCCTCTACACAATGAACACGGGAGATTATCTTTTGCGTCTCTCTATGGGCTCTTTTGACAAACCGGAGCACCTCTTCCTTATCATCAAAGAAGACGAAGCGCTCTATTTTCCAAGCCAGCCTATAGCCTCACACACGAACTTTCAGTCGCACCTCAAACTCAAAGCGCTCCTGTATGGATAAGGTTATCATCGCCAACGATCTCACTCTCTCGTACAACAACAACGAGACGATCATAAACCAGAGCAATTTCTCCATCAATTCAGGTGAGTTTGTCTTTATTACCGGGGCCAGCGGAAGCGGAAAATCAACTCTTTTGAAATCGCTCTACGGCGCTATAGCGCCCAAACAGGGTGAGCTTATCGTCGGCGGCGTCAAGATAAACGATATCAGCAGCAAAAAGCTCAATTTTCTCCGCCGCCATGTGGGAATCGTCTTTCAAGACTACAAGCTGATCAAAGAGTGGACTATCGAGAAGAATGTGATGCTGCCGCTGATCATCTCCGGCTATGCCAAAGATGTCAGCGAGATTCAGGTGCAAAAGCTTCTCACCCACGTCAAGCTTAACCACCAGATGGGAAAGTATCCCCCAGAACTCAGCGGCGGGGAACAGCAGCGCGTTGCCATGGCCAGAGCCCTGGCCCACAACCCCATCATCATCCTCGCCGATGAACCGACGGGAAATCTTGATGACTATTCCGCGCAGGTCATCTGGAATCTTCTCGAAGGTGCCTGCACTCAGCTGAAGACGACGATCGTTGTTGTCACCCACCATATCCCCGAAACGATGAAAATCGACTACAAACATCTGCATATCGAATATGGAAGTATCTATGAAGTCTCTTAAGAACCACTTTTCACTGATCGCTGCGCTCTTTACGATCTTGTTTACATTGCAGGTCTATCAGATCCTTGAGCGTACCATCACCGCGTATGAAGAGTCCCTGCGTGCGAACTACTCCATCGTCGTCATTGCCAACACTGAGCTCGAAGAGGCATCTTTGAAATCGCAGTTTACTCTTATTCGCTCTCTTGAAGAGGTCAGCCCGGAAAAAGTGATCAAACGTCTGGAAAAGGAGATGGACAAGACAAGTCTTGGACTTTTGCGGGCCTCTCTTCCCCGCTTTTACAGACTCTCTCTTGAACACTATCCCGAGCCGGAAGAGGTCGACATGCTCAGCTCTCAGCTTGAAAATATGAAGCAGATCAAGCGCGTGGAGAGCTTCTCAAAAACGCATGACCAGATCTACAAACTGCTTCTGCTCTATAAGGGGATCACCCAGGTATTTGCCTTTGCTATTTTTGTCGTTACCTTGCTTCTTATCATAAAAGAGATGCGGATCTGGCAGTTTCAGCACGCTGAACGGATGAACATCATGGCACTTTTTGGTGCACCCATCATGCTGCGTTCCGCCGTGCTCTTTCGTCTGGCCATCATAGATGCTCTCTGCGCTGCCGCCCTGGTTCTTGCCGCATTCGGTGTGATCATCCGTACCAGATGGGCTGAATCCTATTTTAATGAGATTAATATTCAGGTCACCCTTTTTGATTATGCCAAAGACAGCTTCTTGCATTTCGCGATTGCGCTGAGTCTTTCTGTTCTGCTCGCCCTTTTGCTGATCATCAATCATAAAGAAGAGGTGTGATGCGCTTAAGTCTGCTTCTTGCTTTTTTCCTTGCCGGCATGCTTTTTGCCAAAACAAGCATTGACGCAAAGATCAAAGATACCAGCGTACAGCTTAAAAAATTTGACAAGACCTACTCCAATGTCCATAAAAACCTTGCCACTACCGCAAAAAAGATCATCCGTCAGGAGCGCACGCTCTTAAGAGAGCAAAAAAAACTTCAGGAACTCCAGCTTGAACTCAGTCTCAAAGAGCAGCGCTATAAAGACAACACCCAAGAGCTTGCACTTCTCAAAAACTCGCAGGGCACGCTCAAGGAAAACCAGGAACAGCTTCGCCAGGATCTTGCCTTTATGCTGGCCAAAAACGTCTCTCTCTCTTTGATCCTCGATGATGAAAAGGCCAAAGATGACGAGGGACTTATCACCGAAGAGGTCTTTGAGTCACTCTCGCAGATCACCCAGACCAATATCTCTGCCTTGCAAAACGACTTCTCCTCAAACTCAAAAAAAATAGAAGCGATACAGGGAAAGATCAATGCGCTCAAAGAGGCGATAGAACAGATCGATGCCAAGCGCAAAGAGGTACTGAGCATTACCCAAAAAGAGAAAGACAATCTTTTAAAACTACAAAAGCAGAAGAATGAATACCGGACTTCCGTCAAGCAGCTTCTAAAGCAGCAAAACAGTCTAAAGAGTGAACTCACCAAACTCAGTATTATCAAAGAAGATGAAAAAGCAAAACGCATTGCGCTGGAAAATGAAAAGGCACGCCAGGCCAAGATGGAGAGAGAAAAGAGCACTTCGCCGACATCACAGGCTTCTATGCCAAAGATAAAATCCCGCACGGATGCCTATCACACCGCGAAGACAAAGACATACCGCGGTAAAAAGACGATCTCTCCTCTGGACGGCTATAGCGTTATCAAACGATTCGGCCCCTACGAAGATCCCATCTATCATATCAAAATCTTTAACGAGTCCGTCTCCTTAAGACCCAATGCTCCCGATGCTAAGGTCAAGAATGTCCTCAACGGAAAGGTCATCCTGGCCAAAGAGACCTCGATGCTCAGCAATATCGTCATTATCGAACATGACGATGGCATACATACGATCTATGCCCATCTGGACAAGATCGCACCGACCATCAAAAAAGGCGTACGTCTTAAACGCGGCTCTATCATCGGCCGTGTCAATAATGAGCTGATGTTTGAAGTCACGCAGAGCAACTACCATATCGATCCCTTGCAGCTGATCGATTGATCTGTAGGTGCTCTATATCTTGATGTTTTTCCATCTTCCCTGCGCGAAGACATACCAAAATATTCCTCCCTTGACAAAGGTCTCCGTTATCATCACAAGGTAGATCCAGAAGATATCCTCCGTTATCGCGCTGATGAACAGCGAAGGCATCACGCGAAGGAAGATCAAGGAGCCGACATTAATCAACAAGGTCGTTTTGGTAGCCCCTGCGCCTCGAAGCGCCCCGCTTAACACAAAGGTCACCGCCAAAGGGACCTGTGAGAGTCCGACCAGTCGAAGATAGAGTGAGGCCAGCTCTATCGTCTTTTCATCCTGGCTGAAGAACTGGGCAAAAAATTCCGGAAAAAAAACCAAAAATACGCCGACAATGCCCATGAAGAGCGCCGCGATCTTTGTGATCGTTATTGTGTCGTTGTGCGCGGCCGTGCTGTTTTTTGCACCCAGACTCTGCCCCACCAGCGCCATAGCTGCGATCGAAAATCCAAATCCCGGCATAAAGGCCAGTCCCTCTATGCGAAGCCCCACCTGATATCCCGCCAGTGCCTCCGTGCCGTATTTGGAAATCACCATGACAAAGACCATGAAGGCTGAGACGGTGATAAGACGTTCCAGGCTTGCCGGAAGTCCGACCTTAAAAACGCTTTTGAGACTCGAAAGAGAGAAATAGAGATAAAAGCGCAGAACACTGGAGTCCCGGCTGATCAGCAGGGCATATATCCCGACATTGAAGGCATAGGAGATGACCGTAGCAATCGCTGCGCCCTGAACACCCATCGCATCAAAACCGAAATGGCCGAAGATAAGCGCATAGTTAAGTAGAATATTTACTCCCGCTGAGGCGATTTTGATATACAAAGAGGCCTGTGTTTTTCCCGCTGCGCTCAGGACATTGAAAAAGAGCGCATCCAAAAATATAAAGGGCATTCCCCAGGAGAGTGTCCCGAAGTAGCTCTCTCCCAGCCTCGCCACCTCTTTCCCAGTACCCATCCAGAGGTAAAACTGCTCAGACCAGGCATAACCGACAAGAAGAGCAAAAACAGAGAGGAGCATCGCCAGGATAAAAAGATTGAAAAAGACGATATTGGCCCGGTGAAAACGGCGCGAACCGATATGGCGCGCTATCACGGCATTGCCGCCGACGACATAGAGCGTCATGATGACATTCAAGACCATAAGAAACTGCAGGCCCAAGCCGACAGCCGCCAGAGCAGCGACGCCCAAAGAGCCGATCATAATAAGATCGATCAGCACCTGTAGCATGTCAAGAAGATGTTTGAAGGCTGCGGGAATGGAGATGGAGAGTATTTTTATGAGGGAACTTCTACTTTTTGAAGTAGGCATTGACATCCTGCATCACCGCAAAAAGCTCATCCTTGCTTTCGCACTTCAGCTCTTTTCGGTTGAGCGGCGTCTCTCCCAGCGGGTCAAAGTCAAAGACCAGGACATAGTAGAGTATCGTGATCTTGTCACTCTTAAGATCTGCCCACTCCAAAGAGACTTGCGCGCTTTCGCCACCGGGCACTTTGACCGTTGCCGCAGGATAAAGACGCGTTATCCGGTTTAGGTCATATGTTTCATTTTTATATTCGTAAATCATGGCGGCATTATAGCGCAATTTCTACTTCTCTTCTCGTACCAGAGGAACAAAAACAAAGCCGGGGTACTCCTGTGTCTGCAAAGATCCGTCGCTTTTTTTCTGCACGTTGAGAATGCTGTTTTGAACAGGAATGACCATAATACCGCCGGGGCTGAGCTGTTCAAGAAGCTCCAGGGGAACCTCATCCGCCGCGCAGGAGACCAGTATCTTGTCGAAGTGCTCTCCCTTAAGTCCTAGTTCCACCTGGGCCTGATGCAAAGTGATGTTCTCAAAATCATATTTGGCAAGATTTTTTCGTGAAAACGAGAGCAGCTCTTCAATACGCTCAACCCCGTCTACATGCCGGCTTACCGAGGCAAGCAAGGCCGTAGTCCATCCCGATCCCGAGCCCAGGTCAAGTACCCGGTCCCCAAGATTTGGCTGCAGGAGTTCAAGCATGAAGGCGACGGTATAAGGCTGAGAGATCGTCTGAAACGACCCGATGGGCAAGGGAATGTCTTCATAGGCCATGGCTTTGAGTTCATGAGGCACAAAGTCTGCCCGGTCAATCGTCTCAAAGGCCTCGATCAAGGCCGGACTCTTCAGCACACCGCGCTGTATCAGCGACGCAATCAGTTTCAAAGCCCTCATCTTTACCCCTTGTCTAAAAATAGCTGTCCTGCTATCAGGATCAGGTTCAGCACAAGAGCGCACCAGGGGATCCACAGAGGAATATCGATGACCCCCTTGGGCGAGGGAGAGAGATATTTTATCCGTATCAGCGAAACATTGACCAGGGCAAAGACGATCAGTATCAGCATGCTGGTATATGAGGCCAGTGAGAGAAGATCAAAGAGAAGCGCAAAGAAAATGACCACCGCTACTGCAAAGATCGTTGAGACATAGGGTGTTTGCGTGCGTTGCAGAAGACGCGAAAACACAGAAGGGAGCCACCCCTTTGCCGCCATGCCGTAAAGCATTCGCGAGGCCATAATGATCTGGATCAGCGCGCCATTGACAACGGCAAGGGCTGCGATGAGCGAAACAAGCAGCGGATCCTTGCCTGTGAGCTCTCTGTAGAGATCGTTAAAAGGAGCCTGCGAATTTTGCAGCTCTTCCAGACTCAAGGTCTCCAGGGCGATGATGAGCACAAGAATATAAAGCAACGTCGAGATCGCTACAGCAAGAAGGATCGCTATCGGAAAGGTTTTGGCAGGTTCCTTGACCTCTTCGGCAATAGTGACCATATCTTCAAAACCGAGATAGGCGTAAAATGCCAAAAAAGCCCCCAGCAGGATCACCGAGAAGTCAAAAAAACGCCACTGCGGGACAAAGGCGGCAAAGCCGATCGTAGGATTGACTATCCTGTCAAAACCGCTGTAGATGATAAGAAGCAGTCCGAATATCCCGACAAGGGTAAGCGCTGAGGCCACAAGGGCACTTATGTGGATACCCCTGATCGCTATAGCGCCTAAGACAAGGCTCAGCAGGACAATAGCCGTCTCATTGCCGATAGGTACGATCTGGTTCACGTAGCCTGCAAAGCCGTGTGTGATCGTTGCCGCAGAGATCAGCGCGGCAGAAGCCATCAAGAGGCCGAAGCCTACAGAAAGAGGTCTGAAACCTATCCCCTCGTCTATGTAGAGCGCTGCACCCGCACTGAAGGGATAGCGCGAGGCAAGCTCCGTATAGCTCAATGCGGTAAAGAGTGCGATAACACAGGCCAGCAAAAAGGCAAAGACGCTAAGATAACCTGCTATGCCGGCAACCTTGCCTATCAGCACATAAATGCCGGCACCGAGGATGTTTCCCAGGCCGTAAAAAAGAAGCAGGCCAAGGCCAACTTCGCGCGAAAGTTTAAGCTTTTTCATGGCTTTCATCTGTATTGAGGCTTTTGCGCATCTTGCCTGAGCGCATTTTTAAAAAAGCCAGAAATCCCAGGAACATTCCGCTGCTGATAAAAAGAGCGCCGAGGAGGTCGTCTTTTTGCCAGGCCATGATGACCCAGCAAATATCCGCAAAAAGATAAACGACAATAGCGCGAAAAGCCCACCCTTTGAACATAAAAAAGGCGCCGAGGTTAAGCAGTATGCCGCCAACAATTGCCAAACTGAACATCATATCTCCTTGTAAACTCTTCTAACCCAGACGCTATAAAACATCGCGAGAATAAATACTCCGCCCAGTGCACACAGAACCTCTGCAATGCTCCACCCCGCTTCGATCAGAAGACCCACAAGAAGCGAGCTCAATGCCCCGGTTAAAAGAAAAATCATATCATTATAGGCGATTACCCTGCCATAATACTCTCTGTCGGTATGTTTTTGGATTAAAGTATAACTAAATGACCACAGGGTAGTTGTCGCAAAACCTGTCACAAACGAGCCCAACAAAGAGAGGTAAAAGTCCTCCACAACAGCCGCCCAGAAGATAATCGCCACACCTTGGATCAAAAAGAGATAGATCAGGCGCGAACTGTTTATCCATTTGCCCAGGAGCATAGGACCGATGACAAGAGCACTTGCGCGGATGGCGTGGATGATACCCAAGGCAAGAGGAACGGCCAGAAATGAGGCATAATATTCCTTTGCCATCAAGGCGACCAGGGCGTCAAACACAGTAAAGCCGACCGTCGCATGGATAATGATAAGGTGGATGATCTTTTTGTGCGTTTTGAGGTATTTCAACCCCTCCTTAAAGCTAAGAAAAAAACTCTCTTTTGATTTATCAAAAGTGATCTCAATATGAAGACGCAAGAGCATAAAGAATGCAAACACAAACAGGAGTCCATCGATAACAAAGGCGATCTTCACCCCGAGTTTGTAGACGATAAAGCCGCTCACTGCCATCCCCAGCGTATAAGAGAATGACCAGATGATAGAGTGGATCTCGTTGGCATACTGCAAAGACCTCCCGTGCAAGATCTTAGGCAGCAAAGACATCTCCAGCGTAAAATAAAAACTTGCCGCACCCATACGGATAAAGATCAAAACAAACAGGAGCCACAACCACTGCGACGATGTGACCAGCAGTAGCGAAAAGGTACAGACTATTTCTATAAGCAATAAGAAAAGCATCAGCTTCTTAGGTTCGATCTTGTCTATAAAAACGCCTGAAACAGGGGCCTGAAGCACTCCGGGAAGAAAGTGAAAAGAGGCCACGGCTGCAATAACAAAGGCCGACACATCCATCTGCACCAGCAGCGTGTAGATAGCGACATTGGAAAACCAGGCACCAAAATAGGCGATGAGCTGAACAAGGCTCAATCGGCGTAAAACTTTTTCATTTTTCAAGAGGTCTATGTAGTGTCGCATGCAAGGCCTGAAAGTTTTTCGTAAGTGTAGCATGGAAGATTTAATGCTACACATGTTACATATTCTAAGCTTCATATAAATATTATTTCAGTCTTGCCGATTTATTCTCACTATTTAATTGAAAGGCTTAACTATGGAAATTTTTAATAGCACTGCTAAACAGCAAAATATGCAGATTCAAGCAGAGCAAGTCACTGTGTCCAAACAGCAGAGTGTACAAGAGGTGAAACCTCAGACTGAGCTCAAAGAGCAAAAGGCTGAGGCTCAAAAACCTGCGACTACAGAAACAGAAGCGCGGGAATTGATCGATTCGCTCAACAAGGCACTCAACCCCTTTAATACCTCATTGCGTTTTGGGTTTGACAACAGTAGCGATGTTTTTTATGTTTCGGTGATCGACACCAACACATCCGATACGATTCGCCGTTTTCCGCTTGAACAGGCCTCTGCCCTGACCGCCAAGATGAACGAAGTCATTGGTATTATTTTCGACGAAAAAGGCTAAGCGAAGACATATACGATAAAGAGAGTACGCCTTGCATTGCCTTTAAAATTCGGCTTTGCTTAACTCTGCTACTGCTATCTCTCTTTTGTTCCTAAGTTCACCTCTTTACAAACGATTGATTCAACTATTTATCATCTTCTTTTAGCTAGAATCGCGCCCATACTATAAGCTCTTATAAAGGGAACCGATGAAAAAAGAAGTTAAAAAAGTTGTACTTGCCTACTCGGGCGGTTTGGATACAAGTGTTATTCTTAAATGGCTGCAAGATGAATACAAGTGCGAGGTCGTTACCTTTACTGCTGATCTAGGTCAGGGCGAAGAGGTTGAACCTGCCCGCGTCAAGGCGCTTGCTTTGGGGATCAAACCTGAAAATATCTTCATAGATGATCTTCGTGAAGAGTTCGTCAAAGATTACGTCTTCCCAATGTTCCGTGCCAACACGATCTATGAGGGTGAATACCTTCTTGGCACCTCTATCGCGCGTCCGCTTATCGCAAAACGCCAGGCTGAGATCGCGAAGATCACGGGTGCCGACGGTGTAAGTCACGGAGCAACCGGAAAAGGAAACGACCAGGTCCGTTTCGAGATGGGATACCTGGGCCAGGATGCCACATTGACCATCATCGCGCCATGGCGAGAGTGGGACCTTAACTCACGCGAAAAGCTCCTTGCCTACGCCGAGACACACGGTATCCAGATCGAGAAAAAAGGGAAGAAGTCGCCCTACTCCATGGATGCAAACCTTCTTCACATCTCCTATGAGGGCGGAATTTTGGAAGACCCCAGTGCAGAGCCCGAAGAGAGCATGTGGCTGTGGTCAAACTCTCCCGAGAATGCACCTGACGAAGCGGAGTATCTCGAGATCGGCTACAAGCACGGCGATCCCGTTTCGCTTAACGGCACAGAACTCTCTCCTGCGACGATTTTGAAAACACTTAATGAGCTTGGAGGAAAGCATGGTATCGGTCGTGTTGACATCGTGGAAAACCGTTTCGTCGGCATGAAGGCCCGCGGCTGCTATGAGACACCCGGCGGAACCATCATGCTAAAGGCGCACCGTGCAATCGAGTCTATCACCCTTGACCGCGAGGCAACCCACCTTAAAGACGAAATGATGCCGCGCTATGCAAAACTTATCTACAACGGTTTCTGGTTTACGCCGGAGCGCGAGATGCTTCAAGCCGCCATCGACAAGACACAAGAGTATGTCAACGGCTCTGTCCGCGTCAAACTCTACAAGGGAAATGTCATCGTCGTCGGACGTTCATCTGAAGACTCGCTTTTCAACCCCGAATATTCTACCTTTGAAGAGGATGAAGTCTACAATCAAAAAGATGCAGAAGGCTTTATCAAACTCAATGCACTTCGACTGATCATCGCCGGCAAGGCACGAAAAAGGTAGAGTATACAGTCCGCCTCAGGCAGATAGCCTGAGTTATGATCGTGTTGTTTAAAACAAGCTAAGCTCTACCGCTCTCATCTGCGATCATAAAATTTGTTTAACTGTTTCTTTGTAAGATTATAAAAATCATTAATAAAGGTCTGCCTTATGAGTACTGAGATGAAAAAAATAGATCCTGAATCACCTGAGTTCAAGACGGAACTCCTTAAAACTATCAAATTTACCGACAAGGTCGTCGCTCAGTTTGGTTTTGCCTACAATCCCGATCCGCTCATCAACGAGGGGATACAGATGGGATTGACGCGTAACAAACTCATCTACGACAAACGCTACTGCCCTTGTTTCTTTGTCACGGGAGACAAGGAGGAGGACCGTATCTGCCCCTGCAAACCGGCCCTTGAACATGAGATCCCCAACGACGGTGTCTGCCACTGCCAGATCTTCTGTACCCCCGAATATGCGGCAAAAACGGCTAAAAACGATGAGCTTGAAGCCGTTACGCATGAGCATTCGCGCGGCTTGAGTGCGCAGGAGTGCGAAATGCTTCTTGGAAAACATGATATCGACGCCGACGAGCTGGTCTCCTTGCTTGAAGCGCGTGAACTTGGGATGGTCGACTTTAACCTTGTCGACGTGCGGGAGTGGATGGAGCATCAAGGCGGCCATATAAAAGGGACGGACACACTCGTGCCGACCACCAGCTTTTTTGCCTCTTTGACAAAGGCAAACCTGGACACGGACAAGAGCCTTATACTCTACTGCCATGTCGGCAGCCGAAGCGCACACTGTCAGCGCATTCTCTCTGATATGAAGTTCAAAAGCGTTGTCAATCTTGCCCATGGTATCTCCGGTTATCACGGAGAAATCGTCCGATAATCAGAAACTAAGAGCAAATCTGCTAAAATCGCGTCAACTAAAAAAAACAGAGGGAAATTCCCTCTCTAAAAGAGCATACAGATGAAAGTATTATTGATCAAAGATGTCAAAGGTCTGGGAAAAGCAGGCGAGGTCAAAGAGGTCAAAGACGGTTACGGCCAAAACTTCCTCATCGGAAAAGGCTTTGCAAAAGCCGCTACTAACGTTGTTTTAAATCAGCACAAGGCGCAAGAGAAAAAGAAGGCGGAAGATGATGCCGCTGAACTTGAACGCCTCAAACAGATCAAAGAACAGCTCTCAAGCCTTGTCACGACTATCAAGAAAAAAGTAGGTGAAAACGGCCATCTTTTCGGCTCCGTGACTAAAGAGGAGATTTCGCAGGCCGTCCTTGAACAGCACAATATCGTCATCGACAAAAAACACATTGAGCATAAACTCTCCATGAAAGAGCTCGGCGAGTATGAGATCGACCTTAAACTCGGTCACGGTCTGCATGCGATGATGAAGATCAAGATCATAAGCGAATAGGCAAAATATGTTTGATGCAACCACGATACTGGCTTACAAAGGCAAGAACAAGGCCGTCATAGCAGGAGACGGACAGGTCACTTTCGGAGACTCCATCTTAAAAAGCAATGCGACCAAGATCCGTACTCTCTACAAGGGCGAAATACTTGCAGGATTTGCCGGTTCAACTGCGGATGCATTCAACCTTTTTGATATGTTTGAGGGCTATCTTGACGAGCGCAAAGGCGACCTCATCAAGGCCGTTGTCGATTTTTCAAAGGCCTGGAGAAAAGATAAGGTATTGCGCCGGCTTGAAGCGATGATGATCGTACTCAACCGCGAACACATCTTCATATTGACGGGGAACGGCGATGTCGTAGAACCCGAAGACGGCGAGATCGCCTCCATAGGAAGCGGCGGAAACTTCGCCATCTCTGCCGCGCGCGCGCTCAAACGCCATGCCGATCTTGACGAAGAAAGCCTCGTCAAAGAGAGCCTCCTTATCGCCTCAGAGCTTTGCATCTATACCAATAACAATATTAAACTTCTTTCATTGGAAAATTGATGAATATGACACCCAAAGAGACCGTTGCCTACCTAAATGAGTATGTGATAGGCCAGGATGAAGCGAAAAAGACCATAGCCATCGCACTGCGAACCCGATTCCGTCGCATGCAGCTTGATGAAGAACTTCAAGACGACATCATGCCCAAGAATATTCTTATGATCGGCTCAACGGGTGTGGGCAAGACGGAGATCGCACGCCGCCTGGCAAAACTGATGAACCTTCCCTTCATCAAGGTCGAAGCGAGCAAATACACTGAGGTCGGTTTTGTCGGCCGCGATGTCGAGTCTATGGTGCGCGATCTGGTCATGGCCTCAATCGATATCGTCAAAAAAGAGCATCAGGCAAAAAATATCGAGCAGGTCGGCAACTATGTGCTCGACGCTATCGTCGACAAACTGCTTCCACCGCTTCCGCTGATGGCAAGCAACGAAAAAAAAGAGGAGTACAAATTTTCGCGCGAACGGATGATAGAACGTGTGCTCAGCGGAGAGATGGACGACAAGATCATTGAGATCGAGATCCCTAAAAGCAGCCTTGAATTCAACGACACCAATCTCCCGCCTGAAATGGCTAAGGTCCAAGAGTCATTTTCACAGATGTTTGCGGGACTAAACAAGCAAGACCTTAAAAAAGAGGTCTGCGTATTTGATGCGAAACATATCCTTAAAGCGGAAGCCGGAGAAAAGCTTCTTGATATGCAGGGCATCCACTCCGAAGCGCTCAAACGTGCCGCGCAAGGGGGGATTATCTTCTTGGACGAGATCGACAAGATCGCTGTTTCTTCCAAAAATGAGGGGCGTAACGATCCCGGCAAAGAGGGCGTACAAAGGGATCTGCTTCCCATCGTCGAAGGCTCAAGTGTGAGCACCAAGTTTGGTCAGATAAAAACTGACCATATTTTATTTATCGCGGCCGGTGCCTTTCATGTGAGCAAGCCCAGTGACCTTATCCCCGAACTGCAGGGACGTTTTCCGCTACGCGTCGAGCTTAACCCTATGGACGAAGAGTCTCTCTATCTCATCTTGACGCAGACGAAAAGCTCCCTACTTCGCCAATATGAAGCCCTCTTGAAGGTCGAAGGTATGGAGCTAAGTTTTGATGATGAGGCGATCAGAGCACTCGCCAAACTGGCCCAAAGCGCAAACGAGAAGACCGAAGATATAGGCGCGCGCCGTTTGCATACTGTGATCGAAAAAGTACTCGAGGATATCAGCTTTAATGCCGATGAACGTGCAGGAGAAAAAGTTGTTATCACAAAAGAACTTGTGCACGAAAAGCTTGACAAGCTTGTGGAAGATGAAGATCTTGCACGCTATATATTATAAGGAAAAAAGATGCGCAAGTCTAAAAAAAGCACTACACCCGGATCAGTCGAAACACCCACCAAAGCTGGTTTGACTAAAGAAACCACCAAAGCTGGTTTTGTAGCCATAGTAGGTCGTCCGAATGCAGGCAAGAGCACGCTGATGAATGCACTTTTGGGCGAAAAGATCTCCATGGTCTCACAAAAAGCCAACGCAACGCGAAAGCGCATCAATGCCATTGTCATGCACAAGAACAACCAAATCATCTTTGTTGATACTCCGGGTCTGCATGAAAAAGAGAAGATACTTAACAAGTTTATGATGGAAGAGGCGCTCAAGGCGATCGGCGACTGTGACATCACCCTTTTTCTGGCTCCTGTCACCGATTCTACCGAAGATTACGAAAAGTTTTTGACGCTGACAAAGCGTCCGCACATCGTTCTTCTTAGCAAGATCGACCATGTCAGCAACGAGAAGATACTCAAAAAGATCCAGGAGTATCAGCAGTATCAGGACAAGTTTCTAGCGATTATTCCTGTCTCTGTAACCAAGGGCGGCATAGGATTTGACCAGATTTTGGATGAGATTGCAAAACATATCCCCGAGTCTCCTTATCTTTTCAATCCCGATGACCTCACAACCGAGATGCTGCGCGATATCTACAAAGAGTTTATCCGTGAGGCGATTTTTGACAATATCAGCGACGAGATCCCTTACGAATCGGATGTTCTGATCGACAAGGTCGAAGAGTTTCCGGGTCTTGAAAAAATACGTGCCACCATCATTGTTGAGAAGCAGACGCAAAAAGGCATTATCATCGGCCAAGGCGGCGCTGCGATCAAACGTATCGGCAGAGATGCCCGTCTTCAGATCGAAAATCTTATTGGTAAAAAAGTCTTTTTGGATCTTTTTGTCTCTGTCAAAAAAGGGTGGACAAACGACAAAAAGTTTCTTGAAGATATCGGCTATAAGTTCTAGGAGAAAAATGCGCTACTTAATTTTATATTTCATCTGTGTAAGCGGAGTGTTTGCAAGCGATAGCCTGCTTGATATTTATCAAAAAGAGGGAATGCAAGGCGTTGAAAAGATCTTTGACGAGGAACTGGCATCCGAAGAGTACTGGGAGAAGAAGCTTCGCGACATCGATACACGTTTTGGGTACTTAGAGGGGATCAACTATCTTCTGGCCTGTGATAAAAATGAGACCTCACTGAAGCTTTTTACAAAAGATGCCAACAGCTCTTTTCAATTAAACAGCGACTTTTCCGCTTTTCTTGGCAAGGAGAAAGGAGACAAGGAGCACGAGGGAGACCTCAAAACGCCTGTCGGCGTCTATAGACTGGTTCAAAAACTTGATAAAGTCGACCAGTTTTACGGTCCCCTGGCCTTTGTCACCTCATACCCCAATGTATACGACCAGGTAAGAGGGAAAAACGGATCGGGCATCTGGGTGCACGGCCTTCCACTAAATCAAAGAAGAGATGACTTTACGCGAGGCTGTATTGCGATAAACAACACAAACCTGAGGCATATTGAACAAGTCATTGATTTCAAAGAGGCCTTGGTCTACATTGACAAAGAGAGTTATCCTAAGGTCGAAAAGAGTACCCTTGCACGACTTTTGAGCCAACTCTACACCTGGCGCTTGGCATGGAAGAGCAGCAATACTGCGGCCTATCTTAATTTCTATGATGAAGAGTTCAAGCGGCTTGACGGCCTGGACAAAGAAAAGTTCTCACGCTATAAAAGCCGCGTTTTTAGTAAAAAAGAGAGCAAGCAGATCTATTTCAGCAATATCAATATACTCCCCTACCCCATGCAAGGCAAAGAGAATATCTATCTGGTCAGTTTTCATGAAGAGTATCAATCGAAAAGCCACTATTTCAGCGGAGACAAAGAACTTTATGTTCGTTTGGACGATCAAAGATTTACGATTTTAGCCGAGAAGTAGATGAGGCTCCTCTTTCTGTTTCTATGTCTGATACCATCCCTGCATGCAGACAAACTTCTGGATCTTTATAAACTTCAAGGCAAGCAGAGCGGACCGACGCTTTTGGTCTTCGGGGGGATACACGGAGATGAGCCGGGAGGGTATTTAGCCGCTTCAATCCTCGCCAAACACTACTCGATCCAGTCCGGAAATCTCTGGGTCGTGCCCAATACCAACAAAGAGAGTATCCTTCACTACCACCGAGGCGTAAATGGTGACTTGAATCGTAAGTTTTCTGCTATCTCGCATCACGACCCTGATGCAGAGACGATCAAAGAGATCAAAGAACTTATACTGCATCCTGAGGCCAACCTCATTCTCAATCTTCATGACGGTCACGGTTTTTTTCGCGAAAAATATCAAAACACCATCTTTAATCCGGGCGCCTGGGGACAGACCTGCGTCATTGACCAACTCAAACTGGACAACAACAACAGCTATGACGATCTCGACTGTATCGCCCAAAAGGTAAGTCAAACACTCAATGAACATCTTCTGCAGGACCATCACAGTTTCAACGTGCGCAACACGCAGACTAAAAAGAAAAAAAATGAAATGCAGTATTCGCTCACCTATTTTGCCATCAGCAATGACAAACCTGCTTTTGCAATAGAAACGAGCAAAGAGTTGAAAGAAACAGTCCAAAAAGCCTTTTATCAACTCCGTGCTATAGAGGCATTTATGCAGATTATGGGCATAAGGTATCAAAGAGATTTTGAACTAAACTCGGAAAATATCAAAAGTATTACAAAAAGCAATGGTGTTCTTACAATAAACGACAATATATCACTGGATTTGGACAACTTAAGAAAAAATTTAAGATATATTCCGCTACAATCGATTAAGAACGATTTATGCTTCTCCCACCCCTTGGGTGGGGTCAAAGAGGGCAATGGGTTCATTGAATTGTATATCGGACATAAAAAAATTTCTCATTTGTCAACGACTCCTTTTCCTCTTGAAAAATGTGAGGGTTTATTTGAGGCGACAGTTGACGGGGAGAGGAAATCCATTGATTTACCTTCAGAAGTTAATATTATGTCCGATATTGTTTTTCATGCGCCGGAGGGTTACCGGCTCAACGTGATAGGGTTCACGGATCCACGATACAAAAATGAATTGGAAATAAAAATTACTGCTTCTTCATTGTTGAAACGTTTTTCTCTTGATCGTGAAGAGAGAAAGTTTAGGGCTGAGTTTTATAAACAAGATGCTTTTTGCGGAATGGTAGTTTTAAATTATGTAGCTAGGAAAAATCAATGAAACAGAAGCAAGCCTTCTCCAGCACTCTATCTGTAAATCCTTATAATAACACTTACTATACAGGAACGGCGACACGGATCAAAGTTGCCGACAAGCCTCAATACCAAAAAGACCAATACACCGTATCTTGTCTTAATACGCACGATTTTATTACGACGATGATCAGTATTAGTAAAAAAATACCGGATGAGGATATCGCAGATGCGGTTGAGACCAAGATCTACGAAGAGCTTGGCCTTGATATGGCGGTCGAATATCAAATAAACTATGTCAGCGCAGCAGACGGCACTGATGAGGCAAACAACAACTATCACGTCTTTGTTGTTGATCCGCTGAGCATGGAAGAGGCCTTTGGCAACACGATTGAACAGATCAAATATATTGATCAGATCACCCCTGTTCCCCTTTTGCTTAGAACACTTTATAAAAAAGAGATTATCGAAGAAAACGGCACGCACTGTTTTATCTATTTCCAGTCCAATGATGCTTTTTTAACACTCTACAATGACAGAGAATTTCTCTATACGAAATCACTCAAATTCTCCTTTTCGCGGATGCACGATCGATATTGTGAGCTTATGGGCGAGCAGATGGAGCTTGGCAGCTTCATAAGACTGCTATGCGAAGAGGGTCTTCAAAGCATCGAAGGCGGCAAGCAACAGTATCTGATGAAACTTTTTGGAGAAGTGTTTCTTCATATCAACGATGTTATAACCTACAGCAAACGTGCCTTTGAGCTTGATCATATTGACAAGGTGTATATCGGTTCGGAAGCCGGTGCTATTATCGGAATGGATGAATATTCTCAGACCTATCTCGGGCTGGACTCAAGCGATTTTAATTTCAACTACGGATTTGAGACAGAAGAGTGGTACATCGATCAGCTTCACCTGCTTATGCAGCTTACGATACAGCTTGAAGCAGAAGACAGATATGAGTGTAACTTCACGCGCTTCCATCGTCCGCCTCAGTTTGTCAAACGCGCAAGCGGGCAGCTTATCCTTACTGTAGCAGCATCTGCTGTTGTAGCTCTTTTGTACCCCGGTATTTATTGGACTTTAGATGGAATAGAAAGCATCAGAAAAGCAGCGATGAGCGCCGAATACGATGCGCTTCATATAGAGCGTCTCGACAGAGAAAATCAGCTCAAGTACCACACAACTGAGATGGAAAAAGTAAAAAAACTTGTTGAAAATGAGCAGGCCTCGCTTGATGAGAAAAAAGCGGTTCTGACACAGATTCACAATGTAAAAGTCGACTATCCGATGAAAGCGAAGCTGATTTCGGATCTGACAAAAGATCTGAACAAGTACCAGGTCAAACTTGAACAGCTTGGCTACAGCGAAGATGCAAAAACAAAAGAGAGAGAATTTACCCTGAATCTTCTCTCCAGCCAAGACAAACGCATTACAAATCTTATCGAATGGTATACCAAGACAAGGTCCGCTCAGTACAAGTTCTCAATCAAAAATATTGAGTTCGACGAAGAGAAGAAGATATATTCCAGTGAGTTGAAGGTGGTGCTAAAATGAATTTAGAAGACATATTAGGCAATATCGACAAATCTTTTGCTCAAAAAAAGCAACAAGAAGTCTACATGACCTATGTCATGATAGCCGGTGCGCTGATCGCTCTCTCCTACCTTTTCCTCTGGGACAGCGCTGAGCAAGGATACAAGATAACCCTTGCCGAGACTAAAAAGATAGAGAAGAATATCCTCGATGATACCAATTTCTTGAAATGGAATCCTGAGAGCAGGATAGCACAGCTCAAAATGCAGACAGACACGTACAAGCAGGATTTTGTGAGCCTAAAAGATCAGTCTGAATACATCAAGTTCAAAATTGAGGAGATCTCAAGCCTCTACTATGATGAGCAGGCATGGGGAGAGTTTATTGACTCCATCTCTGAGAATGCAAAAAAATACGGCTTGCATCTCCAGTATCTCTCAAATGAGTTTTCTAACGATAAAAACACCTTTGGTCATGTCCTTGACATTGAGCTGAAAGTAAAGGGTGATTTTCAAAGAACGATGAAATTCATCAACGCGCTTGAGCAAAGCTTTTTGGTTGTTGATATCCATAACGTTGAACTGGTCGCCAGCGACAAAATAGACAGCGCATTAAAAATCTCTGTTTGGGGGATGACATATTGAAAACACAGTTATTAGCATTGACGCTTTTTGCAACGCTTTTGCAAGCGAACACCGGCACAACTTGGATTGATCGAAAAGTAGAAGAGATCAAACCGCAAAGACAGGGTCTTAACATCTCCACGATAAATGCGCTGAAAAGTCCTTTTATTGTCATTAGAACCGAGAATAAAAGCCCGGTATCTGCAGGGACAAAGACAGTCTCTACAAATGTTTCCGAAGAAGGACCCGAAAAAGATATGAGCAAAAAGCCATTGATCCTGCAAGCCGTTCTCAACACGTCTGCTTTGATCAACGGGGAATGGCTCAAAGAGAGTGCGGTGATCAGAGGATACACCTTGGTAGAGGTCAAAAATGACCACGTCACGCTTGAGAGAAAAAATAAAAAGCTCAAGCTCTTTATCGCCCAAAAAAGCAAAAATCTCAACATTTCAACAAAATAGGGAAGACTATGAAAAAGATACTTCAACCATTGAAAAAAACTCTACTCAGTACTGCGGCTGCGGCAACGCTTTTAGCATCATCTCTAAGCGCTGATTGTACCTATCAGCTTTTTTCTATAGAGTCCGTCAAAGGAACACAGATCAATGAATTCGTAGATCAGCTAAGCGATGAGTGTTCTTTTAGTGTTATTGTCACCGACCCTGAGGCTGAAAAACTTTTAAGCAAAAAGCTCAACAAAACCAACCTTAAAAACCTTACAATCGATGAAGTATTGGATCTGGTATTGAAAGAGAACAACCTCTACTACTCTTTGCAAAACAATATCTTGCACATCTCCTACCTGGTCACAAAGACATTTAACATTGACTATATCATCACAACACGTAAAAGCACAGGAAACACGAATGTCACTCTCAGCAGCAAGTCCGGCGTCAGTGCAAAAGGCGGCGCTGGCGCGGCAGGAAGAGTCGATACCTCAAAAACCTCTTCAAACGAGTCAGAAAGCGGCATCAATATTGAGACTACCGACGAGGTCTCTTTTTGGCTGGATCTGGACTTGGAGTTCCAATCAATCCTGAACAGACCCGAAGACGATTACACGGCCAATGCACCCATCATCAACAAAACAGCCGGTTTAGTCACTATTTCAGCCACTCCAAAACAGATGAACCGCCTAGAGATTTATCTTAAAGAGCTGCAGAGAAAGGTAAAAAACCAGGTGCTTATTGATGTGAAACTTTTAAGCGTGACGCTTGACAACAGGCATGAGACAGGTGTCGACTGGTCACAGCTCTATGCCCTTCAAAACTTCGATCTCTCTGCCAACATGCTAAATGTGAAGAATGTCGTCACCCCAATAAAAACGACTACCGGTATGATAATAGATCCATATGTTGGATCGCAGCAGGGCCGCGCTTTCAACATCAGCGGTGTAGGCAAACTGAACGAGGTCATCAAGTTTCTTAAAACACAGGGAAATGTAAAAGCGATCTCCAATCCGAAGATCCTTACTCTGAACAACCAGCCGGCGCTTATCAGTGTCGGCAGCGAATATTTCTATAAGATCAAGCAGACAATGCAGCAGCAGAGTGCAGGTGGCGGAGGTGTTGCCGCATCGCTTGAAAACGATGTTGTCAACTCTGTCTTTGCCGGTATTTTGCTTGATATCACGCCTGAGATAGACGATGCAGGACGCATTACGCTCAAGGTCAACCCTTCTCTGAGCGAAACACGTCAGGATATTTCATCCGATAGAGACGGCAGCACACGCGACGTTCCGCCTGATTTAAATCGACGTCAGCTCTCCTCCGTCGTTACCGTTCAAGATGGCGAGCGCGTTATCCTTGGTGGACTTATCCAGTCAAAAGACAGCATCAACGAAAACAAAGTGCCTATCTTGGGCGACATTCCTATTCTAGGCTGGTTGTTTAAGTACGAGCAAAAGGTCAATACGATTGAAGAGCTTGTCATAGTTATCGAGCCGCATATCATCAAAGATGGCAAACAGACGATCTCTTTGAGCGAGTTGGGATATACAGGCCTAAACGAAAATCAGCTTAGATCCCAAGCATTTATCCGTTCTGAAAGTCAAGATAATTTTGCAGAACTTGACGAAAAAAATGCAAAACTCGAAGCAGCTCAGAAAGAGCGAGAAACAGAAAAAACCGCTGAAAAAAAGTGAAATGAAAAGTAGTTTTTACAGCAGTTCAAAAGAAATATTTCTTGATCATGTAGATGCGAAAGAGTATGTTCAACTCGATCGTGTCTCAACGATCTACCAGTCACTCAAAGAGTCTGTAAAAAAACCGCTGAAGATGATCCTTCTTTACGGAAGACCTGGCACAGGCAAAAGCATGATGCTCAATAAACTTTATGAGGACACGAAAGCATACCAAAAAGTCGTGCTCTATCATACTCCGCTTGTCGACGAAGATGAGTTTTTGAAATCCTTGGCAAGGGATCTTTATGGGGTTCGGCCATTTGAAAAGTTAAACTTTGCACAGTTCAATGAGCTTTCAGAGCATTATAATTTCGAGACAATCCCCTTAGTGCTCTTAGACGAGGCTCAGCTTTACACCCCCGCTTTGATGGAGAAGATCCGTCTTATCTCGGATGCACGAAAAATAAAATTTGTCATCGCCCTACATAAGACTGACAAAGAAGACATCATCGCCAAAGAGCATTTTCAGACCCGCATATGGGAAAGTCTGGAACTGCACAATGCATCTGCGGCAGAGCTGAAGATCTATGTTCAAAAGAAACTGATGAAAAACAACTGTTTCGATGTTGCAAATATGTTTGACGATAAAAATATAAAACGCCTGCACAGCATCACTCATGGCAACTACAGAGACACAAACAAGCTGCTTTACTCTCTTTTCACCCTCTATGACTGGTATGAAGAAAATCAGCCGACGAAAATAAACTACAGCAGGGTATCTACTAAAATCATAGAGATGGCTGCTATAAAGGCGGGGTTTATCGATGCTTAATATTCATCAGTTGGAGCGCCGCTGGTTACAGTATAAAATCAAAAGCTACCTTCCCAAAGCTCTCTTTGCAAGCCTTGCTGTTGTACTTGTGCTCTTATCCTCCATCTATCTTCCCTTTGAGAAGAGCGAAAAAACAGAAACCGCACAGAAACACGAGCTAAACATAACACAGAACAAGCCTCTTCCTATGGTCGCTGTTCAGGAGAAGCTCTTAAATGAAGCGGAAATTGAAGTCCCTAAAAATACGCAGGAGCGCCCCTCTAAGATCAAAGAAACATCTTTGGTTTTAAAACCATCCTTGCGCTTTATGGACAAGATCGAAGAGGATGTCTCTTCTTACGTGGTAGCTGATTATTTAGAGCCTGAGAGTACAAAAGAGTACCCTGCCTTGCCGCGTAAAGTACAGTCAAGCTCCACTGTATATGAAGAGGAACTTGCAAAAAGTGAGCCTGAAGCCGCTAAAGAAGATAAGAGTATGCTGACTATCACCAAACAAGAAGATGAATCGGACTTGAAAGATATCATCCATCGATTTAAGAATAATAAAAATCCGGCACTCAGTCTCTTTATCGCCAAGCGCTACTATAGCGCCAAGCAGTACCAAAAGTCATACAACTATGCCCTGATGACCAATGAAATCGACCAAAATATAGATGAAAGCTGGATTATTTTTTCAAAATCACTGGTCAAACTAGGCCAGCATGAACTGGCAATAAATACGCTAAAAGCCTACCTTAAAACATCAAAGTCAACTGCGGCAGAAGTTCTGCTTAGAAGCATAGAGACAGGAGATTTTAGATGAAAATACTTTTTCTTTTGTTCTTCCTTTTTCTGTCAGCCTCTGCGGATATCAAAAAAACTCTATATCATCTATATCAGGCGAAGCAGTATGAAGAAGCCTGTCGGGAGGGCTTGAAAGTTTTTCAAGAGCACCGCGAAGATGAGGAGTTCGTCTCTCTTTATGCCTTCTCTTGCCTCTATGCAGATTATATTGATCGCTTGGCCATTCCTATCTCTGTGCTGAAAAACTCCGAAGAGGCACGCAGCAATGCGGCTTATTTTTCTGTTATCATGATGCAGAAAAAACTTCTTTATCATGCCTTGATTGATGATTACAAGCTAACCGAGCTGAAATTGCCGACAACCGATCACGTTCTTTCTACGGTATATGACCTTTATGCAAAAGCCAGCCATGAACGCGCGCGAAGCTATTATACGTTCAAAAACGAGCAAAATGACAAGATTTTTTACAAGCTTTATATAGAAAATAGTGATAAAACAAAGAAAATGGTCATAGAAGTATATTATGATACAATAATGACACACAGGCACATATATTGGTAGGAGCAATTCAATTGGATCGCATCACACAGGATCTTTTAGACAAAAAACATATCACGACTCAGCAGATCGAGAGACTGACTTCACGCGGTGTAAAACCTGAAAATCTTCTTGAAACCTTAACAAAGGTAGGTGCTGTTTCGGCCAACTTTGTCAAGCGTTTTGTCGTTGAGCAGATCCGTTTAGGCCGCTATGAACTTTCAATCATACATCAATACCATTTCTTGCCTGAACACGAGGTGCTCAAATACCTTGCTGAACTCTTAAGCCTTCAGTTTATTGATCTCGACTCCGTCGACTTGGATTATCGGTTGGCAGAAAAAGCTCCCTTCAGCCAGCTTAAACGTGCCGTTGCTATACCGATCTCTCAGAACGATCTGAATGTGACTGTCGTTTTTTCAGACCCTCTTAACGTTGCCGCGCAAGAGACCCTGCAGAGAATATACCCGCGCAAGCCTCTGAATATCGCTGTTGCAACGACCAAACAAATCGAAGCCTATCTTCTGAAGATAGAGCTGAAAGACAGTGTAAAAGAACTAGTAACCAATATTCGAAATGAGCTAAATTCTATAGGAAGTGTTGAAGAGCAGCAAAATGCCTCCTCCATCCTGCAGCTCATCGATGTTGTACTAAAAACAACCATCAACTCCCGTTCAAGCGACATTCATATTGAACCGACGGAAAAAAACTGTGTTGTCCGCGGACGTATCGACGGAAGTTTGACGGAGATTTTTATTTTTGACAAAGATATTTATCCTCCTTTGGCTTCGCGCCTCAAACTTCTTGCCAACTTGGATATTGCCGAAAAGCGCAAGCCTCAGGATGGGCGTTTTTCGGCAAATGTCGGCAACAAAGAGTTTGATTTTCGTATCTCTACCCTGCCTATTCTTTATGGCGAGTCCATCGTAATGCGGGTACTCGACAAGACAAAGGCACTCGTGCAGCTCGAAGAAGCGGGCATGGACCAAAGCAGTTATCAAAAACTACACAAGGCACTCCAATCCCCCTTCGGTGTAATCTTGGTTACCGGACCGACCGGTAGCGGTAAGACGACAACCCTTTACGGCGCGCTCAATGAACTCAGAAGTGTCACCGAAAAAGTCATTACCGTTGAAGATCCTGTAGAGTATAGAATGAACCTTATTCAACAGGTTCAGGTCAATCCAAAAGTCGGGCTCTCCTTTGCGGATGCCCTGCGCTCCATTCTTCGTCAAGATCCGGACAAGATCATGATCGGAGAGATTCGCGATCATGAGACCCTTGAGATCGCGATCAAGGCCGCTTTGACAGGGCACCTGGTTATCTCAACCCTGCATACAAATGATGCGATCAGCGCCATTCCGCGTATGGTAGATATGGGTATCCCACCCTACCTTATCAGCGGTGCGCTTGTCGCTATTCAGGCACAGCGCCTGGTCCGTAAGATCTGTTCTTACTGCAAAGAAGATGCCCATCTTCCCGCCAACCTTTTAGAGCAGTATAAGCATCTCATTCCTGCGCATGCCACGTTTAAAGAGGGAAAAGGGTGCCGAGAGTGTTCGGGAACCGGGTATCAGGGCCGTGAAATGATATGCGAGGTTCTCCCGATCTCAGAAGAGCTCTCGAGCATGATCGCCAGAGAGGTATCAAAGGTTGAGCTGATGGATCAAGCGATAAAAGAAGGTTTTCAAAACATGTTTGCCAATGGTATCAACAAAGCGGCTGAGGGCATTACAACATTTGATGAAATTTTAAAGGTGGCAAAAGCATGAAATATTTTTCAGTTACGGTTCTCAACCGAGGCAAGCGTGAATCTCATGGTTTGCATGCAGAAGATAAAAAAGAAGCAACCTATCTTGCCAAGATAAAGTACAGCGGAGTCATTTTAAAAGTCATAGAAAGTTCTCCTCCGCTTGAAGAGCAGTTCAAGGCATTCAAAGAAAGTATTACAAAGAACTTCCAAAAGAAAAAGATCAAACAAGACAGTCTCATCGCCTCTATACGCCAGATGGCCGTTATGACCAATGCCGGTATCTCTATCCATGACACCCTTCACGAGATCTCGGACTCCACCCAGGACAAACGTCTCCAGGAAGTCCTTAACAAGATCGCCGAAGATATCAACGCGGGTCTGAGCATGTCCCAGTCGGTAGGAAATTTTAGATTTGAACTGGGCAACCTTACCCTGGCGATGATCCAGTTGGGCGAAAGGACCGGAAATATGGCGGAGGCCCTCTACAACCTGGCCGACATGCTCGAAGAGATCCGAAGAAACTTCATGAAGTTTAAAAAAGCGATGGCCTACCCGCGAAACGTCATGATCGCCATGGCCGTTGCCTTCACCATCTTAATCTCTTATGTTGTGCCCGAGTTCAAGGCCATATTTGAGCAGCTCAATGCCGAACTTCCGCTTCCCACACAGATCCTGTTGATGCTCGAGTCGGGGATTAACAACTACGGCGGATATGTGCTGGCTACGGTTGTCGTACTCTTTATCAGCGCGCGCTTTGCCATCAACCACTACTACAGTGTACGATTTAAGTTTCACGAGCTCCTGCTCAAGCTTATGCTGATAAAGACCCTTATCATGTACGCAACGCTCAACCGCTTTATGCTTGTTTTCTCGGCACTTGTGCACGCGGGTATTCCGATTGCTGATTCGCTTGAGGCCGCCATCGACATGATCGACAATCTTCCGCTCAAAGTGAAGCTACAAACCGTGCGCGGCGCCGTTGAAAAAGGAAATAGTCTCAACCAGGGGCTTAAAGATACCGGCCTTTTTGAAAACATGATCATCCAGATGATCTCCGCCGGCGAGTCGAGCGGTCAGCTGGACGCGATGATGGAGAAGGTGACCGAGTATTACAAGATGAAGTTTGACGCGATCATCGACGGACTCTCCGAGGCGATCGAGCCTATCATCTTGGCGCTGATCGCGGCTATGGTACTGCTTATGGCATTGGGAATATTTCTGCCGATGTGGGATATGGGTAAGGCTGCCAAAAACTAAACGGCCTCAAAAAGGGATTTTTCCCTTTAGCAAAAGAAAAAATCACTCTTTTGCTTCTGTCTTCTCCACCATTTTGGTATAGTTCTCATCTTTTTTCAGCAAGCCTGCCTCGTATAAAAATTGAGAAGGCACAAAATCCATCTTCTTGATCTTGTCATTTTTGGCGTAGCTCAGATAAAGGATATCTTTTGCCCGGGTGACCGCGACATAAAAAAGACGCCGCTCCTCTTCTATCCCGCCGCCGCCTTTGTTCATCAGCTTTCTGTTAGGAAAACGCCCGTCCATCAGATCGACGACATAGACCTCTTTATACTCCAGACCCTTGCTGGCATGCACGCTCAGAAGGTTTACCCCCTCCCCTTTTGTCAGGTCCTGCGAGCCTAGTACCATGGCATTGATGTAGCGCTCATGCGCCTTGTAGGGTTTGGCCAGGTCAAAGAGCAGTGCCCCTTTTCTTTTGATCCGTTCCAGGGCTTCCGTCTTGAGTCTTTCGTCCGTAGAGCCGTCTTTGAGCTGCGCCCTTCTGGTAGCGAGCTGGTCTATTATCGTGTTATAAAAGTTTGAGGCTCTGATCTTTTCGATCATCGACGAGGGCTGAGTGATCCGCTTCAGGCTCTTGCTCAGCAAATAAAAATCATACAAAAACTGCGCGCTCTCTTTGGAAAATTTGGGATGCTTTAGCACGGGATTTGACAAGAAGTTCTCCTCAAACCCCAAGGACATGAACTTTGCAACACTGCCCAGCTCGATAAAATCGTCAAAAAGCCCAAGCTGGTGGTTCTGCTGGCGTTTCTCAAAGGGGTTGCGGACACTCTGGTCAGGATAAAAAAGCCCCTCGAACAAAGAGCCTCTGCCCAGCTTTTTAAGCGCGATAAAGAGCTCTTTTGCTATAGCGCTGCCTATGCCCTTGGCGTATTCAAAAAGGTGGATAAAGGCCATCATGTCGCTGCTGTTGACAAAAAGAACATAGATGTCCAAAATCGCTTTGACCTCTTTGGCATCAAAAAAGCTTTTCCCACCCTTGCGTTTGCAGGGCAGCCCGATCTCGCGCAGCGTCGCCTCTATGCCGTCGGCTGAGGCGTTGTTCCTGAAGATTACTGCGATCTCGTCCGAGGGAGTGTAGCTTTTTCGTATCATCTGCGAGATGGCGGAGTACTGCTCAAAAAGCTCCTCATAGATCAAAAGCTTAGGCGGAATCGCCTTCGCCTCTCGCGTAAACTCGAGCTTTTTAGGATAGATGCGCTCATTGTACTCGATCACCTTGTTGGCCAAAGAGAGGATAGGCACCGTCGAGCGGTAGTTTTTGCTCAGGGTATAAACCTTCGCATCAGGGAACTTCTCGCTAAACGAGCCGATTATCGTAATGTCCGCCCCGTTAAAGGCGTAAATACTCTGATCATAGTCTCCCACGCAAAAGAGCGAGGGCGGGTTCATCGCATCCACGACAGCGCCCTGAAGCGCATTGGTGTCTTGATACTCGTCCACAAGCACCTCTTTGTAGGGCATCTGAAAGTCTTTCATCTTTTCGCGCATCAAAATAAGCAGGTCGTTAAAGTTGACAAAGCCATACTCGACCTTGAGGTTTTCAAACTCTTCGCAGATGTGGAGATAGATGTCCACATAGGGGGAGTGTTCGGCATTTTTCTCTTTCATCCACTCGTCAAACCCGCGTTTTACCTCGGTGTTTTGATATAAAGAGTAGACATCATAAAGATAATTTGCCCCATACGGCGAGGTCTCGTGGTCGAAGAGGTGAAAAGAGCGCTTGTCATAAACACTTCGAAAAAGGGTTTTGAGTTCGGCAGGCTGTTTGAGTACGATCTTCTTGTCAAATTTTTTCAGCCAGCGGTAGCTGACGGCGTGAAAGGTTCCCGCCTCGATCCTGTGCGCGATATCGCTTGAAAAATAGCCAGCAAGGCGCTCCACCATCTCGGCAGCGGCCTTGTTGGTAAAGGTAAGAAGCAGGATCTCTTCAGGTTTGACGCCGATTTTCAGCAGATGGCCTATGCGGCCGACGATGGTCGACGTCTTGCCTGTTCCGGCGGAAGCGATGATAAGGTTTTGCCCGTTTGGGGCCGTAGCAGCGTCAAGCTGTTCTTGGTTTAATCTCGAAAGGGGCATATAGGCAGCTGTCTCTTTTGCTCAAGGTCTTGTCTAAAGAAGCCGTGAATTTTAGCGGAAGTTTACCTTGACTTGCCACAGAGAGAGCTAAAAAAAGCTAAGAGTTTATAAAACTCTTCACACTCTCGTCAAAGCCGAATTCGGGATATCTTTGAAGGCTGAGTACGTCCTGAGCCATCGTCATAGTTGACGTGTTGAAGATCAAAGGAGCCTGAAAATTTATTTTCGACTCCTCTGGCGGATTTTGGATCACCACGACATTATAGACCTTCAGATCGCTTTCGTCTTTGATCTCTAAACATCTTTGCATTTCGTTAGAGATCTCAAAGGCGTACTCTCTTAGACGGCTTGGATCAACAAGGGTAAAGGAGATGCCATCGCTTAAACGCAGCGTAGAAAAAAGTTCGTCTATCTGGCTCAGTTCTACCTCATTAATATTTTCAAACCCTAAGATTTTTGATTTTACTTCAAATTTCATCTTCTTCCTTTGTCGTCGTATTACAAGCTCTAAAGCAAAAGATATTCCATTTTCTTATAAGCCCTTTTTTACCCCCTCTTTGCTATAATCGCGAAAAATTTTAGGGTCAAAATGCCCCGATATGATGAAAGAGAGAACAATGGCGGAAGCAACCCAGAGCTATAACCCAAAAGAGATAGAGGATGCCTACTATCAGACATGGGAGAGTCGCGGCTACTTTGAAACAGACGGAAACGCCTCACTGCAAAAAGAAGATAAAAACTTTTCGATCATGATGCCGCCTCCCAACGTCACGGGGCGATTACATATCGGCCATGCCCTTACTTTTACCCTTCAGGATGTCATTGTCCGCTATAAGCGTATGGACGGCTACAAAACACTCTGGCAACCGGGCACCGACCACGCAGGGATCGCGACGCAAAATGTCGTCGAAAAACAGCTCCTCGCCGAAGGTACGACAAAAGAGGCCATGGGCCGCGAAGCCTTTTTGGAGCGCGTCTGGAAATGGAAAGAGCAAAGTGGCGGCGAGATGATGCACCAGATGCGCCGTCTGGGTGTCTCTCCGGCATGGAAACGCGAGCGTTTCACCATGGATGAGGGGCTTAAATCCTCCGTCAAAGAGTCCTTTGTGCATCTCTATAACGAGGGACTCATCGTCCGCGGAAACTACATGGTCAACTGGTGTACGCATGACGGTGCCCTCTCAGATATCGAGGTCGAGCACGAAGAGCATGCGGGCAAGTTTTACCATATGCACTACCCTTTTGCCGACGGCAGCGGCCGCATCACCGTGGCCACCACCCGTCCCGAGACCTATTTCGGCGATACAGCGGTAATGGTCCATCCCGATGACGAACGCTACAAGGCGCTTGTCGGCAAGAAACTCAAGCTTCCCCTGATCGACAGAGAGATCGAAATCATTGCCGATGAGCATGTCGACATGGAGTTTGGAACGGGAATGGTAAAGGTCACCCCGGCCCACGACCAGAACGACTACGAGGTAGGAAAACGCCACAACCTGGAGTTCATCACCGTCTTTGACGAAAAAGGGATATTAAACCATTTTGCAGGCGAGTTTGAGGGGCTGGAGCGTCTTGAAGCCAGAGATCTTATCGTCAAGCGTCTGGACGAAGAGGGCTTCATCGAAAAGATCGAGCCGCATACGCATCAGGTAGGCCACTGTTACCGCTGTAAAAACATCGTCGAGCCCTATATCTCCAGACAGTGGTTCGTACGCAGCGAGGTCGCCAAAAAGTCCATCGAAAAGACAAACGAGGGCTTGACACAGTTCTTCCCGCCGCACTGGATCAACTCCTACAATGCCTGGATGGGGGATCTTCGCGACTGGTGTATCTCGCGCCAGCTCTGGTGGGGACACCGCATCCCCGTCTTCTACTGCGATGACTGCTCTCACGAGTGGGCGAGTCTGCACGACGAGCCGAACGCCTGTCCTCACTGTTCATCGACTGCGTTCACGCAAGACCCCGATGTTCTTGACACCTGGTTCTCTTCCGCACTCTGGCCCTTCTCGACGCTGGGCTGGGGAAATGGAGATGAGGGGAAAGGGACGCTCTTTGACGAAAACGACCTTAAAGCCTTCTACCCAAATTCTCTTCTGATCACTGGTTTTGACATCCTCTTCTTCTGGGTCGCGCGGATGATGATGATGGGAGAGACCTTCAAAGGCGAGCTTCCCTTCAAGCACGTCTATCTGCATGCTCTCGTACGCGACGAGCACGGAAATAAGATGAGCAAGTCACGCGGAAACGTCGTTGATCCTCTCGATGTTATCGATGAGCACAGCGCCGATGCCCTGCGTTTTACGCTGGCGATTCTGGCCGCGCAGGGACGCGATATCAAACTGAGCCCAAAACGCCTCGAAGAGAGCCGCAACTTCACCAACAAGCTCTTTAACGCCTCGCGCTTTTTGCAGATGAATGTAGAGACCTTTGGCGATCTGCGCGACATCGAAGTGAGTACGCCGCTGGGCCGATATATGCTCAGCCGTTTCAACACCGCCATCACCGAGACGCGCCGAAACCTTGACGAGTACCGCTTCAATGACGCGGCGACCGTGCTCTACCGCTACCTCTGGGGAGAGTTCTGCGACTGGGGCATCGAGCTGAGCAAGTCGAGCAAGGAGAGCATAAGCGAACTCGGCGCCATCTTCAAAGAGTCGATGAAACTACTGCATCCTTTTATGCCTTTTATCACCGAGCATCTCTACCACAGCCTCTCAGGCACAAGCCTGGATGCGGGCGACTCCATCATGGTCATGCCCTATCCTCAGGCGGGTGGGATCGACGCGGAGATCGAAAAAGAGTTTGACGCGATCATGGACACCATCGTCACGATCAGACGGGCCAAGACCCTGGTCGACCTGGGCAATCAGAAGATCGAAAAGGCCTACATCAAGCCCAACAAAAGCATGAATGCCGAACTGATTTCGCCCTTTATCGAGAAACTGGCCAAGGTCGAGAAGATAGAGTTTGTCGAGACCAAAGTCGACAATGCCATCAGCGACGTCAGCGATTATGTCGAGGTTTATATCCCGACCTCTTCCATCGATCTCTCCCCCATCGTCTCGCGTCTGCAAAAGCAGCAGGAGAAGCTGCAAAAAGAGATCGACAAGCTCAGTGGCATGCTCAACAACGAGCGTTTTGTAGCCAATGCGCCTGAAGAGGTCATTGCCGCCAACCGCGAAGAGCTGGAAAATGCCAACGACAAGATGCTAAAGATAAGCGAGCAACTCGCCTCACTGCAAGCCTAGACAAGGGCCGAGCAGTGTTTAACATAAAAAACTACAGCTCTGATAACATCAAAAACGACATCCTCTCCGGACTGGTTATCGCCGTGGCCCTCGTGCCCGAGGCTATCGCCTTCTCCTTTATCGCCGGGGTCAGTCCTATGGTCGGGCTCTATACGGCCTTTATCCTTGGTCTTATCACCTCACTGATCGGCGGCAAGCCCGGAATGATCTCGGGGGCCACGGGAGCAGTCGCGGTCGTTTTTGTCGGCCTGACCATCAAAACAAATGAAGAGCTCTCGCATGCGGGAATGAGCGGGGCAGCGCTGATGGAAGGAGTAGTTCAATACATCCTTTTTGCCTCCATTCTGGCGGGTCTCATCCAGATCGGTGTGGGTCTGCTCAAGCTGGGCAAGTTTATCCGCCTGGTCCCCCAGCCTGCGATGTACGGCTTTGTCAACGGTCTGGCCATCGTCATCGCTATGGCGCAGTTTAAGTTCTTTGAGGGCTCGAATATCAGCATGTACCTCTTTGTCGTACTGACGATCCTGATCATGTATTTTCTTCCCAAGCTCACCAAGGCGATCCCGGGCGGACTTTTCGCGATTGTCTCGATCAGCCTTGCAGTCTACTTTCTCAAGATAGACACTATTACGATAGGCACGCTCAACACCATCCCCCAGTTTGCCAATATGCCCGATCTTAGCGAGTTCAAGGGACAGCTCCCCTCTTTCACCATTCCTGAACTTTTCCTCTCCTGGGACGCTTTTTTGCTGGTGCTTCCCTACGCGGTTCTTGTGGCCCTTGTCGGTCTGATCGAGTCGCTTCTTACGCTTTCCGTACTCGATGAGATGGACGGAAAACGCGGAAGCGGGAACAAGGAGTGCATCGCCCAGGGTGTGGGCAACACGACCTGCGGTTTTTTCGGCGCTATGGCAGGATGTGCGATGATAGGCCAGTCCATCATCAACTACACCTCGGGCGGCTTGGGCCGTCTCTCCTCCTTTACGTCCGCACTCGTACTGATCCTGCTGGTCTCTATCTTTACCGACATCATCAACGTCATCCCCGTTGCCATTTTGGTGGGGATTATGTTTATGGTCAGTATTGGAACTTTTGAGTGGGGAAGTGTGCACCGTATCAAACATATGCCGCGTTCCGATGCCTTTGTCCTGATCCTGGTGACCATCATCACCGTCATCTTCGACCTTGCTATAGCCGTGATCTCGGGCGTGATCATCTCTGCGCTGGTTTTTGCCTGGAAGCATTCGCGCACCGCTACAAAGATCAGCATGGAAGCAGACGGCACCAAGGTCTACGAGCTTGACGGTCCCCTCTTCTTTGGCTCCACGCAGAGCTTTGCGGACACCTTTGACCTTAGAAACGACCCTCCGAAGGTGGTGATCGACTTTAAAAATGCGCGGGTGATGGATATCTCCGGGGTCGAAGCGATAGACTCTCTGATCAAGAAGTACGAAGAGAGCGGGCGCAATCTTCTGCTTCGCCATCTCAGCAAAGACTGCAAGAGTATCCTCAAAAATGCAGGGCCATACTGCGCCTACGAAGAGGATGATCCGACCTACAAGGTCGCCTTCAACTATTAAGACTTCTTGCACCTCTACCTCGAAAGAGGCTAGCTTTAGTGCCCTGCGGCTAGCGTAGCAAAGATGGGCTCTGCCCATTTTGCGTATTATAAAGAAAGCCCTACTTTTGGGCTTTGGTAGAAATGATCTCGTACGATTTCGCTCCTATATAGCGGGGCATGCTAAGCCCTACTCCGGCATTGCGATAGGTCGGATCGGCAATGATATAGGCTCTTTTATTATACAACACGTACTCCCCTTTCACCTTCTCGTCAATGTGCACCGCCGTGGCCATATGCTCCGGGTATTTCAGACCGAGAACCTCCATGCCGAGCAGAGTCCTGACCATGTACGCGAACAAAATAGCCCTGTCCTCGCAGTCCGAGTAAGTATAAAAGATCGTCTCACTGGGAAACATCACCTTTTCGCGGCCAAACTGCTCCCTATCCACTCGGTAGGCAAAGGCGTGCTGCACAAAGCCTAAGATAAGGTTCAACGCCTCGCTCTGGCTCTTTGTACGAAGTAGAGGTTCAAACGCCGTTTTGAGACTGCTTTGCAGCTGCAGCGATTCAGCAGAGGAGAAGTAGTCGCTGTAGGCAACCTGCGGATAGCTTTGAAAAAAGTGCAGCAGATGCTTATTATAGCTCAGCTCAATTGAGTGATTTTGGTTGTTGTTCCTAAAAACAAAGCGCTTTGTTACCTTCTCCTGCGCAAAGTGCGGAAGCCGCTCCAGCGCAAAATCTATGGATCTCTGGGCATCCTTGTAGGAAGAGTCGTAGGTCGTAAGCGGGCCGAGTTTGCCCTTGGCGTAAAAATCGATGGCGTAGTAGCGCTTCCCCTCCAACTCATGATAAGCCGTGTTGTAAAGCTCTTTTTCCACCCTGAGCAAAAGCAGCACACGCTGAGGCTGATAGGCGATACGCGCGTCATAGCCAAGCTTCAACAGCGCAAACCAGCCAAAAAGCTTTGCCTGATTTTTGTCCTTGTAGATCCCCTCTGCAAGCTGCGTCACCAGAAGGTAGGCCGCCCAGTCGTTGAGATTTAACTGCTGCGAGATCTCGCGCAGTTCCTTGATGGTCGTCTCATATTCGCTCGAGGCCAGCTTTTTCCAGGCCTGGGTGATCATCTCTTTTGAGACCTCCTTGTGGCCTGCATCTTTAAGTACCTTGTCATAATGCAGGGCGAGCTCTACTCCGAAAAATTTGGTATGGAGTGTTTTAAGCCCCGTCACAGGAGTAAGAGGGGCAATCGTTATGAGAGGCGTGCTCTCTTTTTCTTCCAGCCGCACCGGCGCGATCAGGACCTTTTTTTCGGGCGCTTGTGAGATATGCTCTTTGGCCTGCGGCAGAGTTTTAGGTTTAGGCTCTTCATAGCCTTTAATACCCTGGGCTTCCTGGTACGCCTTCCACTCCTTGTTTAAATACTCGGAGAATTCCCTGTCACGCTCCTCTTTAAAGGAGGAGAATGCGGCTTCCTGCGCGCGAAGGTACTCCTCATAGCTCTGTGCCTGCAAAGCAAAAAAGAGAAGGGAAAGTAGAAGAAGTAAACGCATAGCCGCTCCTGAAAATTTTCCTACATTATAGCAAGAAATTTTCGCTACACGGGCTGATTAAAAGGGCCAGATCGCCTGCACTAGTTTGGTTCCCCAGCCTTGCTGAGTAGAGCGCTTCAAGTCGCCCTCTGTTTTGTACATGATCTTGGCGTCAGCCATCTGTGCCGAATTGACCCGGTTGTTCTGGTCAATGTCAAAGGGGCGAATAACGCCGCTGAGCTGAATGACCTGTTTTTCGCCGTCCACAAGGATCTCCCGTCTGCCCGAGACATAATAGTTGCCGTTGGAGAGTATCTTGATGACGCGTGCGGAGACGGTCGTGGCGAAGGTGTTGTTGTGCGAGGCTCTTCCCGAACCGTCATAATTTGATGTAGAGTTTGTGCCAAAACCAACGTTGGTCGCACGGTTGAGCTTGTTGACGATGTCATCCGTTGTGCCGCTTCCCCCGCCGGCCGAGAAGAGTCCGCCGCCCAAGGCCGAGGTGTCTGCTTCTGCCAGCTTTTTTGTGTTGGACGATGAGGATGTCGCCGCTTCAGAGATCACTATCGTCACGATATCGTTCATATGCATCGCCTTGTGGTCAGAAAAGAGCGGATTATCGCCCTGGCCGAAGAGACTGCCCTGAGCATCAAGGTTCTCATGCGTCTCTTTTGCAGGCAGCTGCTCAACATATTCGGGCGGCTTAAAATTGATATCCGGATCGACCACATGCTCCGCGCAGCCCGAAAAAGCCAATACGGCCAAGAGTAGTGAACTATATATCTTCTTCATAATCTTCCTTCTTAGACTTCCTGCATAACCCTTCACCCTCTGAGCCGGTAAAGGGTTATGCAGGAAGTCTATTGTATAATCAAAGCAATTTAAGTTCCAAGGATAACAATGTCAACATTATTAGATCAGATCAAAAACGATATGAAAGAGGCCATGAAAGCAAAAGAGGTTCAAAAACGCGATGCTTTGCGTCTTTTGCTCTCCGCTTTTAAACAAGTTGAAGTCGATGAGCGCAGAGAGCTTAGCGATGAGGATGTCAGCAAGATCATCCAAAAGCAGCTCAAACAGCGCCAGGACTCCGCCGCCCAGTTCAAAGAAGCAGGACGCGAGGATCTGTATGAGAAAGAGGCGGCCGAGATAGCTATTTACAGCGTCTATATGCCGCAGCAGCTCGATGACGCTGAGCTCGAAGCCGCCCTCAAAAGCATCATAGCCCAAGTCGGCGCCGAGTCCATGAGAGACATCGGCAAGATTATGGGCGCGGCCTCCAAAACCCTCTCTGGAAAAGCAGACGGCAAACGCATCAACGAGTGCGCCAAAAAACTACTCGCGTAGTCTTGGCGTGTTCGGCGCAGAGCCGAAAACTATTTCCCGTTCTTCAGGGTGCGGATCGCGCCTTCGATATCGTCCTGGCGCATAAACGACTCGCCCACCAAAAAGGCATCCACACCTATCTTATGGAGCTCTTCTAACTGTTTGTGCTCGTAGATACCGCTCTCGGCAACGATGATCTTGCCGTTGGGGATCAGCGGGATAAGCTTGTGGCATAGCTCCATATCCATCTCAAAGGTCTCCAGGTTGCGGTGGTTGATACCGATGATATCCGCGCCCGCGAAGATCGCCTTGGTGAGGTCTGTCTTGTCATGGATCTCCACCAGCGCTTCCATGCCCAAATGGCGCGAATAGTTCAGAAGCTCTTTGAGCTCCTTGCGAGAGAGCGCCTTGGCGATGAGAAGAATAAAATCAGCTCCATAGACCAAAGCCTCTAGAATCTGATACTTGCTGACGATAAAGTCTTTTCGCAAAAGCGGGGTACCGACATAGCGGCGTATGCCCGCGAGATACTCCAGGTCTCCTTGAAAAAAGTGCGGTTCCGTCAAGACGGAGATCGCATTCGCGCCCCCTCTTTCGTAGGCCTGAGCAATCTCCAAAGGATCAAAATCCTCGCGGATAACCCCTTTTGAGGGACTCGCTTTTTTCACCTCGGCGATAATGCGATAAGGCTCCTCCTCGCTTGAACGCAGGTAGTCGCGAACGTCACGCGGCTGGCGTGCATTAAAGGCAAGAGAGCGCCCCAGCCACTCAAGCGGAAACTGTTTCTCTCTAATGACCAGGTCTTCTTTTGTCTTTTTGATGATATCGTCTAAAATCATTAACTCTACTTTCCTTTCATTTTAATACAGGCTTTGATTGCCTTAAGATGCGCGCTGACTTCTGCGTCCTCTTTGCCGAGGTTTATCTGCACCTTTTCCATCAGCTTCAGGGCTTTTTTGCACTTGCCCTGTTTGTAGTATCCCCAGGCCAGAGAGTCCAGATAGTAGGGCGACTCCGGCTCAACTTCCAGCGCTTTTCTGACATAGGCCATTCCGCCTTCAATGTCGATCTCATGGTCGATCAGAAGATAGCCCAGATAGTTCAGGTACATCGCATTTTCCGCATACTCGATGACGCGCTTAAGTTTTTCCATCACCGAAGCGACCATGGCCTCATTGTGTTTATCCTCCGCGCCCTCGTACTCGAAGATCGCGCTCTGTCCCAGATAGTAGGAGTCGCCGTCTTCTCTGTAGAGTTTATCCGCGAGACTAACCACCTTTGGATAGTTTTTCGTACTGATATAGAGCTGCAGCAAAAGCGCATCGTCGCTTCCGCTCTTTTCAAGAAACTGTATCAGAGAGATAGCATCTTTTTTGTAGTTGTAAAGCTTGACCACCGTCTGCGCGTACTTCTCGTCTTTTGTACTCTCATAGAGCCGCAGATAGACGCGCAACATCCCATCGACGTTGTTCTCTTCGCTATAGAAGCTCCCCAGCCGTGTACAGATTATCTCAGAGCAGCCATGAAGGCGGATGTGCGTCTCAAGATGCGAGACGGCTTCGGCTTTACGGTTCAGGTTGACATACAAGATGATGGCCATCTTGTCGAGTATGCCCTCGTCATAATTGATCGCATAGGCACTTTGAAGGTAGCGCAGGGCAAACTCGTATCTGCCCTGGTTCATGTAGATCGCCGCGATCTGCTGATACTCGCTGGCCGCCTTGGTGTGCTCGACCAGGGCCAGAAGAAGCGTTTTTGCCTCGTTGTAAGACTGCAGCTCCATCAGGGCAGCGATTTTGAGACGCTCCAGCTCCACGTCTGTCTCGCCTTCATCAAGCGCTGCCTTGTATTCCTCTATCTTCTTCAGTGCCCTCTCATTCTGGCGCGACTGTATCATCGCGATAAGCTCTTCGTTGCGGTACTCTTTTTTATCGGACTTTTCATATAGAAGCTCAAAAAGCGAGATTGTCGAGTTCATATCGCCCTGGCTTTTGGCATAAAGGGCCGTGATGATGAGCCGATCCTCATCCTCAAAGCTTTTTACATTCGACGGGAGCGGCTCGTAGTGATTCGCGCACGCCGTAAAAAGAAGTGAGGCTACTATTAAAACTAAAGCGAAAGATTTAGACATTTTCATCCTTAAAAAGCACTCCCGGACACTCGGAACGCAGCTCTTCTTTGTGGGTTTTAAAATAGCTCCAAAAGGGAAAGGTACGGCACTGTGTCGGGCGCACGGGGTAAATAGAGCAGCCGTTAATTTTTCGATCAAAGAAGATGCAGTCATGCGAGCCTGCGACCACCACCTTCTCCTTGAGCGAGAATTTGTAGCCGTTTTTAATGAGATACTCCTGTGCAAAGGCATCCAAGGAGAGTCCTAAAAAGTCGGCGATCTTTTCCATCTCCGCCGCATTGAGGTAGATATAACCGCTCTCGCCCGTGCAGCAGTTTCCGCCGCAGCTTTCGCAGGCATTGGGGTCAAAACTGTACACATAGCCGTCTTCATTCATTAAAGGGTACATTTTATACTGTGTGTCCTTGCTTTTTTATAGATATTTTGCGCCGCCTCGCTGACCCCATCCTCGTCAAATGCGATAAAGGGTGCTCTGACTTCCATCAACGATTTTGAACTTTTGCGCGCCTGGACCATGACCAATGAGGCTTTTCTGTTCACCCTGGGATGGACAAACTGCACCGTCTCGATCGTCAGTTTTGCCTTTTTCAGCTCTTCGCTGATGCTTTGAAACTGCTGCGGATCATAGCAGAAGAGAAAATGGCCGCGCGGGCGCAACAGACGCGAGGCCTTTGTAAAGAACTGCCCAAGGGGCAGATGGGTGTTATAGCGTGCCGCATGGCGCATCTCGTTCTCGCTTTTTGAGGCGCCCTCATGATAAAAGGGAGGATTGGAGATGATGACATCAAACCCTTTTTCATCCTCGTAAGCCAAAAAGTCCCCCTGATGCATACGATAGGCAAGCTTGTTGATCTCGGCATTTTTTTTGGTGTACTCGCAAAATGCCCACTGCTTCTCTATCCCCTCCACGTTCACCGCGTTGTCACGCCCTACCAGAAGCCCCAGTATCCCGCAGCCTGTTCCCACATCAAGAAGACGCCCTCTGAGCTGAAACGAGGAGATGAAATCGTATAAAAAAATAGAATCGCTGTTGTAGCAATACCCCTCTGAGGGCTGGTATAAAAGCAGTTTTTCTCCTTGCTATAAGAACGCTAAGTGGGTAAAGCCCCTTTGACTGTGCTAACATTAGGGTCCCTTCAACAGGGGTCCGTGTACAGTGAACCGTACGTAGGTAAAGTTAAAATAAATTACACTATTTAGCTATACTTTTAAAAAAATTGATTATATCAAATTTCTTCCATGCAAAGGTTAAAAATGATTATTATCCCTGCCCGACTCGCCTCTTCGCGTTTTCCTAAGAAAGTTTTAGCCGACATCGGCGGCCTTCCTATGGTGATCCGCACCGCAAAACAGGTAGAGCATCTCGACGACATAGCGATCGCAACCGACTCCTTGGAGGTAATCGATCTGTGCAGGCAGTACGGCTACAAAGCGATAATGACATCCGACACGCACAAGAGCGGAACCGACCGCATCAATGAGGCTGCCCAGCTTCTTGATCTCAACGACGAGGAGATCATCGTCAATATCCAGGCCGACGAGCCCTTCATCGAGCCCGATGTCGTGCACGCCGTCATCACACGCCTGAACGAGCTCAAAAAGCAGAAGGCTCCGTTTATCATGGCGAGCTGCTATAACGCCGTCAACGACGACGCAGCCCAGGACCCCAATCTAGTCAAGGTGATCATGGACGTCAACCACAACGCCATCTACTTCTCACGCAACCCCATCCCCTTCAACCGCAGCGGAAATGCGACCTATTTCGGCCATATCGGCATCTACGGCTTTACGAAAAAAAGCCTCCACGATTTTTGTATGCTCGATGACGCGCCAATCGAAGACATCGAGAAGCTCGAGCAGCTGCGCGCCATCTATCATGACAAAAAGATTGCTATGGTAAAGGTGGCCAGTGCCGGTTTCGGTATCGACACACTCGAAGACCTCGAACGCGCCAAAAAGATCTTTTTGGGCCTGTAAACCCATGCGGGGCGCCTGAGAGCGCAAAACAAAAGAGGATACAATTCGCGATGCAAAACAAAACCCCCTTCACTATAGCAATTATCGGCGGCGGCGCGGCAGGTCTTATGGCTGCCATCACTGCGGCAAAAGAGGGTGCGACCGTGCACCTGTATGAACAAAACATAGCCCTCGCCAAGAAGATCCTAGCCTCAGGAAACGGACGCTGCAACATCTCCAATGCCCGTCTCAGCACGACCGACTACTTCGGAGAGAAACCCGAATTTGTGGATTTCTGCTTAAAAAACTTCACCTTCGAGCAGCTTCAAAAATTTTGCAAAAGCATCGGTCTTTTTCTCAATCTCCTCGATGACGGACGGGCCTATCCCCTCTCCAATGAGGCCAAATCGGTGGCGCTGAGTTTTGAAAGCGCCGCGAAAAGCTGCGGGGTGCAGCTCTTTACCGAGCAGACTGTCACCCGGGTGGAAAAAACCGAAGCCAAGTTCTACCTGCACGGCGAAGAAAAAGTGCCGCAAGCCTACGACAGAGTGCTCATTGCCACGGGAAGCGAGGCCGCACCTCAGCTTGGAGGCTCTGCTCTGGGCTACGCTATCGCCGAGTCTTTCGGCCACACTGTCCTTGCGACCTACCCCTCTTTGGTGCAGCTGCATCTGGACTCTTCTGTCCACGAAAAGATCAGCGGGGCCAAACTCGAAGCCGAGGTCACCCTCTACCTCAACGGCAAAAAAGAGCAGACGATAAAAGGAGACATCCTCTTTACCAAGTACGGCATCTCCGGCTTTGCGATTTTGGACATCTCCCAGAAGGCTTCCCAAGCGCTCTTGAACTATGAGCGCGTCTCCATTGGACTTGATCTTCTGCCGCTCTTTGACCGTCAGGCCCTGAGCACGCAGCTCTTGGCGCTTTCGCAAAGTCTCGGCGGCTACACGATGGCAACGCTGCTTTCGGGACTGCTGAGCATCAAGATTGCCGCTACCCTGCTCGAAGATGCCAAGGTAGAGCCCTCGACCCTGGCAAAAGAGCTCTCGATCAAGACGGCCAAACAGATCGTCTCCAAGATCAAAGACTGGCGTTTTGAGGTCAAAGAGACCCACGGTTTCAAACACGCGGAGGTGAGCGGAGGAGGCGTCAGTACGGCAGAGGTGAACGCCAAGAGCATGGAGTCCCTGAAGTGCAAGGGGCTCTACTTTGCGGGAGAGGTACTTGACATCGTCGGCCGTCGCGGCGGTTACAACTTCCATTTTGCCTGGGCAAGTGGCTATCTGGCGGCAAAAGAGATGGCTAATACCAAATTCTAACGTATCGTAAACTCGTCTGAAAACGCTTCGTTGCTCTCGAACTGCTCGATACTGTCCACGCGTGAAGCGGGCGATCCCTTTTCCAGTATCTCTATAAAGTCGGCAAACTCATCGTCGCTTAGACGGGCCCCGGCTTCCACGCTCCCGTCTTCGAGGTTTTTGACATAGCCGCTGAAGCCTTTTTTTCGGGCATTTTCCGAAACTGCCTTGCGGTACCAGACGCCCTGAACCTTGCCTGAGATGATAAACCTGTAGTTTTCCATGTGCACTCCTTCACATGCAAATGATAACACAAGACTCAAAAAAGAGTCAGCACAGAAGAAGCTTTGGCAAAAACTTCTCTATTAATCTTTGACTAATCTTACAGTCGCCATAATATTTCACATATTTTAAAAAGGCCAACCATGACAGTCTGGATCGTTTTGGGCGTTCTCGCTTTTGTCCTGATGTTGATGTACAACACCCTGATCTCGCATAAAAATCAAGTCGAAAACATCTTTGCAAGCGTCGATACAGTCCTTAAAAAACGCTACGACCTCATCCCCAATCTTGTCGCTTCCGTGCAGCAGTATATGAGCCACGAGAAGGAGCTTCTAGAGAAGATTACCCAGTGGCGCTCTCTGGCGATGAAACCCGGCGTCAGCGACGAGCAGAAGATATCGCTTGACAAGCAAGTCACCGGTGCGCTCGGCTCCATTATGGTGGCCGTCGAGAACTATCCCGACCTCAAAGCCAACGAAAATGTCATGCACCTTCAGCGGACTCTTTTGGAGCTTGAAGAGCAGATCTCGGCTGCACGGCGGGCCTACAATCAGGCCGTGACGGACTACAACAACATCATCGAGATGTTTCCGACCAACTTCATGGCAAATCTGATGCGCTATAGCAGAAAGGCTGTTTTTGAGACCGCAGAGCATGAACGTAAAACGGTCGATGTCAAAGTTCTCTTTAAGAGCTGATAATGGCTATTGGGCGCCGCAAGAGACTAAGCAAACTTACCGACTACTTCTACAACGAACTCCATGGCGACCTTAAAAAGCTCGAAGTGCAGAGAAAAGAGCTTGCAAGCAGCGTGCTCTATGTGGGCCTTGTCATCGCATTTTTTGCCTCGCTTCTCACCTATGCCCTGCTTTTCAAAAGTACGCATGCCCACTCCGAAGCCGATTTTTTACCACTTCTTGCCGGCGGGGGACTCTTCTTCTTTATAAAAAAGCATATGAGCAGTAGCTATGCCTATGGGTTTAAAGAGAAGATCATCCGCCCTCTCATCAAAGAGATCGACGAGGCGCTGCAGTACCACAAAAGCCACCACGTCTCGCAAAGCTACTTCGAGCGCTCCCGGCTTTTTAGAAAAGAGATCGACCGCTATAGCGGGAATGACCTCGTCAGAGGGGAGATCGAGGGGGTGAAGCTGCAGTTTTCGGATGTGCATGCCCAGTACCGTTCGCGTAACTCAAAGGGAAACAGCTCCTGGCATACGATCTTTCAGGGGCTCTTTATCGTGGCCGATTTCAACAAACACTTCAAAGGACGTACCGCCGTCTTTCCCGACAGGGCTGAAAAAGTTTTCGGCAGGCTCATCGGCTCCTGGCTGCAAAAGCAGAACATGCAAAGAGAAGAGCTGATAAAGATGGACGACCCGGAGTTTGAGAAGCATTTTGTCGTCTACGGCAGCGACCAGATCGAAAGCCGCTATATCCTGACGCATGCGATGATGAAACGCCTGCTTGATTACAAGAAACGCTCCAAAGTCCCGCTCTACGTCAGCTTTTCGGCCAGCCAGATCTATCTCGCGCTTGAACACAAGAAGGACCTCTTTGAGCCGACGCTTTTCACCTCCTTGCTTGACTATGCGCTGATAAAAGAGTATATCTCTACCCTGCAACTCGCCGTCGGCATCATTGACGAGCTCAAACTCAACGAGAGACTCTGGAGCAAAGAGTAGCGGCAACACAACATCCACAAGGAGACCCTATGATTATGAAAAAAAAGAACCTTTTTACACTCGCCCTGAAGGATTTCTTCACCCCTTATTTTCTCACCCTAGCCCTTGCGCCTATGGTGATTACCCTGCTCCTTCTTTTTAGCGCTTTGAGCTATGGGGCGCAGATGCTTCATGAGAAGATAAACACGCTGCGTATTGAAAAGACGAGCACCGAGTATTCAACGCCTTCGCAGACGATCTCGCAGAGTTCTCTAAGCATCACTGTTGATGAAAATCAGAGCGAGAGCTCCTCCCTAACCGACATCGATCCTATGGCACTCTTAGAGTCGCTAAAAAGCTCGCAGATACTTTCAAGCATGCTTGAAAACGATATCTTGCGCTGGATCATCGAAAAGATCATTCTTCTGGCAGCAGGCTATTTTCTGCTTATCCTCTCCGTCATCATTGCCGTCATTATTGTCGGATTCTTTACGCCCCTTGTCGTCAGAAAACTCAAGTCACGCTACTATCCGCCCTTCAAGATCATAGGCCACGGCAATCTCTTTGAGATCGTCTGGTACGCGCTCAAATCGTTTTTGGTCATGCTCCTGCTTTACCTGCTGCTAATCCCTTTTTACTTTATCCCTATTCTTAACATCATCGCTTTTAACCTTCCGGCCTACTACTTTTTTCACAAGATGCTTGTCTTTGACGTGGGCTCGACGATCAACACCAAGCCGGAGTATTTCCGCATCATGGTCCTGGCAGGAAACCAGATCCGACTGCGTACCTTTATGATCTACCTGCTAACTCTGATCCCCTTCGTAGCGATATTTTTCCCGCTCTTCTTTGTGATCTACCTGAGCCATCTTTTTATTAATGAGACGATAGAGCTTAGAGGTGCCCCGCGGGAGTAATCAGACCTCATCTCTGAGGCGAAACGAGTAGACAAAACCCGCGATCAGCACGGCAAGCGTCACGCTGTAAAGGATCTCATAGGAGAAGTACTGCAAGATAAGCGCACCCGGGATGGAGAAGAAGAGCCCGATGGAACTCAGATTTGACTGCAGGGCGATATAAACGGGGCGTTTCTCTTCGGGCGAAATGATCAGGATCATGTTTGAAAAGGCCAGACGCATCCCGTCCATAGCCGCGCCCAGAGCAAAAAAGAGCGCCACAAAGGCATAGACGCTTTCGCTTACAAGCGCCATCACTATCCAGAAAATATACAGAAGGAAGGAGAGGTGGATGATCATCAGGTTTCTTCCTTTCGAGGAGCAGCGCGCCCACAGAAGGTTGCTCAGCATCCCTCCGCTCATCTGCGCCGAGATAAAGAGGCCGATGTCCATCCCGTCAAGCGTCATTCTTTCGCTCACGTCCAGGATGATAAAAGGAAGTGAAAGCAGATGGGCATAGGCCAGGAGATAGGTGATGATCTGGCGGCGCAGGCGCAGGTCTTCTTTAAGCACCTTCTGGCTGTTGAGGATAAAGGTTTTGAAACGCTTCTCCTTGATGCCCACCTTTATCTTGACGGGCTCGGGAATGCTCCCGAAGGCAAAGATGCCGATGCTCATCAAGAGCGCCGAGAAGATAAACAAGAGCCCAAAAGAGTGCGGCGGCTCAAAATGCGACAGGATCCAGCCCGCACTCGCCCCGCTTGCTATAGCACCCAATCCCATGAAAAATTGCCTGATCGCGATAACCTTTCCCCGCTCTTTGTTGGAGAAGACCTTGGCGATGATCTCGTTAAAATAAACCGAGCCGAAACCGGCGGCAAAGGAGAAGATGAAGAGTCCGAGTCCGATGCTGGCCAGGGCGATGTTGGGATACTCCTGCCCGAAAAAATAGACCATGACCCCGATAAAGAACCACGAAAAGATACGCGCGGCAAAGACTCCATAAAGGTAGGGCATCATGCGCGGATAGGACTGGGCATAGAAGGCGGCGAAGAGCTGGACGAGGACAGAACCGCCCTTGAGCAAGGAGGCAAAAAGTCCGACCAGAAGGGGTGAACCGGAGAAGTAGTAGACCATCAGCGGCAAGATCGTAGCGGGCTCCGCCACCGTCGTCGCGACAGAGATAAAAAAACCGTGAACGCTGTATTTGACTTTTGCGCTCAGGGTGTCGACGTCTTTGCTCATAGGCTCTGCTTTAAAAATTATATTTGATGTTGTAGTAAACATTCGTCCTAATTTGCCAATATCGTCTGACAAAACTACTAAAAGAGTCTATTATGAATGTAACTACGGCCTTAAACGCCTACTCCCAACACGCTTTGAGTATCGACATAAAAACAAGCAGCGGCGTCATCATCGGGCTCACCTTCAACAACGAAAAATCTCTGCAGTACAGTGAAGATCAGAAAGGGAAATCTTTTGCCTTCTCCTCGATAGAATCCTTCTCCTTCTCCTACGAGGGAGACGGCATCGATGCGCAGGACAGAAAAGAGATAGAGGCCTTTTTGAAAATAGCGAAGCCTAG